>JBIQKL010000041.1:0-1812 GCA_044506555.1 Hyphomicrobiales bacterium | reverse complement strand
CGGCCCAGAGCGTGTCGCGCTCGCGGCCGAGCTTGCGGAGGTAGCTCCAGGCATAGAGGCCGGTGTCGTGGCGATCCGAAAAGGTGAGCCGCACGGCGTAGTTCCCGACCGGCGTGACGGCCGTCAGCGTCACGTCTCGCTTGCCCGGTACCGTCTGGCGCTGTTCGGCGCTGTGGCCCTGAACCTCCGCCGACGGGCTGAGGACGCGGAGATACTCGGCCGGCAAGTCGTATTCGGTGCCGTCGTCGAATCGCACCAGCAGGGCCCGGCGATCTCTCCGAAGGCGGATCTCGACCGGCCAGGCATCGTCAGTCGTCATGTCGCAGTCCGCGGTTCGATTGCAGTTCGGCCTTTGAAGCACGGCGGCGCTTCGCTATCTATAGCGATATGGCCATGGAAATAGTTCGCCCGCCAATGTCCGCTTTGCCGCAGCTCCCGCCGTTGGTCGATCCGTTCGGCCGGGCGATCACTTATCTCCGCGTGTCGGTGACGGACCGGTGCGATTTCCGCTGCGTCTACTGCATGGCCGAGGACATGACGTTCCTGCCGAAGCGGGAGGTGTTGTCGCTCGAGGAACTCGACCGGCTGTGCTCGGCCTTCATCGAGCGCGGCGTGCGGAAGCTCCGGCTCACCGGCGGCGAGCCGCTGGTCCGCAAGAACATCATGTCCCTGGTCGCGAGTCTCGGCCGCCACATCCGGTCGGGCGCGCTCGACGAACTGACGCTGACCACCAACGGGTCGCAGCTTGCCCGTTACGCCGACGCACTCGTCGCCCACGGCGTCCGGCGCATCAACGTCTCGGTCGACACGCTCGATCCCGAACGGTTCCGCGCCATAACCCGATGGGGCGACCTCGCGAAGGTGATCGACGGCATCCGCGCCGCGCAGCGGGCCGGTCTCCACGTCAAGATCAATGCGGTCGCCCTCAAGGACGTCAACGAGCACGAGATCGAGGATCTCCTGCGCTGGACGCATGGCGAGGGCATGGACCTGACCCTGATCGAGACGATGCCGCTCGGCGAGATCGGCGAGGACCGCACCGACCAGTATCTTCCCCTCAGCCTCGTCCGCGCCCGGCTCGCCGAGCGCTGGACGCTGGAGGACATCCCCTACAAGACCGGCGGTCCCGCCCGCTATGTCCGCGTCGCCGAGACTGGCGGGCGGCTCGGCTTCATCACCCCGCTCACCCACAATTTCTGCGAAGGCTGCAACCGCGTGCGCGTCACCTGCACCGGGACGCTCTACATGTGCCTCGGGCAGGAGGACGCCGCCGACCTTCGCGCGCCGCTCCGCGCCTCCGAGGGCGACGAACTGCTCCAGGCGGCGATCGCCGAGGCGATCTCCCGCAAACCGAAGGGGCATGACTTCGTCATCGACCGCGCGCACCGCAAGCCCGCCGTCTCCCGCCACATGAGCGTCACCGGCGGGTAGCGCCGCCGTGCCCCCGCCCTATGACGTGATCGTTGCCGGCGTCGGCGGCATGGGGTCGGCGGCCTGCTACCATCTGGCCGCGCGCGGCCTCCGCGTCCTCGGCCTCGAGCGCCACGACATCCCCCACGCCTTCGGCTCCTCGCACGGCCATACCCGGATCATCCGCCTCGCCTATTCCGAGCACCCGGCCTACGTGCCCCTGCTCCGCCGCGCCTACGACCTATGGCGGGAGATGGGCGAGCGCGCCGACGAGCGGCTCCTCTACACGACCGGCGGCATCGACGCCGGTCCCGAAGGCAGCGGCCTGTTCGAGGGATCGCTCGCCTCGTGCCGGGAGCACGGCCTCCGTCACGAGGTGATGGACGGCGCCGCGGTCAATCG
>JBIQKL010000040.1:5141-33817 GCA_044506555.1 Hyphomicrobiales bacterium | reverse complement strand
TTCACCACGTAGGGATAGTACATCGGCAGGTAGAAGAAATAGTCGCGCTCCGCCTCGCCGAGCGGGCGCATGATACCCTCGGGGCCGTCGCCGTCCATGTAGAGGCCGACATAGGTGTTGGGCGGCAGGTCGGGCAGGTTGAATGCCGCGTTGTCGGACAGGCCCGGCGCAAAGTGCATGTAGGACGAGGCGTAGACCTGGAGGTCGCCGAACGGCGAGACGCTGCGGTAGATGCGCGCCGCGTCGGGGAAGTTCCGCGCGTAGGCGACCCCCTTGTAGGGCGAGACCGCGATCGACGGCGTTGCGGTGACGGCGGGGAGGACGAGATAGGCCGTGAGTGAGGCTGCGGCCGTGCCGATCAGCACCGCGGGACCGGCGCGGCTGCCGGTTCCGACGAACCATAAGACGCCGCCGAGCGCCCAGAGCGCCAGCGGCACGGCAACGATCTCCTCGGGCGCGAAGACGTACATGGCGCCGAGCACGAGGAGCCCGGCGATGCCGGAGCCGGTCAGGTCGGCGAAGTAGACGCGGGGGAACGCCTCGCGGGCCTTCAGGAACACCACCCCGAGGAAGAACGCGGCGGCGAGGAACGGCGTCAGGTAGAGGAGGAAGTTGCCGAGGAGCCGCCACTTCTGTTCCGGGTCGGAGACTAGGAAGACCGGGTTGAAAGGGATGGTCTGGGCAAGGAGCGTGGAGGCGGCCATCAGCGGCCCGCACGCGAGCAGCGAGACGCCGGCGACGGCCCGCCAGTGGCGCACGAACCAGTCGTTGGCGATGCACATGATGACGCTGGCGAGACCGAAGCCGAGCATCGCGAGGCTCACCACGAGCGAGCCGAAGTGTGACCACGAGCCGACGGCGAAGACGCGCATCAGCCCGATCTGCAGGACGATGACCGCGCCCGCGACCAACGCCACGGCGAGGTAGAGGGCGGGGTTGCCGCGGCCCGCGAAGGGCGCGTCGTCGCTTGCGGTCGCGGCCGTCATCGCTTGCCCCCGGCCGGCGGCCTCACTCGGTCGGTGCGTCGCCGCCGCCGTCGTGGGTGCCGACGATCTCCTCGCCCTCGAGCTTGGTGAAGGGCACGAACGGCACCACCGACCCGCGGTAGATGTCGGAGCGGACGATCCGCTCGCCGCCGAGCAGGCCCTTCTTCTTGACCACCTTGAGCACGTGCTGCGCCCCCGGCGGCCCGATCGGGATCACCATGATCCCGCCGGACTTGAGCTGGCGGAGCAGGGGCGGCGGGATGTGGTCGATGCCGCAGGTGACGATGATCTTGTCGAACGGCCCCGCCTCGTCCCAGCCGTAATAGCCGTCGGCGTTCTTGGAGGTGATCGAGGCGTATTCCGTATAGCCGCGGGCGATCAGCGCGTCGTAGAAGCCGCGCGTCCGCTCGGCCAGCGGCTTGATGATCTCGATCGACCAGATCTTGTCCGTGAGGTTGGCGAGATAGGCCGACTGATAGCCCGAGCCGGTGCCGATCTCGAGCACCTTTTCGCCGAACTGCACGTCGATGGAACTGGTCATGCGGCCGACGAGGTTGGGGCCTGAAATCGTCACCCCGTAGCCGATGTCGAGAAAGGCGCGTTCATAGACGCGCGGCAGGTTGACCGGAAGGCAGAACTGCTCGCGCGGCGTCATCAGGAACGCGCGCTTGTCGCGGTCGGTGAACAGGTCGCGGTGGCCGACGAGGTGCTCGAACCGATCGAAACGCTGGGCCAGATAGACCGGATCCTCGCCGCGGTTCGTCACCATCCAGGCGACGAAGGCGTCCTTGCTGTCCGTCGGTGGGAACGCCTTCCAGTTGTAGCCGGTCGGCACCGTGTTGTCGGGCGCGGCGGTCGCGGCGAGCGCGACACGTTGCAGCAGGGCCTGGCCGGCAATGGCAGCAGCGCCGAGGGCGAATTGGCGTCGGTTCACGTCGTCTCGTCCGCTTGGGGCCTGTCTCGTGAGGGTTCAACGACACCAAGCCGCAGAAAGCAACGAAAATAGGGCCGCAGGCCCGCGCCCGTCTTTCCGCGCACATCGGTCCGCGGCGTATGGCGCGGACACACGTCGCGGGGCTTGCCGCCGGTCCCCGCGGCATCTTTGCGTCTTTCCGGCCGGCGCTCGCGGTAATAGTTCTAACCTGCAGACTGGAGGTACCCTTATGATGCTCAAAACCGCACTGGCTTGCGCCCTGATTCTCGTGACCGTGCCGGCCCTTGCCGGCGACCCCAAGGCCGGCGCACAAGTCTTCAAGAAGTGCCAGGCCTGTCACGCGGTCGGCGAGGGCGCGAAGAACAAAGTCGGGCCGGAGTTGAACGGCCTGTTCGGCCGGGCGGCGGCTTCGATCCCGGATTACAACTATTCCGATGCCATGGAGAGTTCGGGGATTACCTGGACCCCCGAAGCCTTCGCCGAGTACATCAAGAACCCCCGGGGCACGGTGCCGGGCACGGCGATGGCGTTCGCCGGGCTCAAGAAGGACAAGGACATCGAGAACGTGACCGCCTACCTCGCGCAGTTCAACGCCGACGGCACGATGAAGTCGGAGTGACGGAAAAAGCGATCGCGCCGCGCCTTCTGTCGAAGGGCGGCGCGATGCCTGTTGGGTGCGGGCTACGCAAGTACCAGATGCCCGCGACACGATGCCGGCAGATCGGCGGCGCGCCGATGAAGGCGCGTACCCTGCCGCCCCGCCGGAAACTCGAGCCTCCGATGCGGTGGGCGAGGGCACTATCGACGGGTTGTGGTTAATGTGAGGTAAAAAGCGCGCAAAAAAATGCGCGGAGCAGTGAAGAGTTCCGCCCGGATTACCAAAGGTTAATGAATGGTGTTCACTGGGATCGTTGTCTGTTAACCTTGTGATTACCATGTCGGCGGATGATCGGCTCGAAGATCGAGTCCGTGTATCCGGCGATGCCAGCAACCCGAAGCGCAACCACGACCCGCGGCGGCATCGATATGTCGGCGCTGCTGACGTCCGTCCGGCGGGCGCTTCCGACGCTGCTCGTGGTCGCCGCGCTGGTCGGGGCCTTCGCCTATCTCTTCCTCGACCGGTTGACGCCTCTCTACCGGGCCGAGGTTCGCCTTGCGGTGGGCATCGCGGCGAACAACCCGGAGGTCCGCCGGAACACGCTGGCCGCCGAGGTGCAACTCATTCGTTCGCGTGACCTGGCCGAGCAGGTCATCGCCTCGCTCGGCCTCGCCGACACGCCGGAATACCGGGCGGCGGTAGAAGGGCGCGCGCCGGTCAACGACTTCCTGGTCATGCTGGGTCTTGCCCGCGACCTTCGTGCGCTCTCTCCCGGCGAACGGATCTTCGCCCTCTACGACGACAATCTCGCAGCCGAGGTGGCCGGCAGGCCGCCGTCGTCGATCCGGATCGCCTTCTGGGCGGCCGATCCGGTCCTTGCCGCGCAGGCCGCCGGCACGGTGGCCGATGCTTATGTCGCGCTCCGGCAGTCGGCAACCGACGAGGCGACGACGCTCGCCGCGGAGATCACCCGGCTGCAGGAGGCGATTGCCGCTGCCGAGACTCGCGCCGGCGGATTGCGGGACACCATGGCGGCCGCCATCGACGATACGGAGCGCGGCGGCCTGGTCCGCGAGCGAGATGAGGCCCGGATCGAACGTGACGCGGCCCGCGCCGACGCGTCCGCGATTCGCGCCGCCCTTGCGACGGACACGCTTCCGGACGTGCCCGCGTTCAAGGAAGATCCGACGATCCGCGGCCTTCTCGACGAGCAGGCGGCGCTTCGCGTCGAGCTCGGCCGCGAGATGGTCGCGAATCCGCTCGGCAACCCGCGCGTCACCGAGATAGGCGCCCGGATCGGCGAGATCCGCGACGCGCTTCGAGTGGAGGCCGATCGGCTCGCCGCAGGGCTGGACGCGTCCGCTGCCGAGAGCGCTGCCCGCATCGCCGAGATCGATGCGCTGCTCGCCGATGCCGACGCCGCCGCCGCCGCGGCAGGGGAACTGGCCCGTCTCGAGCAGTCGATTTCAGCCGATCGCGACCGGCTCCAGGCCGCGCTCCACCGCCAGGCGGCCCTGACCCAGGGCGGCATGCTGCCGACCAGCGTGCGCATTGTCGCGGATGCCCAGATCCCGCGCGCTCCCGAATGGCCCGCGACCGAGACCCTGACCGCGATCGCCTTCGCTGCGGCGCTGCTTGCGGGCATCGCCATCGTGGCGCTGCGGGAGATCGTCAGCGGCGGCGCGTTCCGGCGCACCTTGTTCGAGCCGCTTGCCGATCTCGACGTGCCGTCGCCGGCGGAGGGCAGGGTGCGGTGGACGGAGGAGCGCGCGGTGGGCCGCGCGAAGAACGACGATCCGACGCTCGCGCCCGAGATCGAGGCCGAAGCATCGTTGAACGCGGTCGCCGACAGCGTCGCCGGGCGCCGTCGCATCGTCGCGACGCTCGCGGAGGACTCGGACGGCGACGGGCGTCCGCTGGCCGCCGTCGCGCTGGCCCGCGCGCTCGCCGGGCGCGACCGGACGGTGGTGCTGATCGACCTTCACGCCGACGGCGCGAACCCGACGGCAATGGGCGAGGTCGACGACCTGGTCGGTTTCGCCGACCTCCTTGCGGGTAAGGCGTCCTTCGCGGAGACGATCTTCCGCGACCGGCGGTCCCGCGCCCATTTCATTCCGGTCGGCTCGCGGTTGCTGACGCCCGAGGCGTTGGCCGGCGAGCGGCTGGTGACGCTGCTCACCGCGCTTGACCACACCTACGATCATGTCGTCGTCGATTGCCCCGACGATGCCATCGGGCGCATCGCACCTGGCGCCGACGCGGCGCTGGTCATCAGCGAGTACGGCGCCGCCGACCCGCGCACGGTGCGGGCCGTCACACGGATCGCCCGTGTTTCGGATGCCCACATCTTCCATCTGGTCGTTGCGCCCGCGCACCACCCGCCGGAGACCGCGGAAGCTGCCTAGACGAGAGAGGTTGTCGGTCCGGCTCGGGAACTAGGCGCGGACGCGGTCGCCGGTGGCCGCGTCGAAGACGCAGACCTTGTCGCGGTCGATCATGATGCCGACGGCGGTGTTGGCCGGCACGTCGTAGTTCTTGTCCATCTTGACCACGACCTGGGCCTTGCCGCACTGGACGGTCACGATCGTCTCGTTGCCGGTCAACTCGCAGGCATAGACGGTGCCCTTGAGGTCGGCGGCAGCGGGATCGACGATACGGGAATCCTCGGGGCGGAAACCGAAGATCGCCCCCTGCCGCGGCGCGAGACCCGCCACCGGCACCTTGCCCTCGGGCGCGACGAAGGCGCCGTCGGCGATCGCGCCTTCGAGCGTGTTCATCGGCGGCGAGCCGATGAAGCCGGCGACGAACAGGTTGGACGGATTGTCGTAGATCTCGCGCGGGCTGGCGATCTGCTGGACGATGCCCTTGTTCATGACCGCGACGCGGTGGGCGAGCGTCATCGCCTCGATCTGGTCGTGGGTCACGTAGATCGTCGTCACGCCGAGCTCGCCCTGGAGGTGCTTCAGCTCGGCGCGCATGTAGCTGCGGAGCTTGGCGTCGAGATTCGAGAGCGGTTCGTCCATCAGGAACACGCTCGGCCGTCGCACGATGGCGCGGGCGAGGGCGACGCGCTGGCGCTGGCCGCCGGAAAGCTGGCGAGGATAGCGGTCGAGATAGTCCTCGAGATGGACCTTGGCCGCGGCCTCGCGGATCTGCGTGTCCTGCTCGGCCGCCGGCACGCCGCGGAGCTTGAGCGGATAGCCGATGTTCTTCGCCACCGTCATGTGCGGATAGAGCGCGTAGGACTGGAACACCATCGCCACGTCGCGATACTTCGGGAGCACGTTGGTGACGTCGCGCGTGCCGATCGAGATGTTGCCGGACGTCACCGATTCGAGGCCGGCGATCATCCGCAGCGCCGTCGTCTTGCCGCAGCCCGAGGGGCCGAGGAGGACGAGGAACTCGCCGTCCGCGATCTCGAGGGTAATGCCCTTCACCACCTCGACCTGGCCGAAGGACTTGAAGACGTTGGACAGCGTGACCTGCATTTTCTCGATCAGCCCTTGACCGCGCCGACCAGGAGGCCGCGCGCGATGTGCTTCTGGAGGAAGGTTGCGATGATGACCACCGGCGCGATCATCACCACGATCAGCACCGACATGTTCCACCATTGCGGTCCGCGCGTCGTGTTCTGGGCGGAGACGAGAACCGGCATCGTCTGGGCATTGGCATTGGTGAGGAACAGCGCCAGGAGGTACTCGTTCCAGGCGAGGATGAGCACCAGCAGGAACGTCGCCACCAACCCGGAGCGGACCAGGGGAAGGGCGATGGTGAAGAAGACGCGGAGCTTCGAGGCGCCGTCGATCTCGGCGCTTTCCTCGAGGTCGAGCGGGATCGCGGCGAAGAAGTCGCGGGTCAGCCAGACGACGATCGGCAGGTTGACGGCGGTGTAGGTGGCGATCAGCGCGAACTGCGTGTCGAGCAGCTTCAGCTGCTGGAACATGACGTAGATCGGCAGCACTGCCACGATCGGCGGCATGATGCGGTTCGAGATGATCCAGAATTCGACGTCCGAGTTGCCGAGCGCCATCTTCGCGCGCCGGCCGACCGTGAACAGCGCCAGCACGAACAGTGCGACGGCCACGGCGACCGCGATCTCCCACAGGATGCCGAAGGCGACGACCGCGAGGATGACCCCGAGCAGGAGGATCAGGAAGATCGCCACCATGGCGAGCTTCACCCGGAAGCGGATCCGCACCAGCGCATAGGCGGCCAGCGAGCCGATCAGGATCGCCAGGAACGTGCTGCCCAGCGCCACCACCACCGAGTTGATGTACGGGCCGATCGTATTGTTGTCGACCAGCATGAAGTGCCAGGCGTCGGTCTTCGGCTGGAAGTCGATGAACGGCAGGTAGAAGGGGCCGTTGGCGACGTCGCCCTCGTTCTTGAACGAGGTGATCAGCACCCAGTAGAGCGGCACCAGCACCACGAGCGACCAGATGAAGAGGAGCCCGTAGGTGACGGCTCTGGCAGCGGGCGCCTGCCGTTCGAGCGAGGGCGCCTCGAACAGGCGCCGCATGAGGGAACGTTTCTCGGTCATGCTTCGAAACGGCGCGCCGGCCGTACCACGAAATTGAAGAAGGAGACGCAGACGATGGTCGAGACGAAGAGGAGCATATAGCCGACCGCGGCGGAGCCGCCGAGATCCTGTGTCCGCCAGGCGATGAAGGAGTGCAGCGTCATCGATTCGGTTGCGAGGCCGGGGCCGCCGCCGGTGAGCACGTTCGGCAGATCGATGATCTTGAACGCCTCGATCAGGCGGATGAGGACGATGGTCGCCGCCACCGGCGCGATCGCCGGCCAGGTGATGTCGCGGAAGATCTGGAAGCCGTTGGCGCCGTCGATCCGCGCCGCCTCGACCTGGTCGCGCGGCTGATTCTCGATCGCCGCGAGCAGGACGATGAACATGAACGGCGTCCACTGCCAGGTGTCGCCGACCAGCACCATGAGCCGTGCCGACCAGGCCTCGGTCGCCCACGACCACTGGCCGATGCCGAAGGACTGGAAGAGCGGGGCGAAAGGACCCTTCTGCATGTCGGCGAGCATGCGGAAGGTGTAGGCGATGCCGACCGGCGTCACCATCAGCGGCACGAAGAAAAGCACGCGGAAGAAGTTCCTGCCCCGGAGCGCCTGGGCGCAGAGCATGGCGAGCCCGAGCCCGAGCAGGAACTGGGCGGTGACGCCGACGCCGACATAGATCAGCGTCGTGACCATCGTCCCGGGCACGCCGGGGGCGACGATCGTCGCGGCAAGGAGCAGCGTCAGCGCCATGACGAGGCTCGCCGTGATCAGGCGGCCGATCGTGCCGACCACCGTGGCGCGTCCGGAGACGAGATAGCGCCCCAGCAGGTAGAGGATCAAAGCCGCGGCGATGATCACCACTGCCCAGGCGACCGGCCCGAAGGCACCGAAGGTGCCGAGCAGATGGTACTGCTGCGAGCCGGTGAGGAGCTTCCGGAAGTTGAAGAGCCCGACATACTTGAGGGTGAAGCCGCCCGGCGCGAGCGCGAAGCGCGACAGCGACAGATAGGCGGAGATGATCAGCGGGAAGATCGCGAAGCAGAGGAGGACGACGACCGCCGGCAGGACCATCAATCGGCCGGCATGGCGGTCGAACCGCTCTGCCAGCCCCGGGCGTGGGATGGTCTCGTGAACGGTTGCGGCGGCGGCAGCAGTCATGCGGTCTCACGTCGATGCCGGGGCGGATGCTCCCCGCGGAAGAAAGTCCGGCGCGAGGACGAGCCCCGCGCCGGACGAGAGCCGATCGGCGTCCTAGTTGGCGCCGATGGTGGCCTTGTAGATCTCGAGCTGCTCTTCGCGCCCGATCTCGTCCGAAAGCTCGTTCCAGCCCGCGGCGACCGTGGTGACGGTGGTGTCGGCGTCGATCTCGCCGGCGAGGAAGCGCGAGATGGCCTCGTCCAGCACCACCTGCTGGTAGCGCTGGTTCTGCGGGATACGCAGGTCGAGGATCATGTTCGGGCTGCTCATCGAGGCATTGATGGCACCGAGATAGTTCTCCGCCTCGGCCTGGCTCATGCCTGCCTTCTCCCAGATCTCGCTGTAGGAGAGCTGCGAGCCCCGGTACGGGTTGAAGCCGGTGGCGCCGATCGTAACGTCGATGTTCGACTGTGCCGGCTGCGTGACGTAGGAGAGGAACGCGAAGGCCGCGTCCTTCACCTTGTCGTCGGCCGCGGCGTTGATGCCGCCGCCCCAGCCGCCGAAGGCCGCGAACGGGGCGTGGTTGACGCCGTCAATCGCATAGGGGCAGGTCTCGGCGTCGCAAGGGACGAGCTCGCCGGTATCCCAGTCGAGCACTTCCGTCGAGCCCGGCATGATGGCCGCGCCCCACTTGCCGATCACCTTCGAGTTCACCGGATCGATTGCGATCGTGCCGACGTCGCCCCAGTCGAGGTTAAGGGCGCAGCGGCCCGAGGCAAACAGCGGTCGGGTGTCCGCGACGTCGAGGTTCAGTTCGTCCGGCGGCCCATACTGGGTGGACTCCTTGAGGAACTCGAGGCCCTTCCGGAACGCGGCATTGTCGACCAGAGGCTCGAAGCTTTCGTCGGTCTTGAAGAAGGTGCCCTGGTTCGTGCCCTTGGACTGGGTCATGGAGCCGACGACGTCGGTCACGAACCAGTAGCTCTGGGCGTTGCGCTTCTTGCCGATGCAGGAGCCGAAGTCCGGCGTGCCGTCGCCGTTCATGTCCTTGCCGTGGAGCGCCTTGGCGACCGCGAGATAATCCTCCCAGGTCTTCGGCACTTCGAGGCCGGCTTCCTCGAGCAGGTCCTTCCGATAGTACATCATGTGGAAGTCGCCGTCGAAGGTCTTCACGTAGATCTTGCCGTCGTACTTCTCGGAGAAGTCGCGGAAGAACGCGCCGACGTCGTCCTGCTCGATCGCCGGATCGGCCTCCACGCGGGCGGTCAGGTCCTCGAGGTAGCCGCCGGCGATGTAGTCGACCATCCATTGCGGCGCGAACACCGCCACGTCGACCGAGTTGGTGCCGCTCGCCCAGTCGGTCAGGATCTTCTGGTAGAGGTCCGAGAACGGCACGGCGATGACGTTGATCTTGGCGCCGGTGAGCGCTTCGAATTCCGGCGCGTGCCGCTGCAGCGGCTCCTGGATCGCGCCGGTCTGGGTGATGACGTTGACGGTGACGCCGTCATACTCGCCGGCCGCCTGGGCGACGCCCATGCCGCCGAGGAGACACAGCGCCGACGCGCCGGCCAGCATCCGCTTGGTGATCATCAGAATCAGTCCTCCCTAATTGCGCCGCCGCATCGGCGGCGCCACCGACATACCCCTGAGGGTGAAATGTCATTGTCCTCCCGGGACGGCGAGCCGGCCCTTTCACCGAGACTAGCCACTCGTTCGCACGGCGGCAATCGCTTCCTGTCATGCCAGCATGCCAGGAACCTGCGGAAATCCGCCAAGATGCGTACAAGTTGCGGCTGCGGCATCACGTCCCGCCGCGAGACAGGCGGAAAGCCCGGCGCCGTGCAATCTGGCGGCGAGGAAACCGGCGATGAACGTATCGCCGGCCCCGAGCGTATCGACCACCTCGACCGCCTGGACGTCCATCCGGGCGATCTCGCCGCCGCTCGTCGCGACGCTTCCCGCCGCGCCGCAGGTGACCACCGCCGTCCGGGCGCCTCCGGCCAGCAACCGCGCGGCGAGCGCCTCGCCCTCGGCGAGCGAGGCGCCCGCGGAAGCGAAGGCGACGGCGAGGCCCTCGGGTGTGCGACCGGCGGCGGGCGAGGTGACGGAGAGATCCTGCGACACGTCGGTGCCGGCCGTTGCCAGCGCCCGCTTCACGGCGCCGCCGTCGTCGAGCCAGCCGAGGTGGACATGTCGCATGCCCGAGAGCCGCGCGACCTCGTCCGCGGAGGGCCGATAGGCGGCGCAGGCGCCGAGCTCCTCGTGGCCGATGATGCGCTCGCCGCCGGGTCCGAAGGTGATGTCGGTATATCCTGTCACCGCATCCGGCAGGACGCGGAGGTTGGCGGGATCGACGTGGTTGTCGCGGAGTGCCGCGAGCACCCGGCGTCCGTCCGGATCGTCGCCGACCGCGCCGAAATACGCAGTCCCGATGCCGGCCCGGGCGAGGTGGATCGCGACGTTGACCGCATTGCCGCCCACCGTGCTCCGGCGCAGCGGCAGGTAGCGGTCGATGCAGTTGTCGCCGACGGTCGCGGCGACGGCGTCCGCCGTCAATATGCGACCCGCCGGTAATAGCGGCGCGTCGAGAGCGGGTGATTGCGCTTCTCGGCGAGATGCGCGCTGACCCGCTCGAGCATCGTCGCGGCGACGATCGGCGAGATCAGCGCGCGCGTCTCGCGGGAGATGCCGGGCAGGTCCTGCGCCGCCGTATCGAAGACCGTGAGCCGGTCGGTGATATCGCGGGCGAAGGTCTCGACGCGGTCGGCAAGGGGCCGGTATTCGTCCTCGCCCTTGAGGAGAATGACGCTGACGCCGGGTTCGACCAGCTCCAGCGTGCCGTGGAAGAAGTCGGAGGCGTGGACCGGCCGAGTGCGGATCCACTGCATCTCCTCGAGGATGCACATGCCGTAGTAGAACGCCTCCGGCCACGTGTCGCCGGCGCCGGTGATGACGTGCCACGGGGTGTCGCGGATCTCCTCGGCGAACGCCGCGGCGCGCTCGTCGAAGGCGCGCTTCACGGCGAGCAGCGCCTCGGGCAGGCGGGCCGAATCCTCGACGAAGGAGGCGAAGCCGGCGAAACCGTCGCGGTGGCGCATGATCGAGAGCGCCAGGAACAGCGACTGGAGATAGAACGACTCGGTCGCGGTCTCGTCGTCGGCGGCATTGACGAAGACGTGGTCGCCGCCCTTGCCGAGCGGCGTGTCGGCGTTGCCGACCAGGGTGATGACCGTCGCCCCGCGAGCCTTGCAGTATTCGAGCGCCGCGATGCTCTCCTTGGTCGTACCCGACAGCGAGGGGATGACCACGATCGACCTCTCGCCGAGGTGCCGCGAGCCGCCGATCACCAGCTCCGCAGAGAGCGGCGCGTGGACGGAGAAGGCCGACTTCGCGCCGAGAAGCTGGGCCGCGGGCTGCATCAGGATCGCCGCGCCGCCGGTGCCGAGGAAGAACACGTTGTCCTTGCCGCCTTCGAGCAGCACCGAGACCGCCGCGTCGATCGGCTCCGCGAGGCGGGCAGCGCCGGCCTGCACGCGGAGAAAGCGGTCGTAGAACTCGGTCATGGCGATGCGGTGCTCCCGTTCATGTCACCTCGACCTATTGGGCGGAACCCGACAGGGCGTCAAGGGGTCGCCGCCAGACCGCAATGCCGGGCCGCGAAGCACGCAATGCGATCCGGCAGTTGACCATCGCGCGTCCGCCGTTCAGTCTTTCCCGCCCGGCTGGGACATGCCCCGCCGGACGGGAGACGCGTTGATGGGTGCAAACCGCTGGCGTCGCTTCGCGGACTGGGACAACCGGCCGCTTCGGCTCGACCGCTTCGCCGTCGAGGACGCCGAGAACGGGTTTGCCGCCTTCCACAGCCCCCGCGATCCGAAGCCCGGCATCGCCATCGAGGACGGCCGCGTGGTGGCGCTCGACGGCGTCGCCGAAGCCGACTTCGACATGATCGACATCTTCGTCGCGCGCTATCACATCGACCCGGCGGTCGCGCCCGAGGCGATGGCGATGCCGTCGTCGCAGATCGCGCGGATGCTGGTCGACATGAACGTGCCGCGCACGGTCCTGACCCGGCTCGCCCACGGCATGACGCCCGCGAAGCTCGCGGAGGTGGTGGCCGAGCTGAATGCGATGGAGATCGCCTTCGCCTATTCGAAGATGCGGGCGCGGAAGACGCCGGGCAACCAGGGCCACGTCACCAACGCCAAGGACGATCCGCTCCAGCTGGCGGCCGACGCGGCTATCGCCGTGGCGCTCGGCTTCGACGAGATCGAGACGACGATGCGCGTCTCGCGGAACGCGTGGTCGAACGCCGTCGCCTGCTGCGTCGGCGCCTCGGTCGGCCGGGCGGGCACGCTGTTCCAGTGCGCCAGCGAGGAGGCGGAGGAATTGAAGATCGGCATGGCCGGCTTCACCTCCTACGCCGAGACGGTGTCGGTCTACGGCACCGAGCACGCCTTCATGGACGGCGACGACACGCCCTGGTCGAAGGCGTTCCTCGCCACCGCCTACGCCTCGCGCGGCATCAAGATGCGCTGCACCTCGGGCGCCGGCTCGGAGCTGCTGATGGGGTTCCACGAGGGCAAGTCGCTGCTCTATCTCGAGGCGCGCTGCCTCTGCCTCCAGCGGGGAATGGGCGTGCAGGGCACGCAGAACGGCGGCATCGACGGCGCGCCGGTGACCGCGACCGTGCCCGGCGGGGTCCGCGAACTGATGGCGGAGAACCTCATCGCCGTCTGGCTCGACCTCGAATGCGCCTCGGGCAACGACGCGCGCTCGACCGAGTCCGAGATCCGGGTCGGCGCCAAGATCCTGCCCTACCTGATCGGCGGCTCGGACCTGATCTGCTCGGGCTTCGGCTCGATCCTCAAATACGACAACTCGTTCAACCCCTCGCTCCTCAACGGCGAGGAGCTCGAGGACTACCTCGTCCTCCAGCGCGACTTCGAGGCGGACGGCGGCCTGACCCCGATCGGCGAAGAGCGGGCACTCGATCTCCGATCGCGGGCGGTCGACGCGATCGCCGCCGTGTTCGAGGAGCTCGGCCTCGGCGAGCCGAGCCGCGACATGAAGGCGAGCGTCGTCGTCGCCTCGGGCTCGGACGAGACACGGAGCTACACGGCAGGGCAAGCTGCGCACATCTCGGAGGCGATCCAGGCGAAGCGGATCGACGTCCTCGACGTGATCCGCGCGCTCCATGCCCGCGGCTTTCGCGAGGAGGCGGAGAACCTCCTCTACGTCGTCAAGCTCCGCATCTCCGGCGACTATCTCCAGACCTCCGCCGTGGTGCGGAACGGCCGGGTCCTGTCCGCCGTCAACGATCCCAACGACTATCTCGGCCCGGGCACCGGGTACCGCGTCTCGGAGGCGCGGCGCCAGGAGATCAACGGCATCCGCGACGTGCTCGACCAGGAGACGGTGCTGTCGCAGGAAGCCGAGTATGCCCGGCACGTGGCGCGCGGCATCGCGCTTCGCGGCATGGGCGATGCGGGCGCCGGCGCCGACCCGCGCGAGGTGGTGATCGGGGTCTCGCCGGCCTTCGGCATCCGGCTGTTCCGGACGCTCTCCGGCATCCCGATCGACGACCTGCTCAAGGCGCTGGTCGCCGGCATCGAGGAAGGCGGCGGCGTGCCGCGGATCGTCCGGCTCAAGCACACCGCGGACACCTCGTTCCTCGGGCTCTCGGCGGCGCGGCTCTCGGGCTCGAAGGTCGGTATCGGCATCCAGGCCAAGGGCACCGCCGTGATCCATCGCGCGGACCGGCTGCCGCACAACAATCTCGAGCTATTCTCCAACGCGCCGATCACCAATCTCGACCACTACCGCGCGCTCGGCTTCAACGCCGCCCGGCACGCCCAGGGCGAGATCCCCGAGCCGGTGGTCGTCCCTCAGCACGGCGAGGCGATGGGCTCCCGGTTCCACGCGCGCGTCGCGCTGATCTACGCGATCGAGACGTCGCTGACCGTCGACGGCGCGGCGCCGGAGGAGATCGTGGCGAGCTTCACGGAGGCGGCGGCATGAGCGAGAAGCTGGGCGTCCGGGACTATCCGCTCGCCGAGAAGCGGCCGGAGCTTGTCGAGGGTCGCGGCGGCAAGCCGCTCGACGCCATCACCCTCGACGCCGTGGTCGCCGGGGCGGTGACGCTCGATGACCTCCGCATCACGCCGGGGGCGCTCCGGCAGCAGGCCGAGATCGCCCGAGACGCGGGGCGGGCGACGCTCGCCGCCAATTTCGAGCGCGCGGCCGAGCTCTGCGACGTGCCGCAGGACTTCATCATGGCCGTCTACGAGCTGCTCCGCCCGGGCCGGACAACGGACAAGGGACCGCTGCTCGAAGCCGCGCGCACGCTCCGCGAGACCTACCGCGCGACACGCATGGCGGCGTTCGTCGAGGAAGCGGCCGCCGTCTACGAGCGCCGCGGCCTCTATACGTATCGGTTCTGAGGACGATTCGGGATGCGGCCCTGCCGTCTCGAGATGGCACGCGACGTGCAAGGCACCGGGCGGATCGAAGGACGGGGGTGCACGGATGTTGGGCAGCACGTGGGGCGTGTCAAATATTGGGCGTTTCGGGTCAAGAGGCTCGGCAATGACGATGGGATAGTCACCCTTGAGGAGGTCCGTGCCGAGAGGCGCGGGCGACGGGCGGCTCGCCCATGAATGGCATGCACGGCTGCCGGCGTCGCTGGAGCCGGCCAGGGGCAGGCAGGGAGAGGAAAAGGGACATGGCAATCAATCGACGCAATTTCATGCAGCAGTCGGCCGTGTGGGCGGCAGCCTTCGCCGCCGGAACCGTGCCCGGTGCGTTCCGATCCGCGCTCGCCGCGCGCGAGAACGAGCTGAACATCCTCTGCTGGGAGGGCTATAATTCCGCGGAGGTGCTCGACCCGTTCCGTACCGAGTTCGATGCGACCGTGAGGGCGGAATCGCTCACCAACGACCCGACGATGATCAACCGGCTCCGCGCCGGAGAGACAAACGTGTGGGACCTGATCAACGTCAACAATCCCTGGGCGCGCGACGTGATGTATCCCGAGGGGCTGATCAAGCCGCTCGACGAGGCGACGTTCCGGCCATATTTCGACAAGATGCTGCCGGGCTTCGAATGGCCCTACAAGTGGGCGATGAGCGCGGACGGAAACGACCTGCTCGGCATCATCCAGCGCTTCGGCCCCTACAGCTATGTCGTGAACACCGACAAGGTCAGCCGCGCCACCGCGGAGGATGTCGGCTGGGACCTGTTCAACGACGCTGCCAATGCAGGCAGATACGGCGTCCAGGAAAGCGACGACTGGAACGTGTTCGACCTCTGCCTGGTCGCCGGGTTCGATCCCTTCCGCGAGCACACCGAGGAGGAGGTGGCGAAATTCGCCGAGACCGCCAGTCGCGTCTTCAAGGGCGCCAAGATGGTCGGCAACCTTGCGACCATGAACCAGGGCCTGGTCGCCGGCGAGATCGACTTCTACCTCACCGGCGGCACCTACAGCGCCTCGCCGGCGCGCGCCGACGGTTACCTCAACATCCGCGCCGTCACGCCGAACAAGGGGCCGATGCCGGGCGGCAAGGGCGGCGTGGCCTGGGTCGAGGTGACCTCGATCGTCAACAACCCGGAGCTTTCGCCGCTGGCCTCGAAGTTCCTCGAATACGTCCAGAGCCCGGAGATGTCGCACACCGTGGCGTTCTCCGAAGGCACCTTCAATCCGGTCACCCAGATGGGCGATCCGGAGTGCTTCAAGCTGTTCACGACGGAGGAGCTCGAGATCATCCAGTGGGACAGCCTCGAAGAGGAGATGGCGCGGTCTGCCGAGTACAACATCGTGCCGGACTATGACCGGCTCCTCGACCTGATGACCGCCGCCAAGCGCGAGGCGTCGGGCGGGTAGGGTCCGCGCGTCGCATTCCCTCTCCTCCCATGGGGGAGAGGGGGCAGGTTGGGCCCAAATGCCAGGGATGATGCGTGACGGTGCTCGTGCGTGGAAATGAAGACGACCCCCACCTGTCCTCCCCCTTTCAGGGGGAGGGACGATGCCTTCCGGCCCGCGTCCCGGCGTCGACGTCGAAACGGCACGCGAACCACCCACGCCTCTTCCGCCTGAACGGGGGAGGCTGGGAGAGGGGCAACACCCGCTATTCGTCCGGAGCGTCCCATGGCCGGTGAAGCCCCGATCCTCACGCTTCGGGACCTGACCAAGAGGTTCGGCGCGTACGATGCGGTCGATCACATCGATCTCGAGATCCGCGAAGGCGAGATGTTCACCATCGTCGGCCCCTCGGGCTCGGGCAAGACGACGCTGCTCAGGATGCTCGCCGGCATGGAGACGCCGACCGCCGGCGACATCATCCTCCGGGGCGCCCGGATCAACGACATCCCCGCCAACAAGCGCCCGACCTGCATGGTTTTCCAGTCGCTGGCGCTCTTTCCCCACAAGAACGTCGGCGACAACATCGAGTTCTCGCTGAAGATCCGCGGCGTCCCGCGGGGCGAGCGGAGGGCGCGCGCGCTCGAATTGATGCAGCTCCTCCGCCTCCCCGAGGCGTATTACGGCCGTGCGGTCAACCGCATCTCCGGGGGCGAGCGGCAGCGCGTCGCGCTCGCGAGGGCTCTCGCCTTCGACCCGGAGATCCTGTTCTTCGACGAGCCGCTGTCGGCGCTCGACTACAAGCTCCGGAAGACGCTCGAGAAGGAACTGAAGGACATCCACCGCGAGACCAGGAAGACCTTCGTCTACATCACCCATAGCCTCGAGGAGGCGATGGTGATGAGCGACCGGATCGGCGTGATGCGCGACGGCAAGCTCGTCCAGATCGGCACGCCGCACGAGATCTACACGGCGCCGAATTCCAGGTTCGTGTCGGAGTTCATCGGCGATGTGAACGTATTGCCGGTCACCATGCTCCCGTCCGGCCGGCTCAAGGCGGCCGACGTGGCGCATGAGATCTCTCCGCCGAAGCGCGTCGAAGGGATGGACGACGCCGGCTTCCTGGTCGTCAGGCCGGAGTTCCTCCGCTTCCTCGATCGGCCAGAGGACGCCGACAACCATGTCGTCGGCCGCCTCTACAACGAGTACGCCCTCGGCTCGCGCATCCAGTACCAGGTACGGGTCGGCGGGCTGGTATTCGTGCTGGAGAAGCTCCGCCATGAGGCGTTCGCCGGCCACCTCGACCAGGAGGTGATCATCGGCTGGGATGCGGCCGACTCGATCGTGGTGCCCGACCGATGACCGCGCGAGCGGCGGAGGACGGGCCGGGGTTCCGTCTTTCGGCAGGAATCCGCTCGGCGCTGCCGGTTCTTCTGTTCCTGCTGATCGGCTTCGCCGCACCGCTGCTTGCGGTGATCGGCTTCTCGTTCATGCCGGCACGCACCTTCGGGCTCCACCATCCGCCGACGCTCGAGAACTACGTCAACATCTTCGAGTCGACGACCTACATCTCGCTGCTGTGGTCGCTCGGCATGGCGACGGCGACCGTGGCCATCCTCATCCTCATCTCCTATCCGGTGGCCTACGGGCTGGTCCGGGTCTTCGGCCGCTGGTCGACGCTGGTGACGCTGCTCTTCGTCATCCCGCTCTTCGTCTCCGAGAATGTCCGCCTCTATGGCTGGGTGCTGTTCCTGATCAAGAACGGCGTGCTCCTCGGTACCCTGAAGGAGCTGTTCGGCTACGAGCCGGAGAGCATCGTCTTCACCACGGGCGCGATCCTGCTCGGGATGGTCTACGTCTACCTGCCGTTCATGCTGTTCCCGCTGACGCTCGGCATCTCGATGGTGCCGAACGATGCCCGCGAGGCGGCCACCGATCTCGGCGCGTCGCGCTGGCAGGTCTTCCGCGAGGTCGAACTGCCGCTGTCGACGCCCGGTCTGGTCATCGGCTGCCTGCTCACCTTCGTCCTCGCGGTCGGCGCCATCGCCGAATACAAGGTGCTCGGCGGCCAGCAGGTGATCCCGATCACCCACGACATCGAGATCGCGTTCACCTATGCGCAGAACTGGCCGCTCGGCGCGGCGCTGGCGGTGCTGCTGATGATCATCGTCGGCGTCCTGGTCCTGATCGCGCTTCGCCGCTTCGACCTCGACACCTTCCTCGGGAGGCGTTGAGGATGGAGACGCGCGCTTCCCGTGTGCGCCGCGGGCTGATCATTCTCTGGACGGTCGTCGTCGTCCTGTTCATGTACATCCCGAGCGTCTGCATCGCGTTGGCCTCGCTGACGTCGATCCGGTACTTCACCTTCCCGATCCCGAAATGGGGTCTCGACTGGTGGCACAAGACGCTCGACTCGATCCAGATCCACGAGATCATCAAGACCTCGCTGGCGATCGCCGCGGTGGTGACGGTGATCGCGGTGATGCTCGCCTTCTTCGGCGCGCTCGCCTTCGCCCGCTACGACTGGAGCGGCCGCTCCTGGTACCAGAAGCTGGTGCTCCTGCCGATCTTCTTCCCGCAGTCGGTGCTGGGGCTGGCGCTGCTGCTCTGGTTCAACGCCCTCGGCCTGCCGCTCTCCTGGCACACGGCGATCTTCGCGCATCTGGTCTGGATCGTGCCGGTGGTGACGCTGGTGATCTCGATCCAGGTCTACAGCTTCGACCCGGCGCTCGAGGAGGCCGCGTTCGATCTCGGTGCGTCGCGCTGGCAGGTGTTCCGGGAGGTCACGATCCCCGTCCTGATGCCGGGCCTGTTCTCGGGCGCTCTGTTCGCGTTCCTGCTGTCGTGGGGCAATTTTCCGCTGTCGCTGTTCACCACCGGCGCCGACACCACCGTGCCGGAATATCTCTACGCCAAGATGGTGGCCGGCTATACGCCGGGCGTGCCGGTGCTCGGCACGATCTCGACGATCGGCGCCGTGGTGCTCCTGATCGGCGGCTACCTGGCGCTGCTCGCCTTCAACCGCCGCCGGCGCATGGCGGAATAAGAACAAGGGAGGAAATGATGCTCACGGCGCTCGACGGCAAGTCGGTCCTGGTCACCGGGGCGAGCAAGGGGATCGGCAAGGGCATCGCCCGCGTCTTCGCCCGCCACGGCGGCAAAGTACTGGTGGTGGCGCGCAGCCTCGATGCGGCCGAAGCGAGCGCCGCCGAGATCACGGCTGCCGGCGGCATGGCCTCGGCCTTCGCGGCGGACGTCCGCGACCTCGCCAGCATGGAGGCGGCGGCCAATGCCGCGGTCGAGCGCCACGGCGGCCTCGACATCCTCTGCGCCAATGCTGGCATCTTCCCGCAGGCCAAGATCGAGGAGATGTCATCCGACCAGTGGGACGAGGTGATCGATACCAACCTCAAGGGTACCTTCATCTCGGTGAAGGCCTGCATCCCCGCCCTCAAGGAAAGCGGGCAGGGGCGGATCGTGGTGACCTCCTCGATCACCGGCCCGGTGACCGGCTTTCCCGGCTGGACGCATTACGGTGCCTCGAAGGCGGGGCAGCTCGGCTTCCTGCACACCGCGTCCATCGAGCTCGCCAGGTACGGCATCAACGTCAACGCGGTGCTGCCGGGCAACATCGTCACCGAGGGGCTGGAGGGGCTGGGCGACGACTACCTCAAGACCATGGCCGTCTCGATTCCGCTGAAGCGCCTCGGCTCGGTCGAGGACATCGGCTACGCGGCTCTGTTCCTCGCCTCGAAGGAAGCCGGCTACATCACGGGCCAGACCATCATCGTCGACGGCGGCCAGATCCTGCCGGAATCGCTCGAGGCGGTGAACGGGTAGGGCGATACGCGGCGCTACCGCTTGCCGTAGCCGCCGCCGGTGGGCGTGGTGACGATCACCGCGTCGCCCGGCTTCAGCACCGTCTGGTCGCAGCCCTCGAGCGTCTCGGTCCTGCCGTCCGCCCGGCGCACGCGGGTCATCCCGAGCGCGCCCGGCCCGCCGCCCGCGAGCCCGTGGGGCGGCACGCGGCGGTGCGAGGCGAGGATGGCGCAATCCATTTCCTCGAGGAAGCGGATGGTGCGCTCCGTGCCGTCGCCGGCCGACCATTTGCCCTTGCCGCCCGAACCCTTCCGGACATGGAAATCCTCGAGCAGCACCGGGAACCGGTATTCGAGGATCTCGGGGTCGGTGAGCCGCGAGTTGGTCATGTGGGTATGCACGCCTTCGGCACCGCTGAAGCCGGTGCCGTCGCCGAGCACGCCCGCCGGCGCGCCGGAGCATATCGTCTCGTAATACTGGTAGCGGTCGTTGCCGAAGGTGAGGTTGTTCATCGTCCCCTGCGCCGAGGCGAGCACGCCGAGCGCGCCGAACAGGCAGTCGGTGACGTGCTGCGAGGTCTCGACGTTGCCCGCGACCACCGCCGCCGGATAGGCCGGCTTGAGCATCGAGCCGTCGGGGACGACGATGTTGATCGGCCGGAGACAGCCCGCGTTCATCGGGATGTTGTCCTCGACCATCACCCGGAAGCAGTAGAGGACGGCGGCGCGCGTCACCGGCTCGGGGGCGTTGAAGTTGGTCGCCTGCTGCGGGCTGGTGCCGGTGAAATCCACATTCGCCTCGCGCTTGTCGCGGTCGACGCTGATCTTGACGCGGATGACGGCGCCCTGGTCGGTCTCGACCGCGAACTCCGAATCGTGGAGGGCGTCGATGACGCGGCGGACGCTCTCGGCGGCGTTGTCCTGGACGTGGCCCATGTAGGCGCGGACCACGTCGAGGCCGAAGTGGGACACCATCTTCCGAAGCTCGCGGACGCCCATCTCGTTGGCCGCGATCTGCGCCTTGAGGTCGGCGACGTTCTGCGTGACGTTCCGCACCGGATAGCGATGGCCCTTGAGCAGCGCGACGAGTTCCGCCTCGCGGAAGCGGCCGCCCTCGACCAGCCGGAAATTGTCGATGAGGACGCCTTCCTCCTCGACCGTGGTAGCCCGCGGCGTCATCGATCCAGGCGCCGTGCCGCCGACGTCGGCATGGTGGCCGCGCGAGGCGACCCAAAACAGGATCTCCCGGCCCGCGTCGTCGAATACCGGCGTGCAGACGGTGATGTCGGGAAGGTGGGTGCCGCCGTTATAGGGCGCGTTCAGGGCGAACACGTCGCCCGGACGGATTCGCCCGGCGTTCTCGGCGATGATCGTCTCGACCGAGCGGTCCATCGAGCCGAGATGCACCGGCATGTGCGGCGCGTTGGCGACGAGCCGCCCGTCGCCGTCGAACACCGCGCAGGAGAAGTCGAGCCGCTCCTTGATGTTGACGGAATAGGCGGTGTTCTGGAGCGTGACTCCCATCTGCTCGGCGATCGCCATGAACAGGTTGTTGAACACCTCAAGCATCACCGGGTCGGCGTCGGTGCCGATCGCGGCGCGTTTCGGGGCCGCCGCGACGCGGCGCAGCACGATGTGGTTCCGGGCGGTGACCTCGGCCTGCCAGCCGGGCTCGACCACGATGGTCTGGTGCGGCTCGATGATCAGCGCCGCGCCGGCGATCGTCGCGCCGATCGGCAGGGCATCGCGGAGATGGACGCCGGCCTCGTGCCAGGCCCCGTCGGAATAGAAGCGTGTCCGCTCGGCGGGCTCGGGCTCGCCCGCGAGGAACGCCGCCTCCGGCTCGTCGATGTCGGCGCCGCCGCCGACCGCTTCGACCTCGAGCGATTCGACCACTACCGCCTTGCCCTCGAAGACGAAGCCGAACTGCTTGCGATGCGCCGTCTCGAAGCCGGCGATCATCGTGGCGGCGTCGGTAAGCGTGCGATCCGCCGCGTCGGCGCGCGTCTCCAGCACGGCGACCGCGATCGGCGTGTCGGTGCCGTCGTAGCGGAGGTGGGCGCGGACGATCACCGCGATGTCCGCCGTCTCGACCCCCTGCCGGCGTACCTCGTCGACCGCCTCCGTTTCGAGCGCGGCCTCGTCGTCGGCGAGGTCGAGCGCGCCGTCGACCGGCTTCATCACGGCGCGGTTGCGGGTGGCGCGGATGTCGGCGAGACCCATGCCATAAGCGGACAGCACGCCGGAGAACGGGTGGATCAACACCGTGCGCATGCCGAGCGTGTCGGCGACGAGGCAGGCATGCTGGCCGCCCGCCCCGCCGAAGCAGTTGAGCGCGTATTCGCCGACGTCGTAGCCGCGCTGGACCGAGATCTTCTTGATCGCGTTCGCCATGTTGGCGACCGCGATGCGGAGGAACCCGTCCGCGATCTGCTCGGGCGTGCGTCCGTCGCCGATCTCGCCGGCGATCGCGGCGAACCCGGAACGGACCGCGTCGACGTCGAGCGGCTGATCGCGGTTTTCCCCGAAGATGCGCGGGAAGTGCCGCGGCAGGAGCTTGCCGACCATGACGTTCGCGTCGGTCACGGCGAGCGGGCCGCCGAGCCGGTAGCAGGCGGGGCCCGGCCGGGCGCCGGCCGATTGCGGGCCGACCTGGTAGCGCCCCTGCTCGTAGCGGAGGATCGAGCCGCCGCCGGCCGCCACCGTGTGGATCCGCATCATCGGCGCCCGCATGCGGACGCCCGCCACCTCGGTCTCGAAGGCGCGCTCGTATTCGCCGTCGAAATGCGACACGTCGGTGGAGGTGCCGCCCATGTCGAAGCCGATGACCTTGTCGAAGCCGGCCTTCCGCGCCGTCTCGACGGCGGCGACGACGCCCCCGGCGGGGCCGGAGAGGATCGCGTCCTTGCCCTGGAACAGCTCGGCAGCCGTCAGCCCTCCGGAGGATTGCATGAACATCAGCCGCGGTTGGCTCAGGTCGCGGGCCGGCGTCGTCTCGGCCGTGGACTCCTTCGTCGCCGGGCTCGACAATTCGTGCGCTACCTTCATCACGTAGCGGCGGAGCAGGGGGGAGAGATAGGCGTCGACCACCGTCGTGTCGCCCCGGCCGACCAGCTTGATCAGCGGCGACACCTCGTGGCTCGCGGAGACCTGGGGGAAGCCCATCCGGCGGGCGAGCGCGGCGACCTGCCGCTCGTGCTCGGGCCATGCCCAGGCGTGCATGAACACCACCGCGACGGCACGGATGCCGGAGGCCCATGCCGATTCGAGGTCGGCGCGGATCGCGGCGAGATCGGGCGCGGTCTCCACGGTGCCGTCGGCGCGCACGCGCTCCCCCACCTCGACGACCTGCTCATAGAGCATCGCCGGCTTGACGATCCGCTTGGCGAAAATCTCCGGCCGGGCCTGGTAGCCGATGGCGAGCGCGTCGCGGAAACCCTTGGTGACCAGGAGGAGGACGCGGTCGCCTTTGCGCTCGAGGAGGGCATTGGTCGCGACCGTGGTGCCCATCTTCACCGAGGCCACCTGCTCGGTGGGGATCCATTCGCCCTGCTTCACGCCCATCAGCCTGCGGATGCCGGCGACCGCCGCATCGCGGAACTCGGCGCGGTCCTCGGAGAGGATCTTGGTCGCGGTGAGGCGTCCTTCGGGGTCGCGGGCGACGATGTCGGTGAAAGTGCCGCCGCGGTCGATCCAGAAATCCCATCGGCCGCCGGCCGGTGCAGCATTCATGACGATTCTTTCCGGGTGAGACGATACGCTGGGTTTCGCGACGGTGCCGCTATGCGGGGGGTGACACGCTGCCGTCTGGCCACTATGCCGACGACGACACTACCCCTATCTTAAGGGGTGGTCCTCCGGAGAATGCAATGAAGTTTCGTACTGTCGCGCTGGCAGCGGCGATCTGGGCAGGGGCGAGCGGGCTGGCGCTCGCCTGCCAGGGGTCGACGATTCTGTTCCAGGACAGCTTCGAGCGGCTGCAGCCGACCTGGGGCCAGGAGAGCGACGGGTTCCGCGTCGTCGACGGCCAGCTCGAGGTGACCCCGGCCGCCGATTCGTATTTCTGGGTCGCCAACTCCGCCAACCTCTACGACGACGTCGACATGTGCGTGACCATGACGACGATCGTCTCCGGCGACCCGGTCGAGGCCAAGGCCGGGCTGATCTTCTGGTACGTCGACGTCAACAATTTCTACGTGTTCGAGCTGGCGCCCAACGGCATGGCGTCGGTGTGGCGCCGGCAGCGCGGCAAGTGGCTGGAGCAGGTGAGCTGGCGCGCGGCCGAGGGCGCCAACAAGGGCGACGGGGCGATCAACGAGCTCCGCGTGACCACGCTCGGCAACGCGGCGACGTTCCACGTCAACGGCCAGAAGTTCGAGGAGCTGGAGGGCTCGGCGCCGGAGAACGGCCAGCAGATCGGCCTCTTCGCCGCCTCGCCGCCGGCCGCGACCGCGCGTTTCGGCTTCGACAATCTCAAGCTCACCAAGCCTTGAGCGCGGCGGCGGTTGGCCCCATAGTCCACTCCCGGCGATCACCTTGGGAGTAGGCTCCGATGCGCCTGACCGGTTTCGCGCTTGCCATGGCCCTGGCCGTGGTGCCGGCGGGGGCGGCTCTCGCGTGCGGGGGCGGCAGGGTCCTCTACGAGGATAGGTTCGAGACGCTCGAGCCGACCTGGGGCGTCGAGGAGGACGCCTTCTTCATCGACGACAGCCGGCTGACGCTGATGCCCGGCTACGACCTCTACTACTCGGCGCTCAACACGATGGGCACCTACGAGGACGCCGACATCTGCCTCGACGTCGAGACGATCAAGGCCGACGCGGAGGGCAACAGCTTCGCCGGTCCGATCTTCTGGGCGATCGACTACGACAACTATTACTACGTGATGATCACGGCCGAGCAGTCGATCGGGGTGTTCCGCCGCCAGCGCGGCCGGGTCCTGCCGCAGCTCCGCTGGACCAAGCTCGACACGCTGAAGCCCGGTAACGGCGTGGTCAACGAGATCCGCATCGTCACGATCGGCAACACGGCGTCCATCCACGTCAACGGCCAGTTCTACGCGACGATGAAGGGCCAGCCGCCATCCGACGGCCAGCAGATCGGCGTCCGCGCCACCTCGCCGCGGAACGACCGCGCGGTCTGGGCCTTCGACAACGTCAGGATCACCGTGCCGGAGGCCCCGGCGACGCAGTAGCGGCGGGCGGGACCTCGGGCGCTGTCGTAGGTGAGCGGAGCATCGTGGTCGGCGCTCGGCGGCAGTCCGCTCGATGGCATGCCCGCAGGCCCCCCGGCGGCCGCTATGTCCGTTTCTCCGGCTTCTGCATCCACCAGATCACCGCTCCGGCGGGAATCACCCAGAGCAGGCCGAAGATCGCGAAGAAGACCGTCTCGGTCAGTGTCGACGCTCCAGGCAGCTTGGCGGCGGCGACGGTCATGATCACCAGGCAGTAGACCGGCACGAAGACCGCGATGAACACGGTGCCGATCAGCTTTCGCGTCCTCTGTCGCATGGCCCTTTCCTTCCGCCGCGACGGCTTGTCGCCGGTTGCGGTCATCCTCCGTGGCCTATATCGCTCCCCCGTGGAGCACAAGTCATGACCACCATTGCCGGCGCGACCAATCTTCGCGGAACCCCTGTGCGGAGCCTCGCGCCCGTCCGCATCTGGCTGTACGCGATCGCCGCTCTGGTGGTGGCGATGATCCTCGTCGGCGGGGCGACGCGGCTGACCGACTCGGGCCTGTCGATCACCGAGTGGCAGCCGATCCACGGCACCATCCCGCCGCTCAGCGAGGCGGAATGGCTCGAGGAATTCGCCAAGTACCAGCAGATCCCCGAATACCAGGTCATCAACAAGGGGATGACGCTCGCCGAGTTCAAGAACATCTTCTGGTGGGAATGGGCGCACCGGTTCCTCGGACGGTTCATCGGCGTCGCCTTCTTCGTGCCCCTCGTCTTCTTCTGGGCCACCGGACGGATCGGGCGGAGTCTCGCGCCGCAGCTTCTCGGCATCTTCGTGCTCGGCGGGCTGCAGGGGGCGATCGGCTGGTGGATGGTGGCGAGCGGGCTGGTCGAGCGCACCGACGTCAGCCAGTACCGGCTGGCGACGCACCTGACGATCGCCTTCGGCATCCTGGCACTGGTGATGTGGGTGGCGCGGGGCATCTCGCCGCGACCGCCGCCGGACGGCCGGCCGAAGTCGCGCGGCTTCGCGATCGTCCTGGTCGTGCTCCTGTTCCTCCAGGTCTTCCTCGGCGGCCTGGTCGCCGGGCTCGATGCGGGACTGGTCTCCTCGACCTGGCCGACCATGGACGGGGACTGGGTGCCGCACGGGCTCTGGGTCGCGCGCCCGTGGTGGCTCAACCTCTTCGAGAATCCGGTTACCGTGCAGTTCGAGCACCGCATGGTCGCCTACCTGATCCTGGCCCTGGCTCTGGTCTACGCCGTCGCGGCGCGGGGAACCGACGCGGCGCGCGGTGCCCTCGGCCTGTTCCTCGTGCTGCTCGTCCAGGCGATCCTCGGCATCATGGCGATCGTCCATGAGATGCCGCTCGAGGTCGCGCTGCTCCACCAGTTCGGCGGCGCGGTTGCCATGGCGGTCGCGGTCACGCATCTTCGCACGCTGACGCTTGCCCGCGGGGGGCCGGCGCCGGCGCTGCAGGCGGCGTGATGCAGATCAGCAAGATCGAGACGGCGGCCGACGAGATCGCCCGTGCGCGCCTTTCCGGGCAGCGGCTCGCGCCGCTCCACGGGTTTCTCCGTCCCGCGGACGAGGCGGCGGCCTATCGCGTGCAGGCGGCTGTCCACGAGCGGCTCCGGCCGGCGGTAGGCCCGCGCGTAGGCTACAAGATCGGCTGCACCACCCCGGTCATGCAGCAGTATCTCGGCATCCCCAGCCCTTGCGCCGCCGGCGTCTTCGAGCGCGGCGTGCACCGGAGCGGCGTGACGCTCGCCTTCGACGATTACGCGCGCGTCGGCGTCGAATGCGAGATCGCCGTCCGGCTCGGCCGTGACGTGACCGGTTCCGAGTTCACCGCCGACGGCGTCCGCGAGGCGGTGGCGGAGTACATGGCCGCCATCGAGATCGTCGACGACCGCTACGAGGACTGGCGGAGCACCGACACGCCGACCCTGATCGCCGACGATTTCTTCGCCGCCGGCTGCGTGCTCGGCGTGCCCGTGGCGGATCCCGGCGATGCCGCGGACCTCGTCGGTGTCACCACGATCAACGGCGCCGAGGTCGGCCGCGGCAGCGGTCGCGACGTCATGGGCCATCCGCTCAATGCTCTCGCGTGGATCGCATCGTCGCTCGCCGCCCGCGGGACGGCGCTCCGCGCCGGCGAGATCGTGCTTCTGGGTAGCCTGGTCGAGACCAAATGGCTCGCCCGTGGCGACCGCGTCGCCATCGACGTCACCGGCCTCGGCCGGGTGGAGATGACGGTGGCGTGAGCGCCGACCACGGCGCTCGGCCGTGGGCATGGACGTCGCGCGGAATCGCCCGCTTTTGCCTCGACGCACGCGAGACCACGTCGATTCCCGGCGACTGGTCCTCGAAGGCCGCGCCACGCCCGCGGCGGCGGGCGCGACACCATTTCTCACTTGGCAGCGCGCGACTCCCCGAATTAAGGTGCTGACAATCGAATTGGCCTGACCAATTTTATGGTCGGCTTCACATGGGAGGAAGAATCCATGCGTTTGTCCGCAGTCCGAATGCTCCTGTCCGGCGCCGCCCTTGCGCTGATGACGGCCGTCGCCCCGGCCCAGGATTTCCACGGTTTCACGCCCACCGGCTTCTCCGGCGACATGCTCTCGGCCGATGCGCTCGCCGCCGCCGTGGTCGATGCGATGAAGGCGTCGCCGCCGAAGAACGGCGACAAGTACGTGCTCGCCTTCGCCAACCTCGACCGCGGCATCAGCTTCTGCGCCAAGGTCGAGGAAGGCATCGTCAAGAACGCCGAGGCGGCCGGGATCGAGCTGGTGATCGCCGACAACAACCTCGACGGTGCGACCGCGCTCACCAATGCCGAGAGCTTCATCAATCGCGACGTCGACTACGTCATCGAGTTCCAGACCGACGCCAATTTCGGCGCCACCATCATGCAGAAGATGAACGACGCCGGGATCAAGGTGACGGCGATCGACATCCCGATGCCGGGCGCGACCTTCTTCGGCGCCAACAATCCGAAGTCGGGCTACATGGGCGGCGTCTATCTCGGCCAGGCGGCGGTGAAGAAGTTCGGCGCTGACAAGGTCAAGGAGGGCTACTTCATCCTCGGCGACCTGCCGCAGTCCGGCGCCGTGCCGGCGATGCGGACCGGCGGCCAGCTCGCCGGCTTCCTCGCCGCGGTGGAGGACTTCCCCGAGGACCACGTCATCACCATCGACACCAAGAACACGCTCGAGGAGAGCTTCGCCCAGACCAACAACGTGCTCGGCCGCATCCCGGCCGGCGTGCCGATCATGGCGACGGCGATCAACGACCAGGCGACCACCGGCATCATCCGCGCCGTCCAGCAGGCCGGCCGCGAGGGCGACCTGATCGCGGTGGGCATGGGCGCCGACGAACTGGCGACGATGATGGCCGAGCCGAGCTTCGTCGCCTCGGTGGGCTACTTCCCCGAACGCTACGGCAACTTCCTGGTGCCGATGGCGCTCGCCGAGCTGGCCGGCATCGAGCTGCCGCCGACCGTGCTGATGACCCACGTCATGGTCGACAAGGGCAACATCTGCAACTACTACGCCGACTTCGAGTGCGACGCCTCGCTCGGCCTGGAGATGAGCTTCCCGCAGGAGAAGTTCGTCGAGCACCTTGCCGAGATCCGGCAG
>JBIQKL010000040.1:0-5041 GCA_044506555.1 Hyphomicrobiales bacterium | reverse complement strand
GGAGATGAGCTTCCCGCAGGAGAAGTTCGTCGAGCACCTTGCCGAGATCCGGCAGTTGCCGGAGCTCCAGGGCTCGGTCGACCTGATCCCGACGGAATAGCCGAAGTCGCGCGGCGTCCCGCCTGCTCGCGGGACGCCGCCAACCGCGAGCCGAACATTCACATCGGGCCTGGTCCCGCCCCTCTCCCGGAGGGAGAGGATACGGAGCTTTGCCCTCCGAAGGAGGGCTCAGGCGGAGTTGGTGAGGGGTCATGGGAAAGAGCAGAATGAAACGCCCGAGCCGAGGCGATTCAATCGTGGGCTCCCATTACCCCTCGCCAAGCGCCCTTCCGGAAAGGTAGCTTCCGGTGTCTGCCGTCGCCTCCTCATCCACCCCCCGCCTCGAGATGCGCGGCATCGACAAGGCGTTTGGCGGCGTCGCCGTGCTCTCGGACGTCGAACTCGTCGTCCGGCCCGGCGAGGTGATGGCGCTGCTCGGCTCGAACGGCGCCGGCAAGTCGACGCTGGTCAAGATCCTGACCGGCGTCTATGCCCGCGACGGCGGCACGGTGCGCATCGACGGCAAGGAAGTCGTGTTCGCCGATCCGCGCGCGGCGGTCGCCGCGGGCGTCCGGCTCCTGCCGCAGGAAATCTCCGTAATGGGCGACATGACCGTCGCCGAGAACATCGCGCTTGCCGACCTGCCGGTGAGGCGCGGGCCGGGCTTCGCGGTGGTCGACGACCAGACGATGCGGGCCAATGCCCGCGCCCTCCTCGAGCAGCTCGGATTCGGATCGATCGACCCGAACACGCTGGTCAAGCGGCTGTCGGTCGCCGAGCAGCGGATCGTGGAGATCGCACGGGCGCTCGCCGGCAACGCGCGCGTGCTGGTGATGGACGAGCCGACCGCGGCGCTCACCGAGCAGGAGGCGAAGCTCATCTTCCGGATCATCGCCCGGCTCAAGGAGCAGCAGGTCGCGGTGATCTACATCTCCCACTACCTCAACGAGGTGTTCGAGATCTCCGACCGCATCGCCGTGCTCCGCGACGGCCGGAACGCCGGCCTCTACGAGACCAGGGCGGCGTCGCACGGCGAGGTGCTCGCGGCGATGCTCGGGCGCATCGCCGACGACCTCTACGACATCGAACGGAAGGGCGAAGCGGGCGACGAGGTGCTGACCGTCTCCGGTCTCTCGGTCCCCGGCAGGCTGGAAGGCGTCGACCTCACGGTAAGGGCCGGCGAGATCGTCGGCGTCTTCGGCCTGATCGGCTCGGGCATCGAGACCCTCGGCCGCGCCGTCTACGGCGCGATGGGCGCGGCGACCGCAGGCACGGTGCTCGTCGAAGGAGCGGCCTACCGGCCGGAGTCGGCACGCGTCGGCAAGGCGCGCGGCATCGGCTTCGTCGCCGCCGACCGCAAGCGCGAGGGCATCATCGGCGACCTGACGGTGCGCGAGAACATGGTGGCGCCGTTCCAGGAACGGTACGTCCGCGGCCTGTTCGTCTCGAAGGCCGCGGAGACCGAGCAGGCGAAGCGCTGGATCGACCTCCTCGGCATCCGCACCCGCGGGCCGGAGCAGACCGTGCGCACCCTCTCCGGCGGCAACCAGCAGAAGGTCTGCGTGTCGCGCTGGCTGGTCGACAGTGTGAAGCTCCTGATCCTCGAGGAGCCGACCCGCGGCGTCGACGTCGGCGCGCGACACGAGCTCTACCTTCAGCTCCGCGCGCTCGCCGACCGCGGCCTCGCGGTCCTCGTGCTCTCCTCCGACGTCGAGGAGGTCGCCGGCATCGGCGACCGCAGCGTCGTCCTCGACCGTGGCCGCGTCGTCGGCCGCTTCGAGAAGGGCGCCTCGCCCGAGGCCCTCATGGCCGCCACCGCCAACGATCCCGCCTTCGCCGCCGAGATGAACGGACCCGCCCGATGACCGATCGCACCGCTGCCAACCCCGGACGTGGTCCGTTCCTCACCTTCCTCGGCCGGCCCGAGTCGGGCGTGGTGCTGCTCTTTGGCTTCTACATCCTCTTGCTCGTCGTCTTCTCGCTGCTCTCGCCGTTCTTCATGACGACGCGGAACATGATGGCGATCGGCTCGAACATCGCCTTCATCGGGCTGATGGCGGCGGCCGGCACCCCGCTGATCATCGCCGGCGGGCTCGACCTCTCGGTTGCCGCGATCGCCGGCCTCGTCGGCGTGCTGATCGCGGTGCTGCATGGCGACTACGGCTGGAACATCTGGCTGGCGGCACTCGCCGCGGTGGCGCTCGGCGGCTTCATCGGTGCGGTCAACGGGCTGTTCTGCACGCGCCTCCGGCTCAACCCGCTGATCGTCACCCTCGGCATGATGTCGATCGTGTCGGGCGCGGCCCTGATCCTCACCGGCGGCCTCACCAAGCCGCTGATGGTGCCCGGCTTCAACTGGATCGGGCAGGGGAGGCTGTTCGGCGTGCCGTTCCCGCCGATCCTGATGATCATCGTCTTCGTCGTGCTGTCGATCGTGCTCCGCCGCACCCGTTTCGGCCGCTTCGTCTACGCCGTCGGCGGCAACCCGGAGGCGAGCCGGCTGATCGGCCTGCCGGTCGAGCGCGTGCAGATGATCCTCTACATCCTCTCCGGCGTGTCCGGAGCGGTGGCGGGCCTGATGCTCGCGGCGATGCTCGGGGCGGCGGCGCCGGCCGCGGCGGCGCCGCACCTCCTCACCGTCATCGCGGCGATCATCCTCGGCGGCACCAGCCTCTATGGCGGGCGCGGCAGCGTCTGGGGGACGCTGCTGGCTGTCCTGATCCTCGGCACGCTCAACAACGGCCTCACCCTCAACGACGTGTCGAGCTTCTGGCAGGACGTCACCAAGGGCGTGGTCCTGATGCTCGCCGTCAGCCTCGACCAGATCCGCACTCGCGCGCTCGGGGAATAGGGGATGGGCGGGGGTGTACTCTCATCGACCGACCCAGGACGCCTCCTCGCCCATTGGGAGAGGATACGGAGCCTTGCGCGCCCTAGGGCGCGCCTAGGCGACGTTGGTGAGGGGCGAAGCGGAAGAGAAGAGGTCGTTGTCCTTGCGCACTTATCGAGAGGTCTCGCCCCTCACCAAGCTCGACTAAGCTTCTCTTCGCGAAGCAAGTCTCGCTGTCCTCTCCCATTGGGAGAGGAGGCGGGACCGTCGTGCGGCCGAGGCGCGCGAAGGACCGGTGTCACCCTATGACCGCCGCGGTGGCTCATGTCATGTCGCCGGTGGAGCGGCATTCGGTTGCCGACCAGGTGGCGAAGAAGGTCCTCGACCTGGTGCGGACCGGCAATCTCAAGCCGGGCGACCAACTGCCCACCGAGCGCGACCTTTCGCAGATGCTCCAGGTGAGCCGGCCGAGCGTTCGCGAGGCACTGCGCGGCCTCCAGATCCTCGGCGTGGTGAAGACGCGGCAGGGCGGCGGCGCCTACATCTCCTCACTCGACGCCGACGACCTCCTGGGGCCGCTCCAGTTCCTGATCACGCTCAACGAGGACAACGTCGCCGGCCTCTACGAGGCGCGCGTCATGGTCGACGGCCGGGTGGCCCGCCTCGCCGCGGAGCGCCTCGCCGATGCCGATATCGACCGCTTGCTCGCGATGGTGAAGGTGCAGGAAGGGCTGGTCGACGACCCGATCGGGTTCCGGGTGTCGGACCTCGAATTCCATCGCACAATCATGGACAGCACCCAGAATCCGTTCCTGATCCGCGTCTCCTATTCCCTCTATGTGCTCGGCATCGAGTACCGCCGCATCGCCTCGATGGTCCCGGGCGTGCTGCGTCAGTCTCAGGCCGACCATGCCGCGATCGCCGCCGCGCTTGCCGACCGCGATGCCGACCGGGCCGAGCGCGCGACCGAGACGCACATGCGGAACGTCTACCTTTCGACACGCGAAGCAATGGAACAGGCGAAATGAGCGACATGGCGCGAATGCCCCGGCCGGCGCCGGGCGGCAGGGCCGGGGCGGTCTGATGCGCGACCGGATCGTCGATGTCCGCGCCTATGTCGTCGGCCCCGGCGCGGGCGGGGACTACCATGACCGCGAGCAGGGCCATTGGCTGATCGACACGCTGATCGCCAATCCGATGTCCGGCTACGAGGCCTACAAGGCTTCGCGGACGAGCTGGGGCATCGCCGTGCTCGGCTCGCTGGTGGTCGAGGTGACGGCGAAGAGCGGCAAGCGCGGCCTTGCCACCGGCCTCGGCGGACCGCCGGCCTGCTACATGATCGAGAAGCACTTCCGCCGCTTCCTGGTCGGGGCCGATCCGCGCAACATCAACCTGATGTGGGACCAGATGTACCGCGCGAGCCTGCCCTACGGGCGGAAGGGGATCACGGTCGCGGCGATCTCGGTGGTCGACCTGGCGCTTTGGGATCTCCTCGGCCAGATCCGCGAGGAACCGGTCTATGCCATGATCGGCGGCGCCACCCGTGATGCGCTCGGCCTCTACTGCACCGGGCCGCGGCCGGAGACGTACAGGGCGCAAGGATTCCTCGGCGGCAAGGTGCCGCTGCCGCACGGGCCGGGCGACGGACCGGACGGGCTGCGCCGGAACGTCGAGTTCCTCGCCGCGCATCGCGCCGCCGTCGGTCCCGACTTCCCGCTGATGGTCGACTGCTACATGTCGCTCGACGTCGGCTACGCGGTGGCGCTCGCCGAGGCGCTTCGGCCGCTCGGCATCTATTGGATCGAGGAGCCGCTGTCGCCGGACGACGTCGCCGGCCATCGCATCCTCAAGGAGCGTTGCCCGCACACCCGCTGGACCACGGGCGAGCACGAATATACCCGCTACGGCTTCCGCTCCCTGATCGAGGGCCGGGCGATCGACATCCTCCAGCCGGACGTGATGTGGATCGGCGGGCTCACCGAGGCGCTTCGGGTCAGCGCCATGGCGGCGGCCTACGACCTGCCCGTCGTGCCGCATGCCTCAGGCGCCTATTCGTACCACTTCGTCGTCTCGCAGCCGCACATCCCGTTCTGCGAGTACGTCAACATGAGCGCCGACGGCCGCACCATCCAGCCGGTGTTCGGGGCGCTGTTCGAGGGCGAGGACCTGCCG
>JBIQKL010000039.1:25714-33967 GCA_044506555.1 Hyphomicrobiales bacterium | reverse complement strand
GCGGCCGCTATTTCGCTCAGACGGGCTCGCGGCCCGGCTCGGCGGCGTCGACGATGCGGAGCGCCGGCTGCCGCCGTCCCTGCCACGCATCGACGCTGAGCGATCCGGCGACGTGGATCGCGCGGCCGCGCGCGGCGAGCAGCGCCCGGCCGAGATCGGTCTCGGCGGCGCGGAAGGCGGTCGCCTTCAGCGTCGTCCCCTCGCCGCCGCGGAGCGTCATCCGCACGTGGCCGTTGCCGTTGGCCTCGACATAGGCGACCTGGTGCGCGGGAAACGCGAAGACCGGCTCGGCATTGCCTGAGCCGAAGGGACCGGCGCGGTCGACCAGCTCGATCAGGTCGAGGCTCGCCGCACGCGCCGAGAGCGCCGCATCGACCGCCAGTCCCTCGCCCTCCTCCGAGCCCGACACGGCGCGCCGGAGCGATGTCTCGAGGAAGGCGCGCAACTCGCCGAGCTTCGCCCTCTCGACCGTGAGGCCGGCCGCCATGGCATGGCCGCCGCCCTTGATCAGGATGCCGCGTTCGACCGCCCGCCGGACCGCATGGCCGAGGTCGACGCCGACGACGGAGCGGCCGGACCCGGTGCCGATGCCGTTCGGCTGAATGGCGATCGCCACCGCCGGCCGGTGGAAGCGATCCTTGAGGCGGGATGCGATCAGTCCGACGACCCCGGCGTGCCAGCGCTCGCTCGCCGTCACCAGCACCGCCGGCCCCTCCCCGTCGCCGATCTCGGCCGCCGCTTCCGCCGCGGCTTCCTCGAGCATTGCCGTCTCGAGCGTCTGCCGCTCGCGGTTGAGCCGGTCGAGCTCCGCCGCGAGGCGCTCGCATTCGACCGGATCGTCGCTCGCCAGCAGCCGCGCACCGAGCGCCGCGTCGCCGATCCGACCGCCGGCATTGATCCGCGGTCCGAGCAGGAAGCCGAGATGATACGGCGACGCCGGCCCGCCGAGCCGCGCGACATCGGCCAGCGCCGCGAGGCCGCGATTGGCGCGGCGGCCCATCGCCATCAGCCCCTTGGCGACGAAGGCGCGGTTGAGCCCGACCAGCGGGACCACGTCGCACACCGTGCCGAGCGCCACCAGGTCGAGCCACTGCAGGAGTTCCGGCTCGCGCCGGGTCGCAAACCAGCCGCGGGCACGCAGCAGCCGGTTCACCGCGACCAGCGTCAGGAACGTGACGCCGACCGCGGCGAGATGGCCGAGGCCGGAGAGATCGTCCTGCCGGTTGGGGTTCACGACGGCGATCGCCGGCGGCAGGTCGGCGCCGATCTGGTGGTGGTCGACGACGACCACGTCGAGGCCGGCCGCGGTGCCATCGGACAGCGCCTGGTGGCTGGTCGAACCGCAGTCGACGCAGACCACGAGCCGCACGCCGCGCGACGCCAAAGTCCGCATCGCCTCGCTGTTCGGCCCGTAGCCCTCGAACAGCCGGTCCGGAATGTAGATCATCGGGTCGCGGCCGACCGCCCGCATGTAGCGCGCGAACAGCGCCGAGGACGTCGCGCCGTCGACGTCGTAGTCGCCGAACACCGCCATCGGCTCGCCGGCGACCACAGCGTCGGCGATCCGCGCAGCGGCGTCGTCCATCGCGGTCAGGACCGAGGGGTCGGGCAGCAGCCGCTTCAGCGCCGGCTCGAGGAAGTGCGGCACGTCGTCGACGGCGACGTCGCGCCCCGCCAGCACCCGCGCGACGATGTCGGGGAGCGCATGGCGCTGGGCGATGGTCACCGCGTTCCGCGCCTCGGCCTCGTCCAGGCGCGCGACCCAGCGCCGGCCGGTCAGCGACCGTTCGACGCCGAGGAAGGCGCGGTCGGCGGGTCTGTCGAGGGTCATCAGCATGGCGGCACGAATCGGTTCATCGGGCATTCTCGCATGTCACGCGGGGCGAACGCCAAGCTCGCGTTTCTCGTTTTGTTCCAACGGTGGAGAGTGACGCTCCCTGGGGGAATTGAACCCGGGTCAGGACGGTCCGAAGGAAGTTGGTTCAGAGCCGGTCCCGCAAGGCATACCAGGTCATGCCAGCGACCAGCGCCGGGTAGCGGAGCATGCGGCCGCCCGGGAACGGCGGCACCGGAAGCGCGGCGAAGCGGTCGAGCCGGCCCGGGTCGCCCCGGATCGCATCGGCGATCACCTTGCCGGCGAAGGGCGCCAGCGCCACCCCCTGCCCCGAATAGCCGGAGGCGACGTAGACGCCCGGGCGCAGGCGTCGGATCAGCGGCAGGCGCTTCATGGTGATCGCCAGCGTCCCGCCCCAGGCGTGCTCGATCCTGGTGCCGCGAAGCTGCGGATAGATGTTGAGCATGTGGCGACGGACGAACCCGGGAAGGTCGCGCGGCGGCTTGAGCGAATAGGTCTCGCCGCCGCCGAACACCAGCCGCCCTTCCCACGTCGGGCGGAAGTAGTAGACGACGAAGCGCGAGTCCGACACCGCTTCGCCGCCCGGGATCAGGCCGCCGGGCTTGCCGGCGCCGATCGGCTCGGTGGCGAGGACGTAGTTGTCGATCGGCATGATCCGCGACTCGGCCTCGGGATCGAGGCCGTGCAGGTAGCCGTTGCCGGCGAGCAGCACGATATCGGCGGAGACGGTCGCGTCGGCGATGCCGTCGCGCCCGCCCGACCGGCACGAGAGCCGAAAGCCCGTCCGCGCCTCGCCCGTGATCGCGGTCACCTCGGTGCCCTCGAAGATCCGGGCGCCCGCGCGCGCGGCGGCGCGAGCGATGCCATGCGCGAACTTGAGCGGATCGAGATGGCCGGCGCCGCGGTCGATTCGGCCGCCATGATAGTGCTGCGTCCCGGTCGCGGCCGCGACCCGGTCACGGTCGAGCCAGTCGGCCAGGCCGTAACCATAGTCGTCGCGGAGCTTGTCGACATAGGCCCGCTCGCCGGCGACGAGCCGCCCCTTGTGCACCGCCTCGATCAGCCCGGCCCGCCAGTCGCAATCGATGCGGTGCCGGGCGATGAGGCCGACGGTGAGCGCCTTCGCCTCCTCGGCGAGGCGCCACAGGGCCTTCGCCTCGTCGACGCCGAGTTTCGCTTCGAGCCAGTCCTGGTCGCGCCGCTGCCCGGTATGGAGCTGGCCGCCGTTTCGCCCCGAGGCGCCCCAGCCGACACTGTTCGCCTCCACCGCCACGGCATCGATGCCGGCCTCGGCCAGATGCAGCGCCGCCGACAGCCCCGTATAGCCGCCGCCGACGATCGCGACGTGTGCCTGCGTATCCTCGCGAAGGCGCGGGAAGGCCGGAGTCGGGTCCGGCGACGCCGCGTAGAGCGACGGGGCGTGGGGCAGGTTCATCACGCCGCTTTGCGCGCGCGAATCCTGCGCTTGATCTCCGGCCAGGTCGTCCCGCGAATCCGGCGCAGATCGTAGTCGGTTTGCAGCCCGAGCCACAGCTCCGGACTGGTCCCCAGATACTCGGCGAGGCGCACGGCGGTATCGGCCGTGATCGCACGCGTCCCATGGACGATCTCGGATACCCGGCTGACCGGGATGTCGATGTCGCGCGCCAATTGATTCTGGCTGATGCCGAGCGGCTTCAGATAGTCTTCGAGCAGGACTTCGCCCGGGGGGATGGGCGAGAGCTTCGCCATGACAGACTCCATTTTGCGTGGCCACGATCTGGCCCGGTATTTCGTGCTGACTGAGTTCTCCTCAGTGATAGTCGACTATCTCCACGTCCCATGCATTGCCGTCGACCCATCGAAAGCAGATGCGCCACTGATCGTTGATTCGGATGCTGTGCTGATCCTTTCGATCGCCCTTCAACGCCTCCAGACGATTGCCCGGCGGTGAGCGCAGATCGATCAACGTCTTCGCCGCATTGAGATGCAGCAGCCTCCGCCGTGCGGTGCGTTCGATCTGATACCAGCGCGGAACTGCTTCGTCGGCGAACAGACGTTCGGCATCGCGATTCCGGAAGCTCTTTATCACCACTGATATCATTCTGCATCTAGCGTTCTGTCAAACGGAATGATACTCCGAAGCATATTGCTCGGAGGCACCGCTCTACGCCACGGGGGTAGGCCGCGTGACCGCGACTTGAACGCGACTTAGGCCTTGCGAGTCTCTGCGGGATAGGGCGTCCCATCGACGTGCGCGTAGCCCGGCCGCCCCGCGAAGATACGGAGATCGAGGCCGGGATAGACGACGGTCTCGCCCTCGCCCGCCCGCGTGCCGACCTCCAGCAACAGCGCATCGCGGTCGGATCGGTTCTGGATATGGTGGCCGTCCGGATCGCCGGCCTTGAAGCCGGCGCAATCGCCGGCGCGGAGCACCGTCTCGCCGGCGTCGTTGACCAGCACCACCTCGCCGGCGACGACGTACACGAACTCGTCCTCTCTGGCATGCCAGTGCCGTTGCGAGGACCACGCGCCCGGCGGCAGGCGGAGCAGGTTCACGCCGAACTGCGTGAGACCGGCTGCATCGCCGAGCCTGGTCCGTTCGCGCTTGCGGCAAGGCTCGTCATAAGGCTGCGGATACAGGGTTCCGACGACCTTCCTCGCGGCGGCGACATTGATCTTTCCGGACATGACACTCATCCTGCGAACGGGCGAACGCCCTGCTTCTACCGCGTGAAGGCCGGACGAGGCCAACGACTCTGTGTCATCGGACGATCAGCGTCGTGAATGATCGGCCGGCCAAACCAACGCGTTCCGAACGCCCTCACCGCCTGCCGAACAGGCGCTCGATGTCGGCGAGCTTCAGCTCGATGAAGGTCGGGCGGCCGTGGTTGCATTCGCTGGCATTCGGCGTCGTCTCGATCTCGCGGAGCAGCGCGTCCATCTCCTCCGGCTTGAGCCGGCGCCCCGCCCGCACCGAGCCGTGGCAGGCCATGCGCGAAGCCACCGCATCGAGCCGGTCGCGGAGCGCGTCGGCCCGGTCCCACTCGGCGATCTCCTCGGCGAGGTCGCGGACCAGGCCCGCCGCATCGACCGTGCCGAGCATCGACGGCGTCTCGCGGACGGCCACCGCGCCGGGGCCGAACGGCTCCAGCACCAACCCGAGCGCGGCAAGGTCGTCGGCGCGCTCCGCAAGCCGCGCCACGTCGTCGGCGGGCAGGTCGACCACGTCGGGGATCAGCAGAATCTGGCGGGCGACGCCGTTCCGGCCGTAGTCCCTCTTCAGGCGCTCGTAGACCAGGCGCTCGTGCGCGGCATGCTGGTCGACGATGACGATGCCGTCGGCGGTCTGGGCGACGACGTAGGTGTCGTGCACCTGCGCCATCGCGGCGCCGAGCGGCTGCGCCACCGCCTCCGGGGCCGGCGCCTCACGCGACACGGCCGCTGTCGGCGCGCCGACCTCGAACGTCGCCTGCGGCGGCTCGGCGAAGCCCGGCCGCGCAACCGGCGCGAAGCTGTCGGCCGGCCATGCGGCCGATGCCGCTCGCGGATAGGCAGCGGGCCGGAACGCCGCGATGGTCGCCGCGCCGGCAGTCGACGACGTGCGCGGCCCCGACCCGGCGAAGGCCTCGCGCAGCGCGCCGACGACCAGGCCGCGGACGAGGCCCGCGTCGCGGAAGCGAACGTCCGCCTTGGTCGGGTGGACGTTCACGTCGACCTCGCCGGGCGGCACCGCGATGAACAGCACCGCTGCCGGGTATCGGTCGCGCTTCATCAGGTCGGCATAGGCGCCGCGGATCGCGCCCATCAGCAGCTTGTCGCGGACCGGGCGGCCGTTGACGAAGAGGAACTGGGCGAGGCTGTTGGCGCGGCTGTAGGTGGGCAGGCCTGCGAACCCGGTCAGCCGCGCGTCCTCCCGCGCGGCGTCGACGGCGATCGCATTGTCCCGGAAATCGCGGCCCATCACGTCGGCGAGGCGGGCGGCGAGTCCGTCGGCTCCCGCGGCCGCAAGGTCGAGCATCGTACGGTCCGCGCCTGACAGCGAGAAGCGGATCTCGGGGTGGGCCAGCGCGAGCCGCCGGACGATATCGGTGATGGCGCTCGCCTCGGCGCGCTCCGACTTCAGGAACTTGAGCCGCGCCGGCGTCGCGAAGAACAGGTCGCGGACCTCGATGCGGGTCCCCTCCGACAGGGCGGCGGGAACCACCGGTCCGACCTTGCCGCCCTCGACACCGATCGCCCAGGCGGCGTCGGCGTCGCGCCGGCGCGAGGTCACGGTGAGCCGCGCCGCGGCGCCGATCGCGGCCAGCGCCTCGCCGCGGAAGCCGAGCGAGCGGATGTCGTCGAGACCGCCGTCGAGCTTCGAGGTGCAATGGCGCTCGACGGCGAGCTCGAGATCGTCACGAGCCATGCCGATGCCGTCGTCGCTGACGCGGATCAGTGCGACGCCGCCGCCGGCGGTCACGATGTCGATGCGACGCGCCCCGGCATCGATCGCGTTCTCGACCAGTTCCTTGACGACGCTCGCCGGCCGCTCGACCACCTCGCCGGCAGCGATGCGGTTGACCATGTCCTCGCTGAGACGGCGGATCGGCATGCTTGCTCCTTCACCACCGATTCTGGCGGATTCGCGACGGTCTTGGAAGCCGACTCGGCAACTCGCCCGCGGTTGCGCCGCCCTTGCCGACTTGGGAGACTGCGGCGGCGCCAATGCCGTGGGATTGGTGCGATCGAAGGAGGCAGCGATGAAACTCATAACCGGACTGGCAGTCTTCGGAGCGGGCATGCTTGCCGCGGCGGCGGCGCTGGCGGCCGATCCGCCCGACCTCGTCGGGACCTGGAAGTCGACCGGCGACCACGCCGCAATCGTGATGGGCGACGGCACCGAGCACGTCCCCGAGTTCAAGACGCCCACCTTCCGTTCGCCCGACGACGCGTGGACGATCGTCATCAAGGAGCAGCAGGGCCGCGCCTTCCATGGCGTCTCCCAGTCGCCGCGCGGTACCGAGGAGACCATCGTCGGCGTCGTGAGCTCCGACGGCGAGCACCTGATCATGGCCGGCGAGGAAGCGGGCCTGTTCGGCGAGGTCCTGGGCGACACGATCGAGTTCTGCTTCCAGGACCATGACGACGACCGCGCCGCGGTCGCATGTTTCGTCGCGGCGAAGCAATAGCACCCGACCGGTTCAGGCTGGCGCGGCGGCCACCGCCCGCCAGCCGATATCCCGGCGCGCAAAGCCGTCCGGCCAGTCGATGACGTCGACCGCGGCGTAGGCCCGCCGCTGCGCCTCGGCGATCGTCGCGCCGCGCGCGGTGACGTTCAGCACCCGTCCGCCGTTCACGACGACCTCGCCGTCGCGGAAGCCGGTGCCGGCGTGGAAGGCCTTGACGTCGGCCATCGCATCGGCCCGGTCGATGCCGCGGATGACCTCGCCCTTCGCATACGCACCGGGATAGCCTCGCGCCGCCATCACCACCGTCAGGGCCGCGCCGTCGCTCCAGACCGGATCGGGCGCTTCGAGCAGCGAGCCCGACGCGCTCGCTGCGAGGAGCGGCAACAGATCCGATTCGAGCCGCATCATCAGCACCTGCGTCTCCGGGTCGCCGAAGCGGACGTTGTACTCGATGAGCTGCGGCCCATCGGCTGTGAGCATCAGCCCGGCATAGAGCACGCCGCGGAACGGCGCGCCGCGCGCCGCCATGGTCGCGAGAGTCGGCAGGATGATCTCGTCGATGGTGCGGGCAACCAGGGCCGGAGTCATCGCGGGCGCCGGCGAATAGGCGCCCATGCCGCCGGTGTTGGGACCGGTGTCGCCGTCGCCGACCCGCTTGTGGTCCTGCGCGGTGGCGAGCGGCAGGGCCACGGCACCATCGGAGAGCACGAAGAACGATGTCTCCTCGCCCACGAGGCATTCCTCGATGATGACGGAGGCACCGGCGGCGCCATGCAACCCGGCGAAGCAGTCGTCGATCGCGGCCAGCGCCTCGGGCAGCGTCGCCGCCACCGTCACGCCCTTGCCCGCGGCAAGCCCGTCGGCCTTGACCACCAGCGGTGCGCCATGCCGCTCCGCATGCGCCCGCGCCGCCTCGGCATCCTCGAAGCGCGCCCAGGCGGCGGTGGGGATTCCGGCCTCGGCGCACAGCGCCTTGGTGTAGCCCTTCGACCCCTCGAGCCGTGCCGCCTCCCGTGACGGGCCGAACACGGCGATGCCCGCGGCAGCGAGGTCGTCGGCGATGCCCGCCACCAGCGGCAGTTCCGGGCCGACGACGACGAGGTCGATCTTCCGATCGCCGCAGAACGCGGCCACCGCGGCGTGATCCGCGACGTCGAGCGACACGAGCTCCGCGCATTCGGCGATGCCGGGGTTGCCCGGCGCGGCATAGAGCTTCGTCAGGACCGGCGATTGGGCGATCTTCCA
>JBIQKL010000039.1:0-25614 GCA_044506555.1 Hyphomicrobiales bacterium | reverse complement strand
GTCAAGCCCGAGGATGACGGAGAAGAGACGTGACTGGCCGGGCAGTCAACGACCGCGACTATCCCGGGACGGCGCATCGGGACGAGGCGTTCCCTCGGGCGGATTCGGGATGCCTACTCCCCGTCATCCTCGGGCTTGACCCGAGGATCACGGGCCGACGCAGGCCGTCCGGCGCGTCACTCGTGCTTCCATGCCCAAGCCGCCGGTCCCGCCCCCACGATAGCGCCCCCTGCCCTCCGCCGCGTCCAAGCCCGAGGATGACGGGGAGGAACCCGCTCCGCCATCCTTGATCTCAATCCCGATCCTCTTCAATTGGCTCGCACGTCGCGCTATTTACGGCCGAAATGCCGCCCCCGCCCAACCCCTCGACCACCGTTCCCGACGCGCCCCGCGGCAACTGGGTCGATCGTCTCCTGCCCGAGGCGTGGAAGCCCTATGCCCGCATGGCGCGGCTCGACCGGCCGATCGGCTGGTGGCTGCTGCTGCTCCCCTGCTGGTGGTCGGCGGCGCTCGCCGCCGTGGCGCTCGGCCGGCCATGGCCCGACCCCTGGCACCTCGTCCTGTTCCTCGTCGGCGCTGTCGCCATGCGCGGCGCCGGCTGCACCTACAATGACATCGTCGACCGCGACATCGACGCGCAGGTCGCCCGCACCCGCGCCCGGCCGATCCCGAGCGGCCAGGTGAGCGTCCGGAACGCCAAGCTCTTCCTCCTTGCCCAGGCTCTGGTCGGCCTCCTCGTCCTGGTCCAGTTCAACCGGTTCGCGATCGTCCTCGGCATCGCCTCGCTCGCGACCGTGGCGATCTATCCGTTCCTCAAGCGGGTGACCGACTGGCCGCAGCTCGGCCTCGGCCTCGCCTTCTCGTGGGGCGCGCTGATGGGCTGGGCCGCGGCCTTCGGCAGCCTCGCCCTGGCGCCGGTGCTGCTCTATGCCGGCGGCATCGCCTGGACCATCGGCTACGACACGATCTACGCCCACCAGGACAAGGAAGACGACGCCCTCGTCGGCGTCCGCTCGACCGCGCTGCTCTTCGGCGCCCGGACGAAACCCTGGCTCGCCGGCTTCTACGGGCTCGCCGTCGCGCTGTTCGCCGCGGCCTTCGCGCTGGCCGGCGCCGGTGTCCCGGCCTTCGTCGGGCTCGCGCTCGGCGCGGCGCAACTCGCCTGGCAGGTGACGGCGGTCCGCACCGACGATCCCGACGGCTGCCTCCGCATCTTCCGCTCGAATCGCGACTTCGGCCTGATCCTCTTCGCCGGCCTTGTTCTCGACGCCTGGCTCGCCGCGGGTTGACGCCGCCGGCGAATGGCCGCCACATAAGACCGGTTCGAAGGAGGCGCGGCCGGTGGCGGATCGATCTCGCGACAGGCGGAGCGATGCAACGCGCGGGCGCGAAGCGGGCGGCATCGACCGGCGTGCCTTCGTCGTCTCCGGCGCCTTCGCAATGGTGGCCTTCGGCGGCCCCCGCTGGCTGATCGCGCCGGCCGAGGCCAGCGACGCCGAGACCTTCGGCACGCTCAGCGCCTTCCTCACCGATACGTCCGGCATCGACCCGGCCGTGGCGGCTCGCGCCTTCGGCCAGCTCACCGAGCTGGATCAGGCGTTTCCCGAGAAGACGGCCAACCTGGCCGACGCCGTGAGCAGTTCGCTCGCGCCGTCGATGGACGATTTCCTTGCGCATCCCGCATCCGGCGACGTCGCGCTCCGCGAGACGATGCTGACCATCGTCTCCGCCTGGACCCTCGGCTACACGGGCACGCCCGTCGCGCTCCGGGCGGAGGACGACACCGGCTTCGTCACCTTCACCGGCGCGCTCCAGTTCCGGCCGACGATGGACGCGACGGTACGGCCCACCTACGCTCGTGCCGGCCTGAACTACTGGATCGAGCCGCCGCCCTTCGTCACGCCGCCGCCGATGCCGCCCGGCATCAGGTCCTGGGGCCGCGAGTCGCCGCAAGGGATCGGCGCGATCCCGGAGGCGCCTGCGGAAGCGCCCGAGGCGCCGGGCTCGGAGCCGCCGGCGGCGCAGCAGCAGCAGGAATAGGGATGGAGACGCAGTTCGACGCGGACGTGATCGTCGTCGGCTCGGGTGCGCTCGGCGCCAACGCCGCCTACGAGCTCGCCCGCCAGGGCAAGTCGGTGATCATCCTCGAAGCCGGGGTCCGCATCCCGCGCTGGAAAATCGTCGAGAACTACCGGAACTCCTCGAAGAAGCAGAACTACAACGCGCCCTACCCCAACGAGCCCTGGGCGCACACCTCCTACGACGCCAACTACATCCACAATACCGGACCGTTCGACTTCCGCCCCGGCATGCTGAAGCTGGTCGGCGGCACGACGTGGCACTGGGCAGCGGCCGCGTGGCGCTACATCCCGCACGACATGAAACTCCGCTCGACCTACGGCGTCGGGCGGGACTGGCCGATCGACTACGATGACCTCGAGCCTTGGTACGGCCGCGCCGAGATCGCGCTGGGCGTCGCCGGAACCGGCGAGGAAGACCAGAGCGGCCAGGCCGGCGCTCCCTTCCCGCCGCGCTCTACGCCCTATCCGCTCCTGCCGGAGGGCAAGACCTACCTGTTTCAGCGGCTCCAGAGCCGCCTCCGCGAGCTCGGCTACAACTTCATCCACGAGCCGAACGCCCGGGTGACCGCGCCCTATGACGGCCGTCCGGCCTGCGCCGGCAACAACAACTGCATGCCGGTCTGCCCGATCGGAGCGATGTATTCGGGCGATGTCCACGTCGCCCATGCCGAGAAGGCCGGCGCCGCGCTCCGCACCGACGCCACCGCCTACAAGCTCGAGAAGGGCGAGGCCGACCGCATCACCGCCGTCCACTACCGGACATCGGCGGGAGACGACGTGCGCCTGACGGCCCGGTACTTCGTCGTCGCCTGCCACGGCCTCGAGACGCCGAAGCTGCTCCTGATGTCGGAGGTCGCGAATTCGTCCGACCAGGTCGGCCGGAACCTGATGGATCACTCCGGCATCGGCCTCCAGTTCCTCGCCGACGAGCCGGTGTGGATGGGCCGCGGCCAGATCCAGCAGGGCGGCATCTTCAACTGGCGCGACGGACCGTTCCGTGCCCGCCATGCCGCGATCAAGCACGCGCCGAGCAATTACGTGCCGAACGCCGCCGTCGCGCAACGCCTCCTCAAGGACGGCGTGATGGGCTCCGAGCTCGAGGCGCGCATCCGCGACGAGGCCTCAAGGTGGGTCGACATCTCGACCGTCTTCGAGATGCTGCCGAGCCCGACCAACCGCGTCCAGCCCAACTACGACCGCCAGGACGCCCTCGGCATCCCGATGCTCCGCGTCCATTACGAGATCGACGACTACGTCAAGGCGGCGCGACCGGTCGCCATCAACGACTTCCGCAACTTCGTCCGCGGCATGGGCGGCACCGTCGTCGACGACGACACCGGCTGGCAGAACCGCGACCACCTGATGGGCAGCGTCATCATGGGCGCCGACCCGTCCGACTCCGTGGTCGACGGCGACTGCCGCACCTACGACCACCCGAACCTGTTCCTCGCCACCACCGGCGTCATCCCGGCCTCGGGCGTGATCAACCCGACCCTGACCGGCGTCGCGCTTTCGATCCGCCTCGCCGACACCATCGTGAGGGAGGTGTGACGGTGCTCCGCCGGCTCGCGCTCCTTCTCGTCCTCCTCGCCGCCGCCGGCGCGGCGCGGGCCCAGACCGCCCCCGATCCGGCGCTGGTTGAGCGCGGTGCCTATGTTGCACGGGCCGGCGACTGCACGTCGTGCCACACTGCCCCGACCCCCGGCGCCGCGCCCTTCGCCGGCGGCTACGCGATCCCGTCGCCGATGGGGCCGATCGTCTCGACCAACATCACGCCGTCGAAGACCCACGGCATCGGCAACTACAGCCTCGAGGACTTCGAGCGCGCCGTCCGCCGCGGCATGCTTCCGGACGGCACCTGGCTCTACCCGGCGATGCCCTACCCGGCCTTCTCCGGCATCGCCAACGACGACATCGCCGCGCTCTACGCCTATTTCATGCTCGGTGTCGAGCCGGTCGACAGCGCGCCGGCCGAGACCACCCGCCTGCCCTTTCCCTTCGGCTTCCGGCCGCTGATGATCGGCTGGAACCTGTTCTTCGGCGGCAGCGGCTTCAGGCCCGTGGCAGGCGCGAGCCCGGAGGTCGTCCGCGGCCAGTATCTCGTCCAGACGCTCGGCCATTGCGGCACCTGCCACAGCCCGCGGAACCTGCTGATGGGCGAGGAGACCGGCGCACGCTTCCTCGCCGGCGGCAGCGTCGGCGGCTGGACCGCGCCGAACATCACTTCGGACCCCGTCGCCGGCATCGGCGGCTGGAGCGCCGACGAGATCGTCGCGTTTCTCAAGGACGGCCACGTGCCGGGCAAGGGTGTCGCCGGCGGGCCGATGGCCGAGGCGGTCCAGCACTCCTTCCGCCATCTCGGCGACGGCGACCTCGCCGCCATCGCCGCCTATCTCAGGACCGTGCCGCCGGTCGCCGATGCTGACTTGGCCAAGCCCGCCTATGCGTGGACCGAGGCGCGACCGGTGTCCGTCACAGCCTACGAGACCGGCAACGGGCCGACCCAGGCCGACCTCGCCGACGCCTCCACCCTTGACGGCGCCATCCTCTTCAACGGCGCCTGCGCCACCTGCCACGGCATCGACGGCGCCGGCACGCCGGACGGGACGTTCCCGTCGCTCACCGCGAGCAGCACGGTCGGCGCATCGGATCCCGCCAATCTCGTGCTCACCATCGCCGAAGGCGTCGACCGCGAGGGCGCCGGCGGCCACGCCTTCATGCAGACCTTCGGGTCGGAGCTCGACAACGCCCAGATCGCCGCGGTGGCGAGCTACGTGACCTCCCGCTTTGGCAACCCGGCGGTGACCGTCGACAAGGCCGCGGTCTCCGCGCTCCGCGCCGGCGGCCCGACGCCCTGGATCGTCACCGCCGCACCCTGGCTCGTGGCCATTGCGGGAGCCCTGGTGCTGCTCGTCATCGTCGGCGTGCTCTCGCTCCTGTTCTTCCGCCGCCGGCGCCACGGCCACGGCTTCGTCTGAGCCGCGCCGGGAACTTGTGCGGCGCCCGCCGGTTTCAGCTCGAGCGACGGAGGAGGATGCCGTGCGCCACGAGACCAAGGCCCACGCCGGAGCGACCCTGTTCGAGCATGCCGAGAGCGATGCTCCGGCGGAGCCGGCGACGCTCGCCGAGATCCGCGAAGGCGTCGATACCTGCCGGCGCTGTCCGCTCTACGCCAACGCCACCCAGGGCGTGCCCGGTGAAGGCCCGGCCGATGCGCGGATCATGCTGGTCGGCGAGCAGCCGGGCGACCAGGAGGACCTGCAGGGCAGGCCCTTCGTCGGCCCTGCGGGGCGGATCCTCGACCGTGCCTTCGAAGACGCCGGGCTCGAGCGGAGCGCCCTCTTCCTCACCAATGCGGTGAAGCACTTCAAATTCGAGCCCCGCGGCAAGCGCCGCCTGCACAAGCGCCCCAATGCCGGCGAGATCGCCGCCTGCCGCTGGTGGATGGACAAGGAGATCGCGACGGTCCGTCCGAAGCTGGTCGTCGCCCTCGGCGCCACCGCCGCGGGTGCGCTGGCCGGCCATCCGGTCTCCGTCACGCGCGAGCGCGGTCCAGCCACCTTCGCCGAGCATCGCGGCTTCATCACCGTGCATCCGTCCTTTCTCCTCCGCATCCCGGAGGCGGACGAGAAGGCGCGCCAGTACGCGCTGTTCGTCGAGGACCTTCGCGAGGTGGCGGCGATCGCCCGGCGCGGCCGGAACGCGCGCTGACGCCAGGCCGCCAAGGACAATTCATGCTGGATTCCGGTCGTCAAAGCGCCCATATCCAACGGGCTTTGCGTCCTTTTCCAGCCTGATATTGTCTAAGAATCATGCGTGATCCGTACGAAGTCCTGGGCGTCGCCAAGAACGCCTCCGAAGCCGAGATCAAATCGGCGTTCCGCAAGCTCGCCAAGAAGCACCATCCGGACCGCAACAAGACCGATCCGAAAGCCAAGGAACGGTTCTCGGAGGTCAACGACGCCTACGAGATCGTCGGCGACAAGGAGAAGCGCGCCAAGTTCGACGCCGGCGAGATCGGTGCCGACGGCAAGCCGCGCTTCCAGGGGTTCGAGGGATTCGGCCCGGGCGGGCCCGGCGGCTTCGGGCAGCGCGGACCCGGCGGCTTCGGACAGGGCGGACCGCAGGGCGGCGCCCGCACCTTCCGCTGGTCGACATCCGGCGCCGACGGCGATCCGTTCGCCAACGAGGACATCCTCAACGAGATCTTCGGCAACATCAACCGCGGCGGCGCACGGACCAGCGCCGGGCCACGCCCCCACGCTGCGCGCGGCGAGGACGTGCAGGCCGTGGCCGCCGTCACGCTCGAGCAACTGGTGCGCGGCGAGAAGGCCCGCGTCGACCTGCCGACCGGCAAGACGCTCGACATCACCGTCCCGCCGGGAACGAAGGCCGGCCAGACCATCCGCCTCCGCGGCCAGGGCCAGCCCGGCGTGCTCGGCGGCCCGGCGGGCGACGCGATGATCACCGTCGAGTTCGTGCCGCATCCGCATTTCCGGGTCGAGGGCGATACGCTTCGCCGCGACATCAATGTCGGTCTCGACGAGGCGGTGCTCGGCGGCAAGGTCCGCGTTCCGACCCTCGACGGCGAGATCGCGCTGACCATTCCCCCGCACTCGACCGGGGGACGAGCGCTCCGCCTCAAGGGCAAGGGCCTGCCGGTGTCGACCGGCGGCCGCGGCGACCTCCTGGTCACCCCCCGCATCGTCCTGCCCGAGACGCCGGACCCGGAGCTCGACGCGCTGATGAGGAAATGGCGCGAATCCCGCGGCGACAAGACGCCGGAAGAAGCGGCCTGATGTGAGCGAGCAGCGAAATAGCGAATAGAAAAAAGACGCGTCTATTCGCTATTCGCTACTCTCTATTCGCTCTATCACGGGCACTGCATCTCGACCCGGACGCCCTCGGGCCCCTGGACGAAGATCTGGCGAAGCCCGGTGCCGGGCATGACGCTGGTCCGGAACGTGTGGCCCTTGGCTTCGAGCTCAGCCACCTTCGCCTCGTAGTCGAAGGGGCTGAAGGCGACGTGATCGACCCAGCCGGGACCGCCGATGCCGCGGCCGCGCTCGCCCATCAGGTGGATCACCGCCACGTCGTCGAAGTAGAGCCAGTAGCCGTGGAAGTCGAACGGGGGCCGCGGTCCCTCGCGAACGCCGAGCACGTCGATCAGGAAGTCGCGCATCGCCTCCTGGTCGAGGGCCTTGATGTTGACGTGGTCAAGCCGCGGCAAGGTCCGTCCCTCCCCCCTCCGTCGCGAGCCAAGCGGCGCCGCAGGCGCGCGCCAGCTCGCGGACCCGCAGGATGTAGCTCTGCCGCTCGGTGACGGCGATGACGCCGCGCGCATCGAGCAGGTTGAAGGCGTGGCTCGCCTTGATGCACTGGTCGTAGGCCGGGAGCGCCATCAGATGGCGCTGCCTGTCGCCGCCCGCCCAGCCCGCCTCGATGTATTTCCGGCAGGCCGCCTCGGCCATGCGGAACTGCTCGAACAGCATCGCCGTGTCGGCATGCTCGAAATTGTGCCGCGAGTATTCCTGCTCGGCCTGCAGGAAGACGTCGCCATAGGTCACCTTGTCGGCGCCCTCGCGGCCGTTGAAGTTGAGGTCGTAGACGTTCTCGACGCCCTGCACGTACATGGCGAGCCGTTCGAGGCCGTAGGTCAGCTCGCCGGAGACGGGCGCGCATTCGAAGCCGGCGACCTGCTGGAAGTAGGTGAACTGCGACACCTCCATCCCGTCACACCAGCATTCCCAGCCGAGGCCCCACGCGCCGAGCGTCGGGCTCTCCCAGTCGTCCTCGACGAAGCGGACGTCGTGGATCGCCATGTCGAGGCCGATGGCACGGAGCGAGTCCAGATAGAGGTCCTGGATGTCGAGCGGCGACGGCTTCAGGATCACCTGGTATTGGTAATAATGCTGAAGGCGGTTGGGATTCTCGCCGTAGCGTCCGTCCTTCGGCCGCCGCGACGGCTGGACGTAAGCCGCCCGCCACGGCTTCGGCCCCAGCGCGCGGAGGGTCGTCGCGGGGTGGAAGGTGCCGGCGCCCATCTCCATGTCGTAGGGCTGCAGGATCACGCAGCCCTTGTCCGCCCAGTAGCGCTGCAAGGTGAGAAGCAGACCCTGGAACGAGCGGTCCGGGCGCATGTGGTCGGAAATGTCGGTCACGAAGGTCAGCCTTCCGGCGCGAGATGGCCGCGACAGCTATAGGCGGGCTGCCGGCCGGGTCAAGGCTGCGGTGCTGCCGGCGCCGGCGCGGTGCGCGCTTCGACGCTCCGCTACGCGGAGCATCTCAGCTTGGCAATGTCGCCGTCTCTTGGAACGGCGAACGCTGAAACCGCGCTACTTGGAGGATCTCCCAACTCGCCATGCGCGCGAGGGCGAAGCCCGAGCCTCGAAGCACGCAAGATGATGCAGCCTCAATCGTCCTTGAGCTTGTAGACCCCCGTTTCCGGGTCACGCTCCAGCGTCTGGGGCGTGGCTCCGGGCCTCGGCGGCGATGCAGCCTTAGGCCGCGGCGCCGGTGCCCGCCGAAGCTTCTCGGAGACGCGCTTCTGCTCGGTCTTGACCCCCCTCCAGCCGAGGATGGCGACCACCGCAACCAGTCCGACGACGACAATGGGCAGCATGGGATTCCTTCTACGGCCCCGCCCGGCTCCTGCGCAAGCCGGTCCCTCCGAAAAGCCTCATAGACCGTAGCGGTTCCAGAGCAGGCGTTCCTCGATCGTGCCAACCGCGGCTTCGGCGATGGTCGATGCCGACGGCGCGGCGAGCCCGAGGCGGCGCCGGAGCAGGCCCTTCTCGGCACCCATCACCTTGAGCCGCACGTCGGCGCCGTAGCGCTCACGAAGCACCGAATCGAGATCGCCGACACGGTCGGCAAGACCGAGCGCGACGCTCCGCTCGCCGGACCAGAAGGCGCCGGTGAACAGGTCCGGATCGTCGGCGAGCCCCGGCCGGCGCGCCTTGACCAGCGCGATGAACGTCTCGTGCACCTCGCGCTGCAGCGTCTTGAGGCGGGCGACGTCCTCCGGCTTCTCGGGCTGGAACGGATCGAGGATCACCTTGGACTGCCCGGCGGTGTGCACGCGGCGATCGATGCCGAGCTTGTCGAGGAGGCGCGGGAAGCCGAAACCCGCGAACACCACGCCGATCGAGCCGACGATGGAGGACGGATCGACCACGATCTCGTCGCCGGCGAGGGCGATCATGTAGCCGCCGGATGCTGCGACGTCCTCGACGGCGACGATCACCGCCTTCTTCTTCTCCTCGGCGAGGCCGCGGATGCGCTTGAAGATGAGATGCGACTGCACGGCGGAGCCGCCGGGCGAGTTGATGCGGATCGCCACGGCGGGCGCCGACTTCACATCGAATGCACGGACGAGCTGCTGCTCGAGCGAGGCCGCCGAGACGCCGGAGCGGAGCGGCATGCTCATGCCGATGCCGCCGTTGATCGGCACCACGGGGATGACAGTCCCCTTCTTCTGAAACAGGTTGAAGCGCATGGCGTATCCTCTTCGGCGGACTGTCACGAGCCTTGAGATGGGCGCGCACGGCCCCCGTGCCAAGCGCGGTTTACCGAGGACAGCGCCCTGCCCTCGCGCAGCATCGCCTCGACGCCGGGCGTGAACGCGTTCCCCGCTTCGCCGTGCAGCACCAGGGGCGGGAGCACCTTCAGCGCCGCCCGGCTCCCCTTGACGGCACGGACGAGGATGCGGTGCGCCGGCGCTTCGGGCCGCGGCAGCACGGGCATGATCGCCGCCCCGCCGAAGCGGCGTGCGGCGGCGGCGAGCAGGTCGGCAAGCCCGTCGGCCCGGAAGACGATGGTCACGTCGCCGCCGAATTTCAGCACCGACGCGGCGGCCCGGAGCCACGGGTCGAGACCGCCGGCGGCGAGCGCGTGCGCCGCGGCGCGCGCCTTCGCCGGCGAGCGCGTGCCGCGGTCGTAGAACGGCGGATTGACGAGGACGTGATCTGCGAGGTCGCGCCCGGCACCCGCCTGTTCCCGCTCGGCCTGGGGTGCGGCGATGTCGGCGGTGACGAGCCGGACACGGTCGGCGAACGCCGCATTGGCGGACCGGGCGAGCGCCAGCCGCGCATAGGCGACGAGTTGCGGCTCGCGCTCGACCAGCACGACGCGGGCGCGCCGGCACCGTGCCGCCGCGCAGAATCCGGCGACGCCGGCCCCGGCGCCGAGATCCACGACCGTGCCCGAGATGCGCGAATCGAGGGACGCGCCGAGCAGCACCGCCTCGAGCCCCGCGCGGTGATGGCCCGCGGCCGGCTGGACGGCCTCGACCCGACCGCCGAGGAACGCGTCGACGGTGACGGCCGGTGAATCCGGTGCAGGTTCAGGGGAGACGCCACGCTCCCCGGCGTTCATTTCCTGCCCTTGGGCTTTTCCAGCTCGTTGCCGACGCCGGCATCCTTGAGCAGCCGGCGGGCGCGCTCGACCTCCTCGGCCGGGACCAGCACGCGCCGCGGCAGGATGCCGATCGAGCCTTCGATCACGCTCATGTTCTGGTCCGCGACGAAGGAGGCGATGCCCGCCTCCTTGAGCAGCGTCTCGACGAACGAGATGAGCACGATGTCGTTGGTCCTGAGGATCTCGTCCATGGGGCCTCGCGAGCGGCGTCACTATCGATATCGGTCCGGGGCCGGTCGCCGCAACCGCAATTTCGGGGAACGTGGCGCCCCGCTGCGCCGAGATCGACGCCATCGGGACGCGAGCAGCGCGGCATTCCGCCGCTCCGGCTCCCTTGTCGCCGGCAAAAGCCCTCCATATGGTGCGGCAGAGGACCGTAACAGGAGCAAGGCCGGGTGGGCGTCGTCGTCTCGCTGGACGAAAGCAAGCGCAAGGCTGCCGCGAGCATCGCGCCGCTGGTCGATGCGACCCGCGACGCGATGGAACGCGTCAACGAGCTGATCCTCGATCGCGCGGGGTCGGACGTCGGCATGATCCCCGAGGTCGCCCGGCACCTGATCGATTCGGGCGGCAAGCGGCTCAGGCCGATGCTGACGATCGCCTCGGCGATGATGTGCGGCTATCGCGGCAGCGGCCACGTCAAGCTCGCCGGCAGCGTCGAGTTCATGCACACGGCGACGCTGCTGCACGACGACGTGGTCGACGAAAGCGACCTCCGCCGCGGGAAGCTCGCCGCCCGCATGGTGTGGGGCAACCAGGCGAGCGTGCTGGTCGGCGATTTCCTGCTCGGCCAGGCGTTCAAGATGATGGTCGAGGTCGGCTCGCTCGACGCGCTCGACATCCTTTCCAATGCCGCCGCGGTGATCGCCGAGGGCGAGGTGATGCAGCTCTCGGCCGCCAAGAACATGGCGACGACAGAGGACGAGTACCTCGCGGTCGTCGCCGCCAAGACCGCGGCGCTGTTCTCCGCGGCAGCCGAGGTCGGGCCGACGATCGCCGGACGCGGGCGCGACGACCGCGCCGCGTTCCGCTCGTACGGCACCAATCTCGGCCTCGCCTTCCAGCTCATCGACGACGCGCTCGACTACGGGGGCTCCTCCGCCGATCTCGGCAAGCATGTCGGCGACGATTTCCGCGAGGGCAAGATCACGCTCCCCGTCGTGCTCGCCTATCGCCGCGGCTCCGACGAGGATCGCGCCTTCTGGTCGCGCGTGCTGGTCGAGGGCAAGATCGGCGACGGCGACCTCGAACAGGCGATCGCGCTGATGCGCCGGCACGACGCCATCGACGACACGATCAACCGGGCGCGGCACTTCGGGGTCGTGGCGCGCGACGCCCTCGCCCCCTTCCCGGATTCGACCTACCGTTCGGCTCTGCTCGAAGCGGTCGATTTCTGCATCAGCCGCGCCTACTGAGCCGTAGCCGGCCGGTTGCCGTGACCTCGGGTTGCGGCGTCGCTGCAAAACCGCCATCTTGTGCCGCCAAACACCATGCTTCCTTCATCGATCGCAATCGGATCGCCATGAACGTTCGCCGTATCCTCGCCACGTTCCTCGCCGCTGCCAGCATGTCCGCACTCGCCGCGAGCGCCCGCGCCGACACCGAGCCGAAGGGACTGGCGCTACTCGAAACGCCTTTCGCGTCCTCGCTGGCGGGCAGCTATCTCGCCGGGCGGAGCGCCGACATCGCCCGCGACCTCAGGGCGGCATCCACCTATTTCAGCGCCGCGCTGGCGCGCGATCCGGACAATCCGATCCTGATCGAGCGCGTGATCGTGCTGCGCATGGCGAACGGCGACGTCGACGACGCGGTCGAGCTCGCCGACCGGCTGGTCGGCATCGATCCCCTCAATCCGCTCGCGCGGCTGCTGCGGAGCGTCACCGCTATCAAGGAGGGCCGGTTCGAGGCGGCCCGTGCCGAGATCGAGCAGACCGCACCCGCGCCGCTCGCGGTTCTCACCGGCGGGCTGCTGACCGCCTGGAGCCAGGAGGCCGCCGGCGACGTCGACGGCGCCATGGAGACGATCCAGAAGCTCAGCGGACCGAGCTGGTACGGGATCTTCCAGAACTATCACCAGGCGCTGATCGCCGATCTCGCCGGCCGCAAGGACGAGGCGGTCGAGCGGATCACCGAGGCGTTCAACTCGGACGGTTCGGCGCTCCGTGTGGTCGAGGCCTACGGCGTGATCCTCGCCAGGGCCGGCAAGCGCACCGACGCCATCCATGGCCTCCGCGCCTTCCTGGCCGAACAGCCGGGCAACCCGGTGATCGGCGCGTTGCTTGCGCAGCTCGAATCGGGCCTCACGCCCGCGCCGGTCGCCGAATCGGCGACCGAAGGCGCAGCCGAGGTGCTCTACGGCCTCGGCGCGGCGATCGGCACCGACCAAGGCACCGAGCTGCCGGCCGCCTATCTTCACCTCTCGCGCTACCTCAAGCCCGGCGCCGACCTGACGCTGATGGCGCTCGGCGACCTCCTGTTCAGCTCGGAGCGCTGCGAGGACGCGATCGGCATCTACGGCCAGATCCCGGCCGACTCGACCCTGAAGCGGAACGCGGAGATCCAGACCGGACTCTGCCTCGACGCGCTCGACCGCACGGACGAGGGTGCCAAGCGCATCGGCGCGGTCATCGAAGACGATCCGGAGGATCTCGAGGCCATCCTCGCCCTCGGCAACATCTACCGGGGCCGCGAGCGCTTCGCCGAGGCCGCCACCGCCTATACCAAGGGCATCGATCTGGTCGGGCAGCCGGATGCCAGCCATTGGCGGCTCTTCTATTTCCGCGGCGTGGCCAACGAGCGGAGCAAGAACTGGGCGCAGGCGGAGGAAGACCTCCAGACCGCGCTCGAACTGAACCCGGACCAGCCGCAGGTGCTCAACTACCTGGGTTATTCATGGGTGGACATGGGAATCAATCTCGATCAGGGGCTCGAGATGATCAGGAAGGCGGTCGACGCGCGCCCGAACGACGGGTACATCGTCGACAGCCTCGGGTGGGCATATTATCGGCTCGGGCGCTATCAGGAGGCGGTCGAGCAGCTCGAGCGGGCGGCGGAGTTGCGCCCGGAGGATCCGGTCATCAACGACCATCTCGGCGATGCCTATTGGAAGGTCGGGCGCAAGCTCGAAGCCACCTTCCAGTGGAACCACGCGCGCGATCTCGATCCGGAGCCGGCCGACCTGGACAAGATCGTCAAGAAGCTCGAGAGCGGCTTGGCGGCGGATGATACAGGACGAGACGGCTGACCCTCTGACGACTTCCATCGCCGAAGCCGCCACGGGAATCGAATCCGCCAGCGCGAAGGTCAATCTTGCGCTGCACGTGCTCGGCCGGCGTCCTGACGGATACCACGACCTCGACAGCCTGGTGGTCTTCACCGAGCTGTCGGACGTGCTGTCCGTCTGCCCGCACGACCAGCCCTCGATCGAGATCGGCATCGACGGTGCGTTCGCCGACCTGCTCGCCGAGACCACGCCGCCAGGCGACAACCTCGTCTATGCCGTCGCCGATGCACTGATCCGGAGCTTCCCCGGCCGGGCGCCGGAGGGCGCGCGCATCGAGCTCGCCAAGAACCTGCCCCTCGCCGCCGGGGTCGGCGGCGGCTCCGCCGACGCGGCGGCGACGCTCCGTCTCCTCAACCGGAGCTGGCGGCTCGGCCTCACCATGACGGATCTCATGGAGCTCGGCGCCCATCTCGGCGCCGACGTGCCGGCCTGCGTTCTGTCGCGGCCGGCCCGGGTCGAAGGGGTGGGCGAGCAGGTGACGCCGATCGCAGGAATGCCGGAGATCCCGATCCTTCTCGTCAACCCGGGACTCGCGGTTTCGACACCCGACGTGTTCCGCAGGCTCCGTTCGGCCCGTAAGCCGCCGCTGCCGCCGCTGCCGGACGGATTCGGCTCGATCGCGGACGTGGTGCTCTGGCTCCGAAGGACGCGGAACGACCTGTTCGAGCCGGCCTGCTCGATCGTCCCCGCCATCGAGCGGGCGGTGCGGACGCTCGCCGGTGATCCCGACTGCATGTTCGCCCGGATGTCGGGCTCGGGCGCCACGGTCTTCGGCATCTTTCCGGCCATGGACGCCGCGGCGTCGGCCGCGCGGCGCCTCAGCGTCGCGCGACCGGACTGGTGGATCGCCGTCACCCGGACGGAGGCATCGTGACCATGGCCGCCGAGACCCCTGCCTTCGTCCCGGTCCGCTTTGCGGTGCTCACCGTCTCCGACACGCGGGGGCCGGCGGACGACCGGTCCGGCGCGACGCTGGCCGAACGGATCACGGGCGCCGGCCACGTGCTCGCCGCCCGCACCATCGTTCCCGACGAGGTGACGCGAATCCGCACCGCGGTCCGTGGATGGGCCGACGACCCGGAGATCGATGCGGTCGTCACCACGGGGGGCACCGGCGTCACCGGACGGGACGTGACGCCCGAGGCGATCGAGCCGCTGTTCGACAAGCGCATCGACGGGTTCGGGATCATCTTCCACCTCGTCAGCCACGCCAAGATCGGCACCTCGACCATCCAGTCGCGGGCCACCGCCGGCCTGATCGGCACCACCTTCGTGTTCTGCCTTCCTGGCTCTCCGGGCGCCTGCCGCGACGCCTGGGACCACATCCTCGCCGAGCAGTTCGATCTCCGCCACCGGCCGTGCAACTTCGTCGAGCTGATGCCCCGCCTCGACGAGCACCTCCGTCGCGGCAAGCTGCGGAGCTAGCGCCCCGCCGGCCCGCGACCGATCAGCCGCGGCGGCAGCCGGAGCACCAGCATGGCGAGGCAGGCTGCGGCCCGGAGCGTTCCCCGCCGTTTCCCCTGGCGCACCGTGCCATGGGCACGGAGCAGCGTCAGGCGTCGCCGGCCGATCCGTCGCGCGATCTCGACGTCGGCCATGGCCGGCAGGTCGCCGTGGCCGCCGAGGGCCTTGTAGAAGTCGCGGTGGATGAGCAGCCCCTGCTCGCCATGGGGCGCCGACAGGAACCGGGTGCGGAATGCCGCCGTCGCTTCGGCGGCCCGCGGCCGAAGGCCCGCCTCGGGACGGCGGAGCCGGAACGTCGCGGCGCTCCTCCGCCCCCTGCCCGCCATCACCGCGCGATCGATGAAGCCGAGCGCCTCGTCGCGCCAGCCGGGCTCCATCACCGTCGCGGGGGGCAGGAACAGGAGCCAGTTGCCCCGCGCCATCTCGACCGCCTGCATCAGCGCGTCCGAGCCACGGCCGTGCACGATCCGGCATCCCGCCTCGTCGGCAACCTCGATCGTGCCGTCTCGCGAGCCGTCGTCGACCACGATCGCGTCGCGCACGATCCCGGCCATCGCCGCGGGCGCCAGCGCAGCGAGCGCGCGGGCAAGGTCCTCCTCGTCGTCACGGGTGGCGAGGATCACGGTGATCATCTTCGCTTGATAGCGGCTCGCGCGCCGCTTTTCGATCCCATCTCATGGGAACCGGACCACGACCGTATCGTTCTTGATTTGTTCCGAATCCTACGATAGGAATGAATTCATGTCCTCGCCGCACCACCGATTCGCCGCAAGCCGCGCCGTCCCCGCGCAGACGGTCGGAGACTGTGTCGGCGTGCAGATCGATCCCGAGCGGCGGCGGGGCCGCGGCGCCGAGTCCAACACGTCGGGTCGCTACGAGCCTTTGAGCCGGGTTCTGTTCGATGACGGCTGGAGCAGCATCGACGACCTTCCGCCGCTGAAAACGACGGTACAGGAAGAGCGGCCGCGGAAGATCATCACCACCAACGACTCCCCGGACATTTCTTTCGACCGGTCGATCAACCCTTATCGCGGCTGCGAGCACGGCTGCGCCTACTGCTTCGCCCGGCCGAGCCACGCCTATATGGGGCTCTCCCCCGGCCTCGATTTCGAGACCAGGCTGTTCGCCAAGCCGAACGCCGCGAAGCTCCTCGAACGCGAGCTGGCCAAGCCCGGCTACGAGCCGCGGACGATGGCGATCGGCACCAATACCGATCCCTACCAGCCGATCGAAAAGCGCTACCGGATCATGCGCGAGATCCTCGAGGTGCTCGATGCGACCAATCATCCGGTCGGCATCGTCACCAAGTCGGCGCTGGTGCTGCGCGACATCGACATCCTGGCGCGGATGGCGGAGCGCAATCTCTGCAAGGTGGCGCTGTCGATCACCACGCGGGACCGGAGGCTCGCCCGCGCCATGGAGCCGCGCGCCGCGACGCCGGAGCGCCGGCTCGGGGCGATCCGCCTCCTTTCCGAGGCGGGCATTCCGACTACGGTCATGGTCGCGCCGATCATCCCGGCGCTGAACGAGCCGGAGATCGAACGCATCCTCGATGCCGCCCACGCCGCCGGGGCGCGGGAGGCGGGCTATGTGCTGCTCCGCCTGCCGCTCGAGGTCCGCGACATCTTCAAGGAGTTCCTCGAGCGCGAATACCCCGACCGGGCGAAGCACGTGATGTCGGTGATCCGCTCGATGCGCGGCGGCAAGGACTATGATTCGACCTGGGGCACGCGAATGAAGGGCGACGGCCCCTATGCCTGGCAGATCGGCCGGCGCTTCGAGATCGCCTGCCGGAAGCTCGGCCTGAACGCGGCACGACGGAGCCTCCGCACCGACCTGTTCAGGCCGCCGGTGCCCGAAGGCGGGCAGCTCAGGCTCCTGTGACGCTGGCAGCGCCGTTGCGCATCCAGGCCGGACGCGGCTCAGGCCAAAGCTGCAGTAATGGTCCCGAGAACGCCGTAGTCGACCCGGATCTCGTCGCCCGAAGCGATCGGCACGGGCACGATGCAGGTGCCGGTCGTCACGAACTGGCCCGCCTGGACGCCGCCGCCGTGCCGCGCGGCCTCGTTGACCAACCACGTCAGCGCGATCCGTGGATCGCCGAGCACGGCCTTGCCGCTGCCGACGGCGGCCTGGCCGCCGTTCTTGAACGCCGTCACCTGATGGACGGAGAGGTCGATGCCGCGCCAGTCGGCCTCGACCTCGGGGCCGACCACCAGCCACGAGGCGCAGGCGCTGTCGGCGATCAGCGACGGCGCACCGACCTTGGTGAAGTCGACGTACCGTGAGTCCGGCACCTCGATCGAGAGATGCATGGCGGAGACCGCGTCCATCACCTCCTCGCGGGTATAGGGCGAGCCCTTGTCCGGCATCGCCTTGCCGAGGACGAAGGCGAACTCGGCTTCCGCCACCTTCATGAGGTTGCCGGCGAACGGGATGGTGGCGCCCGGCTGGAGCACGCGGCCGGCGAGGATGCGGCCCGCCAGCGGGCCATCGACGTTGATATGCTTCTGGCCCGCCTCGCTGGTGGCCGCGATCTTCCAGCCGGCGACGATGTCTCCGGACTGTTCGGCCAGGGCCGCCGCCACGGCATAGCCGTCGGCGCGATCCCGGGGACGACACGACTCGGGCAGCCCGTCGATGCGCGTCACCGCGTTCCAGTTGGACAGGAGGATCGATGCGGCTTCGTCGTTCATTTCCCGAGTCATTGTGTTTCCCCTTGGACGTCTGCCGTGGATTACCGGGTTTCGGCTTTTCAGTCACCCACTTGTGAGGGCGGGGGGTTGACGCCGGTGGTCCCGCCGCCACCATGCCGGCATGGCTCGCGTGAAGTCCGAATCGGCCCTGCCGCTCGACCTGCCTCCGCCCTGCTCCGATCGGTTCGAGAAGCGTGCACGGCGCAAAGGTGCGCGGCTGATCGCCGGCGTGGACGAGGCAGGCCGCGGGCCGCTCGCCGGGCCGGTGGTGGTCGCCGCCGTGCTGTTCGAGGGCCGGGTCCCCAAAGGGCTCGACGACTCGAAGAAGCTCGCTGCCGCGGACCGGGAACGGCTCTACGACCTGATCCTCGCCCGCGCGCTCGTCTCGGTCGTGGTGGCCAGCCGCGCCCGCGTCGACCGGATGAACATCCTTCGCGCGTCGCTCTGGGGCATGAGCCGCGCCGTCGCCGGCCTGTCCGTCCGGCCCGACCACGTCCTGGTCGACGGCAACATGCTGCCGCCCGGCCTTCCCTGTCCGGCCGAGGCGATCATCGGCGGCGACGGGTTGTCCGTGTCGATCGCGGCGGCATCCGTCGTCGCCAAGGTCACCCGCGACCGGCTGATGATGCAGGTCGGCCGCGCCTTCCCCGACTACGGCTTCGCCGAGCACAAGGGATACTCGACGGCAGCGCATTTCGCGGCCATCGACACGCACGGACCGTGCATCCACCATCGCCGGAGCTTCGCGCCGATCCGCATCGCCCTCGGCCTCGAGACGCGCCAGGACGACCTCTTCTCGCTCGCGAACGACGATCCCGAAGCGTTCGACACGCCGGCCGCCGCCTCGGACCTGACGAGATCGGCCGCCTGAACCCGCGCCGGCGAGCGGCGTTGTCCAGGATCATGACCGTTCCCTGCGTAGCGGCTAGTATGCCGTGGACAGCGCCAGCATGGGAGGCCGTCGATGAAGGGCTTGGCTACGGGAATCGCCGCCGGCGCGATCATTGCCGTCATCCTCGCCGGCGGCATGGTCGGAGCGATCGACCTCTGGGGACCGAAGGCGAAGCCGGATCGTCCCCGACCGAACGCCGCCAAGATCGTCCGCGTCGGCCCCGACGGCACCGCGCGAACGACGTTCGGCGACGACGTCCAGAATGTGATCGTACCGAAGAGCCGCGGGTACGACCTCTGCTATGGCGAACTGCGGGTGCAGCGCCCGTCGATGATGACCTCGGGCATGCCAGACGCATTCTGCAGTCTCACGCGGCGAAGCGCCAAAGGCCCGTGGCGCGTGACGACCGGCGGCTGGCAGGAATGCCAGGCGGTCTGCGTCCGGCTCCGTCGCTAGGGTGCGCCCGCGCGCCCGCCCCCGGAATGAGAAAGGCGCCCGCGGAAACTCCGGGGCGCCTTCCAAAAGAATGACGACGGCCTCCCGGCGCGCCGCTGTCGGTCCGGTCAGTGAAGCTTGGACTTCACATCCTCGATGGCCTGCGCGATGAGCCCGTCGGCGGCAGCGCCGCGCGCGCGCGCGGCAAGAATGCGTTGCGAGGCCGAGATCGCCACGTCGGCGGAAAGCGAGCGCACCTCGCGGAGCGCCTGGGCCTCGGCCTGGGCGATCTTCTCCTCCGCCATCCGCGTGCGGCTGGCGACGTACTCCTCGACCCGCTTCTTCGCCTCGGCGCCGAACGCCTCGGCCTCGCGCTTGGCCTGCTCGATGATCTCCTCGACCTCCGCCTCGGCCTCGCGCGCCTTCCGCTGATACTCGGCGAGCAGCGCCTGGGCCTCCTCGCGGAGCTTGCGCGCCTGGTCGAGCTCCGTGCGGATGGTCTCGGCACGGTTGTCGAGGGCCGCGGTGAGCTTGCCCGGCACCTTCATCCAGACGACGATGATGCAGAAGATGATCAGGCCGACGAGTGCCCAGAATGTCGGGTCCTCAAGCATTGGCATCCCTTTCGGCGAGCACCGACCGGACCGCGGCGTCGACCTCGTCCGACGACGCCCTGGCGCCGATCAGCGACGTCACCACCGCCTCGGTTGCCTCGGCCGCGATCGTGCCGACCTCCGAGAGCGCGCGGTCCTTGATCTCGGCGATCCGGGTTTCGGCTGCCGCGAGCTTCTCGGCAAGCGCGCGCTCGGTCTCGGCCCGCTGGGCATCCGCCTTGGCCTTGGCGGCCGCGCGGGCCTGCTCGGCGATGGCGGAAGCCTTGGCGCGGGCCTGGGCCAGCGCCTTCTCGTAGTTGCGGGCCGCGTCCTCGGACTCGCCCTTGAGCCGTTCCGCGGCGTCGAGGTCCGCCGCGATCCGGTCGCGCCGTCCCTCGATGATCGCGCCGAGCCGCGGCAGCGCCACCTTCGCCATCAGGTAGTAGAGGACGGCGAAGGTGATCGCGAACCACAGGAGCTGCGACGCGAAAGTCGTCGCGTCGAACGGCGGGAAGTTGTTGTGCTCCGCCGGTGTCTCGACGATGACGCCCTCGCCCACCGTAAACGGCCCCTCGGTTGTGTCGCTGGTCGTGGCCATGGCCGCTTCGCCCGGGCGCTACCCTTTCCGCCTCTAGATCGCGAAGAGGAGGAGGAGAGCGATCAGGAACGAGAAGATGCCGAGCGCCTCGGTCACCGCGAAGCCGAAGATCAGGTTGGTGAACTGACCGGGGGCGGCGGCAGGATTCCGGATCGCGGAGGACAGGAAGTTGCCGAAGATGTTGGCCACGCCGATGGCCGCGCCACCCATGCCGATGCACGCGATGCCAGCGCCGATGAACTTTGCAGCTTCCGCTTCCATTTTCTGAACTCTCTCCGTTCTTGGGTTTCGTCTAGTGGCCCGGATGAAGGGCGTCGTTGAGGTAAAGGCAGGTGAGTACCGCGAACACGTAGGCCTGGAGCGCGGCGACGAGGATCTCGAGCGCGGTCAGCGCGACCGTCGCGGCGAGCGGCAGGATCGCGCCGAGGATGCCGGCGAAACCGAGCGAACTGAGCGTCACGACGAAGCCGGCGAACACCTTGAGCGTGATGTGGCCTGCCAGCATGTTGGCGAAAAGCCGGATCGACAACGAAATCGGCCGCGAGATGAACGACAGCACCTCGATGAACGCGACCACGGGCAACAGCGGGCCCGGCAGGCCGGCCGGCGTGAACATCTTGAGGAAACCGAAGCCGTTCTTCCAGAAGCCGTAGATGATCACGGTGCCCATCACGAGCATCGCCAGCGCCACCGTGATGATCAGGTGCGAGGTGACCGTGAAGAAATAGGGGAATATCCCGATCAGGTTGGCGAACAGGACGAAGATGAAGATCGTGAAGACGAACGGGAAGAATCGCATCCCGCCCGATCCGGTCGCGTCTCGCAAGGTTTTGGCGACGAACTCGTAGGTCACCTCCGCCGCCGATTGCCAGCGCCCCGGGACGAGGCCCCGTCCGCGCGCCGACAGGATCAGGAAGGCCGATGCGGCGACCACAGTCACCACCATGAACAGCGCGGAATTGGTGAACGAGAAATCGATTCCGCCGACCTCGATCGGGATGATCTTCGTGATCTGGAACTGATGGATCGGATCGGTTGCCACTTGACCCTCGTCAATCGAACCGGCGGGATACCGGATCGTCGTCAATTCCCGGCCGCTTGGCCACCATTCCGGCCGAGCGGAGTACGTTCAGAACGCCTGCCGCGAACCCCAGGAGCAGGAACACGATCAGGCCCCACGGCGTGGTTCCGAGCAGCTTGTCGAAACCCCAACCGATGCCGGCGCCGACCACCACCCCGGCCACGAAATCGGCGCTGAGCCTCAGCGCCATCGCAAACCCGGGTCGCGGCGCCGCCTCGGCAGCCGTATCGCGCTCCCGTTCCGGACGCTTCTCAACGATGCGCCGGTCGAGATCACGCAGCCTTGCGGAAAGCGCGGCATCGTCGGCGTCCCGCGCATGCCCGGGCCGGTCGTCGCCCGATCCATCCGCTTCGCTCATCGATCCCGCCCTGCCAGCGCCGGAGTTCCTCGGTGAAACTCTTGCCCCGCCTCAAAGCCGCGCGCACATTAGTTTTCGTGGCATACCGTGTCAAGAAGCCGGGGGATTCAGATAACGTCCTGATTTTCCTTTGATTTCACGGCGTCCCCGGCGCCGCGATATTGCGCCGCAACCGGCCGGCGGCCGATCGCCGGCGAGAATCCCCTCCCCGGCCCTTGCCGCGGCGCGTCGTCATGGGACAATGCGGCCATGTCCACGACTTCGCAAAAGCGCAAGGGCGCCCGCCACCTCGGGGAGATCGTCGCCCGGGTGATCGAGCCCGTGACCGCGCGGCGCGGCTTCGCGAGATCGGAGCTCCTCGCCGTATGGGCCGAGATCGCCGGGCCGATGCATGCGTCCTGCACGGCTCCGGAGAAGATCCTCTGGCCGCGGCATGCCGAGGGCGAGGAGCCGCCGGCCGGGACGCTGGTCATCCGCGCCGACGGACCGCGGGCGATCTTCGTCCAGCACGAACTGCCGCAGATCGTCGAGCGGGTGAATGCCTTCTTCGGATACCGCGCCGTCGCCCATGCCCGTATCGTGCAGGGAGAGGTCCTTGCGCGTGCGGCCGAATCGCCGCCGCCGACACGGGTCGACCCGGCAACCGACCGGGCGGTCGCGGCGAAGCTCGGCGATGTCGACGACGACGGGCTCCGCGACGCGCTCCAGCGGCTCGGCCGCGGCGTGTTCACGCAGCGTCGCGAATAGTTGACTGAGCCGCTGCCGCGAAAGCCACATTTCTCCTGTGCAGTTGCACCCGTTTGCGGCATACCCGCCACCGAGTTTCCATAGCGAGAGCCTCATTCCGATGAACAGACGGACCCTCCTCACGCTTGCCGCCATGGCCGGCGCCGCTTTCGTCACCACCGCGGCGACGGAACGTCTGGCGCTCGTCACCCCCGCTTTCGCCGTGGACTCGGCGGCGCTGATGGAGCCCGGTCCGCTCGGCGACATGGCGCTCGGCGACCCGAACGCGCCGAACGTGGTGATCGAATACGCCTCGATGACCTGCAGCCACTGCGCCGCGTTCCACACCGAGACCTTCGCCGCCTTCAAGGAGAAGTACATCGACACCGGCAAGGCGTACTTCATCCTCCGCGAATATCCGCTCGACGCGCTGGCGACCGCCGCCTTCATGCTCGCCCGCTGCGGCCCGAAGGAGCGTTACTTCCCGCTGGTCGACCTGATGTTCACCCGGCAGCCGGAATGGGCCTTCACCGACAATCCCAAGCAGGCGCTGCTCACCTTCGTCCGCCAGGCCGGCTTCACCGAAGAATCGTTCAACGCCTGCCTCTCCAACAAGGAGATCCAGGACGGCGTGCTGGCGGTGAAGACGCGCGGCTCCAACGAGTTCGGGGTGAGCTCGACGCCGACCTTCTTCATCAACGGCGAGATGAAGCGCGGCGCGTTGTCCATAGAAGATCTCGACGAGATTCTTGCCGACTAGACTCGAATCGCCCTATCGCATCGATATCGGCCGCAGCTCTTCGGGTTGACGGCCGGCCTCGGTTCGTCAGGAGCGCGGCGCGTTGAAGTTCACACGGCTTCGGGTCCTCGGCTTCAAGTCCTTCGTCGAGCCCACCGAGTTGCACATCGAGCCCGGGCTGACCGGCGTGGTCGGCCCGAACGGCTGCGGCAAGTCCAATCTCGTCGAGGCGCTGCGCTGGGTGATGGGCGAATCGTCCTATCGCAACATGCGCGCCTCCGGCATGGACGACGTGATCTTCTCCGGCAGCGGCAACCGCCCGGCCCGCAACATGGCCGAGGTGACGCTGGTCGTCGACAACGCCGACCGCACCGCGCCGGCGGCGGTGAACGATGCCGACCTCCTCGAGATCACCCGGCGCATCGAGCGCGAGGCCGGCTCGGTCTACAAGATCAACGGCCGCGACACCCGCGCCCGCGACGTCCAGCTCCTCTTCGCCGACGCCTCGACCGGCGCGCATTCGCCGTCGATGGTCGGCCAGGGCAAGGTCGGCGAGCTGATCGCGGCGAAGCCGCAGAACCGCCGCGCCCTGCTCGAGGAGGCCGCGGGCATCTCCGGCCTCCACAACCGCCGCCACGAGGCCGAGCTCCGGCTGTCGGCCGCCGAGCAGAACCTCGCCCGGCTCGACGACGTGATCGGCGAGATCGATTCACAGCTCGAGACGCTGAAGCGGCAGGCGCGGCAGGCCGCCCGCTACCGCAACCTGTCCGGCCAGATCCGGCAGGCCGAGGCGACCGTCCTGCATCTCCGCTGGCTCGCGGCGAACCAGGCGCTCCGCGAGGCCGAGGCGGCGCTGGCCGAGGCGAAGGCGATCGCCGACCAGCGTGCCGATGCGCAAGGCACGGCCGCCCGCGACCAGGCCGTCGCCGCGGCGGCGTTGCCCGAGCTCCGCGACGCGGCCGCCCGCGCCGGCGCGGCCCTGCAGCGGCTCGTCCATGCCCGCGAGGCACTCGACGCCGAGGAGAAGCGGGTCGCCGAGCGGCTCCGCGACCTTGACCGCCGCCTCGCCCAGCTCGGCGAGGACATCGCCCGCGAAGAGCGGATGATCGAGGACAACCGCACGATCCTCGCCCGTCTCGACGAAGAGGAGCACGGTATCGAAGCCGCCAACGCCCAGATGGGCGAGCGCCAGGTCGAGGCGGCGGCGAAGCGCACCGCGAGCGAATCGTCGCTGGCCGAAAGCGAGAAGGCGCTCTCCGAGCTCACCGCGCGGCTCGCCCAGATCACCGCCGAGCGTAGCCAAACCGAGCGCGCGGTGCGCGAAGCCGAGCAGCGGGTCGCACGTCTCGAAGACGAAAGGCAGAAGGTCGAGGGCGAGCTCGCCCGCCTCGATGCCGGGGTCCCCGGGCCGGAACGGCTGGCCGAGCTGACGGCCGGCGTCGAGAATGCCGAGGCCGCGGTGCGCGAGGCGGAGGCAGCGACCGTCGCGGCCGAGGAACGCTCGAAGACGGCGCGCGAGCAGGCCGGTGCCGGCCGCGAACCGTTCATCGAGGCGGAGCGGGCGCTGAACCGCATCGAGGCCGAGGCCGCCGCGCTGGTGAAGCTCCTCGGCCCTTCGCGGGAGGGCGACGTGCCGCTCCTCGACCAGGTCAAGGTCGCCTCCGGCTATGAGGCGGCGCTCGGTGCGGCCTGCGGCGACGAGCTGGACGCGCCGATCGATTCGACAGCCGCCGCCTACTGGCACCGTGTCGACCCGTTCGCCGATGACGCGGTGCTTCCCGACGGTGCCGAGCCGCTGACCGGGCGCGTCGACGCCCCGCCGGTGCTGCAGCGCCGCCTCGCCCAGTCCGGCGTCGTCGCCGACCGCGAAGCCGGCGCGCGGCTCCAGCCGCTGCTCCGCCCCGGGCAGCGCCTCGTCACCCGGCAGGGCGACCTGTGGCGCTGGGACGGCTATGTCGCGACCGCCGAGTCGCCCAAGCCGGCCGCGGTGCGGCTTGCCAACAAGAACCGCCTCGCCGAGCTGAACGGCGAAGCGGAAACGGCGCGCACCCATGCCGCCGAGCGCCGGCGCATCCTCGAGACCGCCGTCGCCGAGGCGCGCGTTGCCGAGGAAGCGGAGCGCGCCGGCCGCGATGCGGCTCGCGCCGCGCAGAAGATCCTCGAGGTGGCGCGCGAGGCGCTCGCCGCCGCCGAGCGCGAAGTTGCCCGCATCGCCGCGCGCCGGAGCGCGCTCGACGAGGCGCGCGCCCG
>JBIQKL010000173.1:0-5017 GCA_044506555.1 Hyphomicrobiales bacterium | reverse complement strand
GGCGTCGTCGGCATCATCACGCCGTGGAACTTCCCGATCGCGATCCCGGCCTGGAAGATCGCGCCGGCGCTCTGCTACGGCAACACCGTGGTGGTCAAACCGGCCGACCTCGTCCCGGCTTCGACCTGGGCGATCGTTGACATCCTCGTCCGCGCCGGGCTGCCCTCGGGCGTCCTCAACCTTGTCATGGGCAAGGGCTCCGTGGTGGGAGACGTGATCGTCAAGTCGCCCGACGTGAAGGCGCTCTCGTTCACCGGCTCGGTGGCGACCGGACGGAAGCTGGCCGCATCCTCGGTCGAGGTGATGCGCAAGTTCCAGCTCGAGATGGGCGGCAAGAACCCGCTGGTCGTGCTCGACGATGCCGACATGAAGATTGCGGTCGAATGCGCGGTGAACGGCGCCTACTTCTCGACCGGCCAGCGCTGCACCGCGTCGTCGCGGCTGATCGTCACCGCCGGCATCCATGACAAGTTCGTCGACGCGGTGACCGAGCGGATCCAGAACCTCGTGGTCGACGACGCGCTGAAGGACGGCACGCAGATCGGCCCGGTGGTCGACCAGAGCCAGCTCGACCAGGACGAGGAGTACATCCGCATCGCCAAGGACGAAGGCGGAACGCTCCGCTGGGGCGGCGAGCGGTTGAACCGCGGTACGCCCGGCTTCTATCTCCAGCCGGCGCTGTTCACCGATACGACCCCGGACATGCGCATCAACAAGGAGGAGGTGTTCGGACCGGTGGCGAGCGTCATCCGCGTGAAGGACTACGACGAGGCGCTCCACGTCGCCAACGACACGCCGTTCGGCCTGTCCTCCGGCATCTGCACGACCAGCCTCAAGTATGCGTCGCACTTCAAGCGGAACGCCGAGGCGGGGATGGTGATGGTCAACCTGCCGACGGCGGGCGTCGACTACCACGTTCCGTTCGGCGGCTCGAAGGGCTCGAGCTACGGCCCGCGCGAGCAGGGCAAGTATGCGGCGGAGTTCTTCACCACGGTGAAGACGGCCTACACGCTGCCTTAGGCGGGCGTTCCAAATTCCGCTCGTCTTCGCGCAAGCGGGGACGAGCGGGTGGGATCGGCGTCCTGCGTGCTTCGAGCCTCGAAGCACGAACGGCCGGAGACTACGCCTTCAGCATCCACTCATGGGCGGGGTCGTTGAAGAAGCGCCAGATGCGCTTCGGCCCCGCCATGACGTTGAGATAGTAGAGGTCGTAGCCGTGGAGCGCGGCGCAGGGGTGATAGCCGCGCGGCACCAGCGTGACGTCGCCGTCCTCGATGGTCATCGAGACGTCGAGCGAGCGGTCGTCGGTGTAGATGCGCTGGAAGCCGAAACCCTGGCTCGGGTTGAGGCGATGGTAATAGACCTCCTCGAGCCGGGTCTCCTCGGGAAAGGCGTCGCGGTCGTGCTTGTGCGGCGGATAGCTCGAGGCATTGCCGGCCGGCGTGATCACCTCGACCACCAGCAGGCTGTCCGCCGGATCGGTCTCGTTGATGATGTCGGTGACGTAGCGGACGTTGTTGCCCTTGCCGCGGGTCATGACCGCGTGGCTGTCCGGCGCGATCACGCGGGGCGGACGGCCGCCGGCGATGCCCGGCGACGAGCACGCGGCGATCTCGCAGGCCGTCTCGGCGGTGAGCGACCACGCCGTGCCGGCCGGCACGTAGAGCGACCACGGCTGGCCGTCGAACGGGCTCATCCGCGCGCCGAGCACGCCGAAATCCTCGCCGGCGACCTCGGCCTTGGCCTTGCCGGAGACGAAGACGAGGCAGAGCTCGCGCTTCCCCGTCTCGCCGCGGGCCGTCTCGCCGGGATGGAGCTTGTACAGATCGAAGCCGACATAGTCCCAGCCCGCGCTCTCGGGCGTGACGCTCACCGTGCGATGGGCGCGGTCGGGGACGTGCTGGCGGAGATGCAATCGCGACATGGTGGTCCTCCCGGCGTCGGGTCTGGCGGAAAGCGGGGGCCGGTTCAAGCCGCCTTGCCGGCCCGGGCACGATGCCACGCGGCGACCAGACGGGCGAATCGGGTCGCCATGTCGTCGACCGCGGCACGGTCGTCCATCTCGCCGGCGAGCCATTTCGCCGCCGCCTCGGCGAACAGCGTCCGCCCGACCGCAAACCCCTTCACCGCCGGAACCATGGCGCAGCGCGCGAAGGCGGCCTCGAGCTCCTTCTCCGGGGCTTCGAGCCCGAGCATGACGATGCCGCGGCACCACGGGTCGTGCCGTGCGATGACGCCCGCGACGTTCCGCCAGGCGGCGGCGCTCGGCTGCGCCTCGAGCTTCCACCAGTCCGGCTTGACGCCCGCGGCATAGAGGCCGTCGAGCACGGTCGCCACGGTGTCGTCGCGGAGCGCGCCGCTCTTGCCGGCGATGATCTCGACCATCAGCTCCAGCCCGTTGCGGCGGGCGGCGTGGTACGCGGTGAGCAGCGTCTCGGTCTGCTCGGCCTTGAGGGCATCGTCGTCGTCGGGATGGAAGAAGGCGAGGCACTTGACGGTATGGGTCACCGGCCACTCGGCGAGCCGGCCGCCGATGTCCTGGTCGAACTCGAAGCGAAGCGGCCGCGACCCGGGCTGCTCGACCGGCCGGCCGAGCCAGAACGGCTGCCTGGCCGCGGCGAAGAACGCCTCGCGGCCATAGGTGTCGTCGAGCAGCATGCCGTAGCCGGGACGACCGTCGGCCACCTTCGCCGCCGCCTCGACGGCGAGGCCCTTGAAGTCGTTGATCCGGTCGCGGGGAACGCCTGCCGCGTCGGCCAGCGTCTCGAGCTGCGCGCGATGGTCGATGGCGAAGGCCATCAGCGTCTCGGGCTGCGGCCGGCGGGTCGTCGCCCAGTGGATGTGGTTCAGCGTCTCGTCCTTGCGGAGCGCATGGTGCGGGCTGCCGTGCTCGAGGAAGTACGTCAGCTCCTCCCAGGTCGGGTATTCCGGCGAGCAGAGCAGGCGCGAGACCGCGAAGGCGCCGCAGGCATTGGCCCACGTCGCCGCCGTCTCCAGCGACTCGCCCCGCAGCCAGCCGCGGAGGAAGCCGGCCATGAACGCGTCGCCCGCGCCGAGGACGTTGTGCACCTCGATCGGGAAGCCCTTGCCGACGATGCCGTCCTCGATCCGGTCGGGAATCGCGCCCGGGAACACGACGCAGCCCATCGGCCCGCGCTTCAGCACCAGGGTCGCGTCGGTCAGCGAGCGGACGGTGCGGAGCACCGAAAGCGCATCGTCTCCGCCGCCGGCGATCCGCATCTCCTCCTCGGTGCCGACGACGAGGTCGCAGCCGGCGAGCACCGTCTGGAGATGCGCCGAGACGCGATCGGACTTGATGTAGCGCTCCTCGCCGGCGCCGTGGCCGGCGAGCCCCCAGAGATTCGGGCGATAGTCGATGTCGAAGACCACCTTCCGTCCCGCCTCACGGGCGATCCGCATCGCCTTCCGCTGGGCGGCGTCGGTGTTGGGCCGCGAGAAATGCGTGCCGGTGACGACGATTGCCCTGGCGGAGCGGATCAGGCCCGCGTCGACGTCGTCCTCGGTGATCGCCATGTCGGCGCAATTCTCGCGGAGGAAGATCAGCGGGAACGTGGTGTCGCTCTCGACCGACAGCAGGACGAGCGCGGTCAGCCGCTCCGGGTCGATCTTCACACCGTCGGTCGAGACGCGCTCGCGGTGAAGCTGTTCGAGCAGGAACCGGCCCATCTGCTCCTCGCCGACGCCGGTGACCAGCGCCGCCTTGAGCCCGAGGCGCGCTGCCCCGATCGCGATATTGGCGGGACAGCCGCCGATCGCCTTGGTGAACGAGGAAACATCCTCCAGCCGCGACCCGATCTGCTTGCCGTAGAGATCGACCGACGACCGGCCGATGGTGACGACGTCAAGGGTGGCGTGCTCGCCCGACTCAGGCATCTTTGCTCCGGAATCCATTGGACAGCGCCGCGGCTGCCATCTAGAGAAGAATGAAACACCAGTTCCAATCAACGTCAATTCGGAATGTTCATTCCGCGAGGGGAGGAAGGGATATGTTGCGTTTCGGTCTGCTCGGGGCAGGGCGCATCGGCAAGCTGCATGCCGGCAACATCGCGGCGTCGCCGAAGGCCGAGCTGGTGGCCGTTGCAGACATCGACCAGGCCGCGGCGAAGGGCCTCGCGAACCTCCACGGCGCCGAGGCGCGGGCGCCGGGCGACATCATCGGCGCGAGCGACGTCGACGCGGTGCTGATCGGCACCTCGACCGACACCCATGCTGATTACATCGAGCAGGCGGTGAACGCCGGCAAGGCGGTCCTCTGCGAGAAGCCGGTGGACCTCGACGCGAAGCGGATCGAAAGCTGCCTCGCGGTGGTCGAGAAGGCGGGCAGGCCGCTGATGATCGGCTTCAACCGCCGCTTCGATCCGAACTTCGCGTCCCTCAAGCGCCGCCTCGACGACGGCGTCGTCGGCGACGTCGAGATGGTGACGATCATCTCGCGCGATCCCGGGCCGCCGCCGATCGCCTACATCGAGCGCTCCGGCGGCCTCTACCGCGACATGATGATCCACGACTTCGACATGGCCCGCTTCCTCCTCGGCGAGGAGCCGGTGGTGGTCCACGCGCTCGGCTCGGTGCTGGTCGACGAGGCGATCGGCAAGGCCGGCGACGTCGATACCGCGATGGTCATGCTGCGCACCGCCTCCGGCAAGCTCTGCCAGATCTCGTGCTCGCGCCGCGCCACCTACGGCTACGACCAGCGCATCGAGGTGCACGGCTCGGGCGGCATGATCCGCGCCGGCAACATCCACGAGACGACGGTCGAGGTGGCGAGCGGCAAGGGTTTTTCCATCGACCCGGTGCTCAACTTCTTCCTCGAGCGCTACACCCGCGCCTACCAGGACGAGCTCGCCGCCTTCGTCGACGCGGTCGAGAACGGGACGCCGACCTCGCCGTCAGGCCGCGACGGACTGATGGCGCAGCGCCTCGCCGACGCCGCCACGCAATCGTCGCAGACCGGCAAGCCGGTGGCGGTTTGACCTCGTGCTTGGCTCAGGGTGTC
>JBIQKL010000172.1:0-5021 GCA_044506555.1 Hyphomicrobiales bacterium | reverse complement strand
GGCTCCCAGAACTTCCGGATGTGGTTGAGAGTGCCGCTGACCGCCTCGTCCTCGCCCTGCGTGGCGAAGAAACGGCCGATCTGGTTGGCCATGTAGACGAGCCGTTCAGGCGACATCGGCGACGGTGTCCTGCACAATGCGGTCGGGGCGGGTGAAGATCTCGAAGCCGTCGCGGCGCGCCACCGCGACCAGCGTCATGCCCGCGGACTCCGCGGTGCGGATGGCCAGCGCGGTCGGCACCGAGACCGCCGCCAGCGTCGCGATGCCCGCGACAGCCGCCTTCTGCACCATCTCGACCGAGACGCGGCTGGTGAGGAGGAGGACGCCGCCGGCGCCGTCGATGCCGGCGCGGGCTAGGCCGCCGACGAGCTTGTCGAGCGCGTTGTGGCGGCCGACGTCCTCGCGGACGTGAAGGATGCCATCGCGCGGCCGCCAGAACGCGGCGGCATGGACGGCGTGGGTCTCGCGGTTGAGGACCTGGCGCGGCGTCAGCGCCTCCATCGCCGCCATGATGTCGGCCGGGGCGACGGCTATCCCCGCCCCGACCATGGCGACGGGCCGCAGCGCCTCGGCGAGGCTCTCGACCCCGCAGAGGCCGCAGCCGGTCGGCCCGGCGATGCGGCGGCGGCGCTCGGAAAGGACGGTCGCGTCCGCGCCGTCGAGCCACATGCGGAGTTCGATCCCCTCCGGCCGCTCGACGACCTCTATGCTCCGGATCGCGGCGGCGCTCGAGACGATGCCTTCGCTCAGGCTGAAGCCGACCGCGAAGTCCTCGAGGTCCGTCGGCGTCGCCATCATCACGGCGTGGGCGCCGCCGTCATAGACCAGCGCAACCGGCATCTCCCCGGGGACCGCCCGCTCACCCGCGGCCAGTTCCCGGCCGCGATAACGGAGATTGCCGACCCGGACGACAGGCTTCACCGCCCTACTCCGCGGCCTCGGCGAACGTGTCGACCCGCCGGCTCTGCCGGGTCAGCGCCTCGTATTCCTCCTGCCACGGGCTCAGCCCGTTGGAGGGCGAGACCTGCACCGCCGTCACCTTGAACTCCGGGCATTCGGTCGCCCAGTCCGAGTATTCCGTGGTGACGACGTTCGCCTGCGTGCCGGGATGGTGGAAGGTCGTGTAGACGACGCCCGGCGCGACGCGCTCCGTCACCAGGGCGCGGAGCGTCGTGGCCCCGACGCGGCTCGCGAGCTTCACCCAGTCGCCGTCGCGGATGCCGCGCTGCTCGGCGTCGTGAGGATGGATCTCCAGCAGGTCCTCCTCATGCCAGGCGACGTTCGCCGTGCGGCGGGTCTGCGCGCCGACATTGTACTGGCTGAGCACGCGGCCGGTGGTGAGGAGGAGCGGGAAGCGCGGGCCGACCTTCTCGTCGGTCGCGATATACTCGGTGACCACGAACCGGCCCTTGCCGCGCACGAACCCGTCGATGTGCATCACCGGCGTGCCTTCGGGCGCCTTCTCGTTGCACGGCCACTGGATCGAGCCGAGTTCGTCCAGGCGCGCGAAGGAGACGCCGGCGAAGGACGGTGTCAGCCGTGCGATCTCGTCCATGATCTCGGCGGGGTGCCCGTAGCGCCAGTCATGCCCCATCACCTTGGCGAGCATCAGCGTGACTTCCCAGTCGGCGTAGCCGTTCCGCGGCGCCATCACTTTCCTGACCGGCTGGATCCGCCGCTCGGCATTGGTGAAGGTCCCGTCCTTCTCGAGGAAGGTCGAGCCGGGGAGGAAGACGTGCGCGTAGTTGGCCGTCTCGTTGAGGAACAGGTCGTGGAGGATGACGCATTCCATCGCCGCGAGGCCGGCGGCGACATGCTGCGTATTGGGATCGGACTGGAGGATGTCCTCGCCTTGGATGTAGAGCCCCATGAACGAGCCGGCCACCGCAGCGTCGAGCATGTTGGGGATGCGGAGACCCGGCTCCGCGTCCAGCGGGGTGCCCCACAGCGCCTCGAAGGTCGAGCGGACCGCATCGTCCGAGATATGGCGGTAGCCGGAAACCTCGTGCGGGAACGATCCCATGTCGCATGAGCCCTGCACGTTGTTCTGGCCACGGAGCGGATTCACGCCGACGCCCGGCCGGCCGATATTGCCGGTCGCCATGGCAAGGTTGGCGATCGCCATCACCGCGGTCGAGCCCTGGCTGTGCTCGGTGACGCCGAGGCCGTAGTAGATCGCGGCGTTGCCGCCGGTGGCGTAGAGCCGCGCCGCGCCGCGGAGATCGGCGGCCGGCACGCCGGTCGCGGATTCCATGGCTTCCGGCGCATGGCGCGAATCGGCGACGAAGGCGGCCCAATCCTGGAACGCGTCCCACTCGCAGCGCTCGCGGACGAACGCCTCGTCGACCAGCCCTTCGGTGACGATGACGTGGGCCATCGCCGTCAGCACCGCGACATTGGTGCCGGGACGGAGCGGCAGATGGAAGCTCGCCTCGACATGCGGTGTGCGGACGAGATCGATGCGGCGCGGGTCGATGACGATCAGCTTGGCGCCTTCCCGGAGCCGCTTCTTCATCCGCGAGGCGAACACCGGATGGGCATCGGTCGGGTTGGCGCCGAGCACCAGCATGACGTCCGAGTGCTCGACGGAGTCGAAGTCCTGGGTGCCGGCCGAGGTGCCGAACGTCGTGTTCAGGCCGTAGCCGGTCGGCGAATGGCACACGCGGGCGCAGGTATCGACGTTGTTGTTGCCGAAGCCGGCGCGGACCAGCTTCTGGACCAGGAAGGTCTCCTCGTTGGTGCAGCGCGACGAGGTGATGCCGCCGATCGAGCGCGGGCCGTACTTGGCCTGGATGCGGCGAAGCTCGCTCGCGGCGTGGCCGATCGCCTCCTCCCAGCTCACCTCGCGCCACGGGTCGGTGATCTTCTCGCGGATCATCGGATTGAGCATGCGCTCGCGATGCGTGGTGTAGCCCCACGCGAAGCGACCCTTGACGCAGGAATGCCCGTGGTTGGCCTTGCCGTCCTTGTGCGGCACCATGCGGATGACCTCGTCGCCGGCCATCTCGACCTTGAACGAGCAGCCGACGCCGCAATAGGCGCAGGTGGTGACGACGGCGCGCTCGGGGGTGCCGATCTCGATCACCGACTTCTCGTTGAGGGTCGCGGTCGGACAGGCCTGGACGCAGGCCCCGCAGGAGACGCATTCGGACTCGAGGAAGGATTCCTCCATCCCGGGCGACACCACGGAATCGAAGCCGCGGCCGGCGATGGTCAGCGCGAAGGTGCCCTGCACTTCCTCGCAGGCGCGCACGCAGCGCGAGCACACGATGCATTTCGAGGGATCGTAGGTGAAGTACGGATTGGACGTGTCGAGTCCCGGGTTCGGGTGCTTCTCGCCCTCGTAGCCGTAGCGGACGTCGCGGAGGCCGACAGCGCCGGCCATGTCCTGCAGTTCGCAGTCGCCGTTGGCCGAGCAGGTCAGGCAGTCGAGCGGGTGGTCGGAGATGTAGAGCTCCATCACGCCCTTCCGGAGCCGCTTCAGCCGCTCCGTCTGGGTGCGGACCACGATGCCCTCGGTGACCGGCGTCGTGCACGAGGCCGGCGTGCCGTTCCGGCCCTCGATCTCGACCAGGCACAGTCGGCAGGAGCCGAAGGCGTCCACCATGTCGGTGGCGCAGAGCTTCGGGATCTTCGTCCCCATCTCCATCGCGGCGCGCATGATCGAGGTGCCCTCCGGCACCGCGATGCGCTCGCCGTCGATGGTCAGGGTCACGGTCTTCTCGGACCGCGAGGGCGGCGTGCCGTAGTCGATCTCGTGAACGAGGGACATGGCGTTCCTCCTACTCCGCAGCCGCTAGGCGTTCGCCCGGGCCGAAATCCTCCGGGAAATGCCGCAGTGCGCTCATCACCGGATATGGGGTGAATCCGCCGAGCGCACAGAGGGACCCGAACTTCATGGTGTTGCAGAGGTCCTCGAGCACGGCGAGGTTCTCCGCCGAGCGCTCGCCGCGGACGATCCGGTCGATGGTCTCGACGCCGCGCACCGAGCCGATCCGGCACGGCGTGCACTTGCCGCAGGATTCGATGGCGCAGAACTCCATGGCGAAGCGCGCCTGCTTCGCCATGTCGACGGTGTCGTCGAAGACCACGACGCCGCCATGGCCGATCAGCCCGTCGGCGCCGGCATAGGCCTCGTAGTCGAACGGCGTGTCGAACAGCGCGCGGGGAAAATAGGCGCCCAGCGGGCCGCCGACCTGGACCGCGCGGACCGGCCGGCCGCTCCTCGTCCCACCGCCGATGTCGTCGACCAGTTCGCCGAGCGTGATGCCGAAGGCGACCTCGAACAGGCCGCCGTGCTTGACGTTGCCGGCGAGCTGGATCGGCATCGTGCCGCGCGACCGGCCCATGCCGAAGTCGCGATAGAAGGCGGCGCCGCGGGCAAGGATCATCGGGACCGTTGCCAGCGAGATGACGTTGTTGACCACGGTCGGTTGGCCGAACAGGCCTTTGAAGGCGGGCAGCGGCGGCTTCGCCCGGACCTCGCCGCGCTTGCCCTCGAGGCTCTCGAGGAGCGAGGTCTCCTCGCCGCAGACATAAGCTCCAGCGCCGACGCGCACCTCCATGTCGAAAGCGAAGTCCGACCCGGCAATCCGATCGCCCAGCATGCCGCCGCGCCGCGCCGCGAGGATCGCCTCGTTCATCGCCACGATCGCATCGGGATACTCGGAGCGGATATAGACGTAACCCTTGGTGGCGCCAACCGCGATGCCGGCGATCGCCATGCCCTCGATCAGCGAGAACGGATCGCCTTCCATGATCATGCGGTCGGCGAAGGTGCCGCTATCTCCCTCGTCGGCGTTGCAGACGATGTACTTCTGCGCGCCCGTCGCGCCGGCCACGGTCTTCCACTTGATGCCGGTCGGGAAACCCGCGCCGCCGCGTCCGCGAAGGCCGGACTGCGTCACCTCCTCGACCGTCGCGGCCGGGCCGATCTCCACGGCCTGTCGCAACCCCTTCCAGCCATCGTGCCGGCCGTAATCAGCGAACGAGCGCGGATCGACGATGCCGCAGCGCGCGAA
>JBIQKL010000171.1:1523-5028 GCA_044506555.1 Hyphomicrobiales bacterium | reverse complement strand
ACCGACTGCGACGCGATCACCTCCCCGCGCTCGGCGAAGGCCTCGTGGTTGGCTTCGATCTTCAGCGGGTCGTAGAGGTAGTTCACCATCAGGCCGTAGGCCTGCTCCATCGCCTTCCGCGAGGTGTCGCCCAGCATGTCGAGGCGCTCAAGCCGGGCGCCGTTGCCGAGATGGAAGCGGGCGATCGGGTCGGGCACGCGGCCGAGCCGATCCTTGGCCTCGAGGAAGTAGTACGCCGCGGCCGCGAGGAACGGCTCGCGCAGGGTCTCGACGATGTCCTCGTCGTCCTGCCAGCCGGGCGTATCCAGCGGCGCGAGGGCGGCGAGGAGGGCCGGATCGAGGTCGGGCGACTCGGCCTCGCGCTGCTCGCGCAGCCAGCGGGCGAAGCGCGGCACCGGCGACAGCGTCACGAACGTCTTGAGGCCGGGCAGCTCGCGGCGGAGGTCCTCGACCACCTGCTTGATCAGGAAATGGCCGAAGCTCACGCCGGCCAACCCCCGCTGGGTGTTCGAGATCGAGTAGAACACGGCGGTCGTCGCCGCCTCCGGTGCGATCGGCGCGCGATCCATGTCGAGGATGGGCGCGATGCTGTCGGGTATCTCGCGCGTCAGCGCCACCTCGACGAAGATCAGCGGATCGTCCGGAAGCCGCGGATGGAAAAAGCCGTAGCAACGGCGATCGGGCGGCCCGAGCCGGTTCTTGAGGTCGTCCCAGCCGTTGATCGCGTGGACCGCCTCGTAGCGGATCAGCTTTTCGAGGATGCTGGCGGGCGTATTCCAGTCGATCGGGCGAAGCATCAGAAAACCGCGGTTGAACCACGACGAGAACAGATGAACGAAATCCTCGTCAACCGGCGACAGACGCGGGTCGTCGGCGAGCGCGCCCATCAGGGCCTCTCGCATCCGGATGAGGGCGGCCGTGCCGCCGGGCGCGTAGTTCATGCGCCGGATCAGTTCCTGCCGCTTCGGCTCCGAGGCCTGGTGGATCCGGTCGAGCGTCTCCGGTCCGGGCTCCTCCCGAAACGCCTCGATCGCGGCATCCACCGATTCGCGATCGGCGCCGAATTGCGTCACCAGCGCGTCGAGGAATGCGCCTCGGGTCGGCCCGTCGGCGGCATCGAAGGTGTCGAGGAGTTGCTGCGCCAGCGCGATGCCTGACGCCTCGCCGCGTCGCGACAGCAAGGTGCGCCCGATCGCGGCGAGGTCGCGCTCGCCGGTGTCGCCGCCGCCAAGCCCGAAGAGGCCGCGACCCCGGAGCGCAATCGCCTCGAACAGGTCGGAGAGCATCGTCGTCCGTCCGGGAGCGACCCGCGCCGTGCCGTTGGAAGTGGTCCCTGCCATCAGCCTCTGCCCCCTACGAGAGCCCGATCATGTATACACAATCGGTCATCTTCCATACAATCCGTCAGCGTATCCTGCGACGCCGCGTCATGGAGATGGTGTAGGCAGCGACGCTTGCCATCACCAGGGCGCCGCCGATGAGCGTCATCGCGCCCGGCTCCTCGCCGAGGAAGATCCACACCCAGGCTGGGCCGAGGATCGGCTCGAGCATGCCGAGCAGCGACGAGAGCACGGCAGGGATCAGGCGGGCGCCGGTGACGAGGAGTATCATGCCGACCCCGAGCTGACCGGCGCCGAAGAAGGCCAGCAGCGCGAAGTCGTGGCCGGTGACCCAGAGCGAGCCGGCCAGGGGATACGCCACGACCATGGCCACGGCGGCGCCGGTGCAGGTCGCCGGCGTCATCCGGATGTGCGGCCAGCGCCGGACGATGACCACGGTGCCGGCAAGGGCGACCGCAATGGAAAAGGCGATGAGGCCGCCGATCAACGAGCGGTCGGCGCCGAAATCCGACGACATCATCAACGCGATGCCGGCCATGACGCCGACGATCGCCACATAGCCAATGGGCGCGATCCGCTCGCCGAGCACGACCCGGCCCAGCACTGCGGCGACCAGCGGCGCCGAGCTCATGATCACCAGCGTCTGCGCCACCGAGGCAAAGGATAGCGCGGTGATGAACCCGACCGAGGCAACAGTGAAGCACAGGCCGAGCGCGACGCCGGGAAGGCCCATGTCGCGGAACAGGCGAAAGGCGCGGCGCCCATCCCGGACCACCAGGAAGAGAAGCAGGAACCCGGTCGCGAAGGCCGAACGCCAGAAGATGGTGGTCCATGGGTCCGCCGTGTCGAGCGAGCGGACGATGAGGCCGCCGAGGCTCCACAGCAGCGAGGCGCTGCCGACGAGCAGCACGCCGCGGAGATGATGGTCGGGCGCGACGATGGTGGCTTGGCTCACGACGATGACCGGACGACGCGGCGCCCGGCGGATTCGCGGGGAGCGTGGCGAACCTTATCCCGGCTTGTGGTAGGCGTGCCAGTGCCAGGCGACGTCGATGCGCCGGGGCAGCCAGACGCGCTCCTTCGCGGCGACATAGTCGAGGAAGCGCGCCAGCGCCGCGGCGCGCCCCGGCCGCCCGACCAGACGGCAGTGGAGCCCGACCGACATCATCTTCGGCGCGCCCGCCTCGCCTTCGGCATAGAGCGTGTCGAAGCTATCCCTGAGATAGGCGAAGAACTGGTCGCCGGCATTGAAGCCCTGCGGCGTCGCGAACCGCATGTCGTTGGCGTCGAGCGTGTAGGGGATGATCAGGAACGGTTCGGCCGGACCCTTGATCCAGTACGGCAGGTCGTCGGCGTAACTATCCGACGAATAGAGAAGACCGCCCTCTTCCGCCGCGAGGTCGAGGGTGTTGATCGACGAGCGGCCGGTGTACCAGCCGAGCGGACGCGATCCCGTGACCTCGGCGTGGATGCGGATCGCCTCGCGCATGTGGGCGCGTTCGTCCTCCTTCGCGTAGTCGCGGTAGTCGATCCACTTGAGGCCGTGGCTGGCGATCTCCCAGTCCGCTTCCTTCATGGCCGCGACCGCCTCCGGGTTGCGGGCGAGCGCGGTGGCGACGCCGTAGACGGTGACCGGAACGTTCCGCTCCGTGAACATCCGCCACAGCCGCCAGAACCCGGCGCGGGAGCCGTATTCGTAGATCGACTCCATGTTGGCGTGCCGCATGCCCGGCCATGGCTGGGCGCCGACGATCTCCGAGAGGAAGGCTTCCGAGGCGGCGTCGCCGTGAAGGATGTTGTTCTCGCCGCCCTCCTCGTAGTTGATCACGAACTGGACCGCGACGAGGGCGCCGTCCGGCCATTTCGGGTCGGGCGGGTTCCGGCCGTAGCCGATCATGTCGCGCGGATAGGTCTCGGTCATCTCTCCCTCGCCGCCGTCCTTCGCACTCATGCTCTTCGCACGCCCGCGCGAGGTGCGGAAGAGCCCTCCAAGGCGCGATCGAGCGCTCGTGTTTACCTTTCGTTAACGATCGTGGCGCGAGGCTCGGACGTGGCCGCGAATCTGGCCGCGGCCCAACCGATGCGGTCTGCCATGCAGGAACAAGTCGCACTATCGGCCGAAGCGCTGCCGGCTCCGGACGACGTGGAACTCCCGGCGGAGATCG
>JBIQKL010000171.1:0-1423 GCA_044506555.1 Hyphomicrobiales bacterium | reverse complement strand
AGATCGAAGCCCCCGATGCCGATCCGCACCTGGGCGAGATGCGCGATGCGCTGCAGATGCTTCGCGACAGCGAGGTCAGCCATGCGCTCCGGGAGCTCCGTCAGCTCTTTCCAGACATACCCTTTCCGAAGCGGGTCCGCGCCCTGATGGCCGTGCGCCACGGCGCCATGGCGGGCTGACTCACTCGCGGGCGTCTTCGACCGTGGACGGCGGCGCCGACGACGCGTCCTCCTCTCTGGCGGCGGCCGCATCGGCGGCGAGACGGCGCTGGTATGCCCGCCAGCTCAGCGGCAGCGAGGCAATGTAGACTAGGCTGAGCACGGTCATCGTCTGCCACGGGAAGCTCAGCAGCAGCGCGACGACCAGCACCACCAGCACGAACAGCGGCAGTACGAGATCGCGCCGGATGCGACGGCCGATCAGCTTCGACGACCACGTCGGCAGCTGGCTTACCATCAGCGTCGCCACGCCGAGCGTGTAGATCAGCACGACCGGCGCAGTGAGGAATCCGTGCGGCGCTCCGATGAACTCGAGATAGACCGGCAGGAACACGATCATCGCGCCGGCCGGCGCCGGTACGCCGACGAAATACGCGGCGTGCCATTCCGGCTTCGCCGGTCCCTCCAGCGCGACGTTGAAGCGTGCCAGCCGAAGCGCGGCGCAGATGGCGAAGATGAGCGCCGCGATCCAGCCGACCGAACCGGCCTCGTCGAGCGTCCAGACGTAGAGCAGGATCCCGGGCGCGACGCCGAAATTGACGAAGTCGGCGAGCGAATCGAGCTCCGCCCCGAACCGCGACGCCGACTTGAGGAAACGCGCGACCTGCCCGTCGATGCCGTCGAGCGCCGCGGCGATGGCAACCGCGGCGATCGCCCAGTCGTAACGCATCTCGATGCTCATCCGCATCGAGGTCAGGCCCGCGCAGAGCGAGAGCAGCGTGACCAGGTTCGGGAGCACGGCCCGCACCGGGATCGGCCGGAGCTGGCGGAGCTGGCGTATCCGCCGGCGCCGCGGCTCCTCGTCGTCGGGATCGAAAGGCTGGAAGATCGACATCGGACGCCCCTCAATCCACGCGCACGCGCCGCATCTCCTCGCTCCCGCCGAAGCGGGCGAGCACGGTCTCGCCCGCGATTGCGGTCTGCCCCTCGGCGACCAGCACCCGCGCCGAGGGGGGCAGCCACACGTCGAGCCGCGAGCCGAACCGGATCATGCCGATCCGCTCGCCGACGGCGAGTGTGTCGCCTTCCTTAACGAAGCACAGGATGCGCCGCGCCACGAGCCCGGCGATCTGGACCACGCCGACCGGGCCGTGGACCGTATCGATGACGAGGCCGTTGCGCTCGTTGTCCTCGCTCGCCTTGTCGAGCTCGGCATTGATGAACTTGCCCGGCCGATAGGCGATCCTCGCGATGCGCCCGGCCAT
>JBIQKL010000170.1:0-5090 GCA_044506555.1 Hyphomicrobiales bacterium | reverse complement strand
CGATCGATCCCGGGCGCCGGCGGCTTCCCGCCCGCGCCCGGAACCCCCGACGACCGGTGTCTCCTTGGAGACCTTCGCGAAGCCCACGTGGAGCGCGGTGAAGTGCGCCATCCGCTCATCCCCGCGCATGCGGAGATCCAGTCTTTTCAATAGCATACGTTGCATATGATGAAGCTGGGTCCCCGCATGCGCGGGGACGAGCGGAGTGGGGAACGCCTCGCGAGACGCTGTTTGGGAAAGGTCTCCCTTGGGGCTACTTCCGTTCCTGGTACGAGCCCTGCAGGTTGCGGAAGGCGTCGGTCAGCGCCTCCACCGTCACCTCGATGAACGCCTTGCCGGCTTCGGCCGAAGCATGCGTGGGATCCCCGAAGATGGCGGCATGGCCGGCCTGCGGGCGGGGCCGGCGCATGTAGGTGCGGGTCGGCGGGGTCGGTGCGACGAGATCCCAGCCGACCGGGCCGTAATGCGCGCCCGCGAGCCGGTCCATCTTGACCAGCTCCGGCCGGGTGGCGAGCTGGAATGCGGTCTCGTATTCGCAGCCATGGCCCATGCCGCCCGCCATCGACTTCCGCATCTCATGGATGCGGGCCGCACCCGGCTCCCAGTAGCTGACCGCCGACACCTTGAAGTCGTGTTCGGCGTCGAGCTCGTCGACCAGCAGCCGTGCCACGGCATCGTTGGCCGTGCCGTTGGGCCGGTTGCCGTTGAGGATGATGAGGTGGCCGAATCCCTGGCGGATCAGCGCCGAGCCGATCTCGAACAGCATCGTCTGGTAGGTCGGGATCGAGAGCGAGATGGTGCCCGGGAAATACTCGAAGGTCTTCGAGATGCCGTAGGCGACCGGCGGCGCCACCAGCGCGTCGAGGCCTTCGGCGAGCAGCACCGCGATGTGCTCGGCCTGGTGCGTGTCGGTGTCGGTCGGCATGTGCGGGCCGTGCGCCTCGGTGGCGCCGGTCGGCAGGATGACGGGGCGCTTCGCCGCGATGGCGTCGGCGATCTCCATCTGGGTCATGTGCGCCATACGGTGTTCCATCACGTCCCCTTCTTTCGTCCTGGTCATAGCCATATAGTGGATACGATATCTTCCATTTGAACATCGCGCGGCCGCATCGGCAAGGCCGATATGCGGCACACCTATCGCGGCCCGCCGGCCTTCCGGTAGCGGCTGGGGGATGCATCGTAGGCCCGTGCGAAGGCGCGGGAGAACTGGCTGGTCGAACCGAAGCCGGTGGCGATCGCCACCTCGAGCACCGACAGGCCCGTCTCCCGCAGCAGTTGACGCGCCCGATCGAGGCGGAGGGCGAGGTAGTGGGCGTGCATGCCCCGGCCGAGACGGAGGCGGAACCGGCGTTCGAGCTGCCGGAGGGAGACGCCGGCGATCCGCGCCAGCGCGGCGCGCGACAGCGGTGTCTCGAGATTGGCCTCCATGGCGCGGAGCACCGCGATCAGCGCCTCGTCGTCGACCCCCAGCCGGTGGCGGAGGTCCATCCGCTGCGGTCCCATGCCCTCACGGATGTTGGTGACCAGGAACCATTCGCCCACGGCCGCCGCGAGGTCACGCCCGTGGTCACGGGCGATCAGCGCCACCATCATGTCGAGCGCCGAGACGCCGCCGGAACAGGTGATGCGGTCGCCGTCCAACACGAACAGCGACGGCATGACGTCGACCTGAGGGAACGCCTCGTGGAAGGCGGCGGCATGCTCCCAGTGGAGCGTCGCGCGGCGGCCGTCGAGGAGGCCGGCCTTCGCGAGCACGTAGGGACCGCCGGAGATTCCGCCGAGGGTCACCCCGAAGCTCGCGAGGCGCCGGAGCCAGGCGAGCGTCTCGCGATCCTCGAAGATGGCCGGATTGCCGCCGGCGCAGACGAACACGATGTCGGCCGAGCCGGCATCGCCCGGCACGAAGTCGGCAAGGATGGCGACGCCGCTCGACGCCGCCACCGGGCCGCCGCCAGGCGCCGCATGCCACCAGCGGTACAGTTCGCGCCCGGCGATGAGGTTGGCAGCGCGGAGCGGCTCCACCGCCGCGGTGTAGGACATCAGCGCGAAGCCCGGCACGAGCAGGAAGCCGACGGTGACGGGATGATCCATGCGCTTGTGTCCCGATGCGTGGGATCGGCGTCTTGCGTGCTTCGAGGCTCCGCTTCGCGAAGCACCTCAGCATGGAGGAAAGTAAGCGACCTCCATAAACGCCGTTGGAGTTCGCCTCCTTCCTCATCCTGAGGTGCCCGCCGCAGGCGGGCCTCGAAGGACGCACTAACGCCAATCCGACAACGCGCAGATCGTCAATCACATGTCGCAAAATGTCAAACACCCGAGGCGGCGCGGGGCGATACTTCACCCATGCGCTACTCGGTATTCTCGATCCTCGCCAATGGCCTTCGCGGCAACCGCGGCTGGCATCCGGTGTGGCGCGAGCCGGAGCCGAGAGGCGAGTATGACGTCGTGATCGTCGGCGCCGGTCATGGTCTCGCGACCGCCTACTACCTCGCCAAGGAGCACAACGTCGGCCGCATTGCGGTGCTGGAGAAGGGCTATCTCGGCTCCGGCAATATCGGCCGGAACACGACCATCGTCCGCTCCAACTACCTGCTGCCCGGCAACGTGCCGTTCTACGAATGGTCGATGAAGCTCTGGGAGGGGCTGGAGCAGGACCTCAACTATAACGCCATGGTCAGCCAGCGGGGCGTGCTGAACCTGTTCCATTCCGACCCGCAGCGCGACGCCTATGCCCGGCGCGGCAATGCGATGCGGATGAACGGCATCGACGCCGAACTGCTCGACGCCGAGGCGGTGCGCAAGATGGCGCCGGTGATCGACTTCGACAACGCGCGGTTCCCGGTGAAGGGGGGCCTGCTGCAGCGCCGCGGCGGGACCGTCCGCCACGACGCGGTGGTCTGGGGCTACGGTCGCGCGGCCGACCAGCGCGGCGTCGACATCATCCAGAACTGCGAGGTCACCGGCATCCGGGTCGAGGGCGGGCGCGCCGTCGGCGTCGAGACGAGTCGGGGATACATCGGCGCGAAGAAGATCGGCCTGGCCGTCGCCGGCAACTCGTCGCGGGTCGCCGCCATGGCCGGGCTGCGGATGCCGATCGAGACGCATGTGCTCCAGGCGTTCGTCTCCGAGGGCATCAAGCCGTTCCTCGACCACGTCGTCACCTTCGGCGCCGGCCACTTCTACGTCAGCCAGTCGGACAAGGGCGGCCTGGTCTTCGGCGGCGATCTCGACGGCTACAATTCCTACGCCCAGCGCGGCAACCTGCCGGTGGTAGAGGACGTCTGCGAGGGCGGCATGGCGCTGATGCCGGCGATCGGGCGGCTGCGGCTGCTCCGCGGCTGGGGCGGGCTCATGGACATGTCGATGGACGGTTCGCCGATCATCGACCGGACGCCGGTCGACGGCCTCTATCTCAACGCCGGCTGGTGCTACGGCGGCTTCAAGGCGACACCGGCCTCGGGCTGGTGCTTCGCCCACCTCATCGCCCGCGACGAGCCGCACCCTTTCGCCGCCGCCTACCGGCTCGACCGCTTCGCCACCGGCCGCGTGATCGACGAGAAGGGAATGGGCGCCCAGCCCAACCTGCATTGATGACGACCGCGCGCTCATATGCCGTTCCGGATCGACGCGATCGCGTCCTTCGAGGCCCGATCGCTTCGCGACCGGGCACCTCAGGATGGCGATCGATGGCGTTTGCCTTCGGCGGTCCCCTGCGACGGCACGCCATCCTTGCCATCCTGAGGTGCGAGCGGAGCGAGCCTCGAAGGACGCACGACATCACTGCCTCGCTCCCCCGGGATGCCTTCCCATGAGGATCCGCTGTCCTTATTGCGGGGAGCGCGATCTCGCGGAGTTCACCTACCGCGGCGACGCCACCGTCGTCCGTCCGACGAGCCTCGAGCCCGCGGCGGAGCAGGCCTGGGTCGACTACGTCTATCTCCGCGACAATCCGGCCGGGCGGCACCGCGAGCACTGGTACCACGGCGCCGGATGCCATTCCTGGCTGGTGGTGACCCGCGACGTGCGCACCCATGAGATCTTCGCCGTCGAGCTCGCCGCGGGAGGCCATACATGACCGTCGGCACGCCCACCGAGCAGCGATCGCGCTTGGTCACCGGCGGGCTGATCGACCGCCGCTTCCCGCTCCGGTTCAGCTTCGACGGCGCCGAGTACACCGGCTGCCAGGGCGATACGCTCGCCTCGGCGCTGCTCGCCAACGACGTCCGCCTCGTCGGCCGCTCGTTCAAGTATCACCGGCCGCGCGGCATCCTTACGGCGGGCTCCGAGGAGCCGAATGCGCTGGTCGAGCTCCGCACCGGGGCGCGGCGCGAGCCCAACACGCGCGCGACCACGGCCGAGCTCTATGACGGCCTCGCGGCCGACAGCCAGAACCGCTGGCCGAGCCTCCGGCACGACCTGCTCGCGATCAACCAGCTCGCTGCGCCGTTCCTCGGCGCCGGCTTCTACTACAAGACCTTCATGTGGCCGGCGGCGTTCTGGGAGAAGCTCTACGAGCCGATCATTCGCCGCGCTGCGGGGTTGGGCCGGGCCTCGGGCGCGGAGGACCCAGACCGCTACGAGAAGGCGCACACCTTCTGCGACGTGCTGGTGATCGGCGCCGGGCCGGCGGGCCTCGCCGCCGCGCTCGCCGCCGGACGCGCAGGCGCGCGCGTCATCCTCTGCGACGAGGATTTCCGCCTCGGCGGCCGGCTGAACGCCGAGCGCCATGCGGTCGACGGCATGCCGACCTACGAATGGGCTGGGGAGGCCGCGGCCGAGCTGGCAGCGATGCCCGACGTCCGCATCCTGCCGAGGACCACCGTGTTCGGCGTCTATGACGGCGGCGTCTACGGCGCGCTGGAGCGGGTCAGCGATCACCTGCCCGTCCCGCCCGCGCACCTGCCCCGGCAGCGCCTGTGGAGGATCGTCGCCAAGCGCGCCGTGCTCGCCGCCGGCGCGATAGAGCGCGGCATCGTCTTCGGCGGCAACGACCGGCCGGGCGTGATGCTCGCGGGCGCGGTCCGCGCCTACGTCAACCGCTTCGCCGTGGCGCCGGGCCGGAAGGCGGTCGTCTTCGCCAACAACGACGG
>JBIQKL010000169.1:0-5123 GCA_044506555.1 Hyphomicrobiales bacterium | reverse complement strand
CGACGACGGCCGGCTCGGCGAGATCTTCATCGACATGCACAAGGAAGGCGCCGCCTTCCGCGCGATGATGAACAACTTCGCCATCGCCATCTCGCTCGGCCTCCAGTACGGCGTGCCGCTCGAGGAATATGTCGATGCCTTCACCTTCACCCGCTTCGAGCCGGCCGGGCTCGTCCAGGGCAACGAGGCGATCAAGAACGCGACCTCGATTCCTGACTACGTCTTCCGTGAGCTCGCCGTCTCCTATCTCGGCCGGACCGACCTCGCCCATGTCAGCCCGGAGGAGATCGGTGCGACCGTGATCGGCTCGGGCCACGCGCAGGGCCAGGTCAAGGCCCCGCCGCCGGAGGCCGCCGTCTCGCACGGGCTGCTGCGCGGCAAGCGCTTCGCGGTAATCGACCGCAGCGGCGGCGGCGGCCCGTCCGCCGGTGCGTCGGCTGCCGCCCGTCCGCGCGCGGGCGGAGACACCGGCGCGACCAACGCCGTCGGCTCGGTGGGTGCAACCGCGTCGGCTTCGACCGGCAACGTCACCGCGATCGGCGCGACCAGCAGCGCCTTCGCGGCGGTCGGCAACGCCGTCCGCGCCCTCGCCGCGCAGCCGGCGGTGGCCCCTGCCCCGTCAGCAAAGGCCAAGGCCGCCGACTCCGGCCTCGCCTTCAAGCCGGCCGGCGCGAATGCCAAGGCCGAGCCCGACGCCAAGGTGATCGAGGCGGAACGCTCGCTGGCCGCCCGGCTCAAGGGCTACCAGGGCGACGCCTGCGGCGAATGCGGCAACTTCACGCTCGTGCGCAACGGCACCTGCCTCAAATGCGACACGTGCGGAAGCACCACGGGGTGCAGCTAGCCCTTCGGCAGCGCATCGGGTCCCACCGACGTCATGGCCGGGCTCGTCCCGGCCATCCACGTCTTTCACTCGGACGCGCCGCGCAAAGGGCGGACTACGGCTGCGCCTATTCCGCCCTATGGCGTCCAGGCCAGATCCGTCTCCTCGAAGTCGTCGCCCTTGTAGAGCAACGGCACGCCAAGCGTGACCGCGGCGCCGTAGGCGAAGCAGTCGCCCATGTTGAGCTGCGCCGGATGTCCCCTGCCCTTGCCGTAGCGATCGAACGCGTCGAGCGCGGCACGGCCCATCTCGTCGGTGATGGGAATGACAGCGATTTCCGCTGCCGTGAGCCATTCCCGTAGCTCTCGCTGCGCCGCTGGACGCGGAATGGCGCGGATTCGCATCAGCGCCAGCACGGTCTCATAAACGGCAAGTGGTGAGGTGACGACCGTGTCGGCCGCGTTCAGGCGTTGGAGGAGATTTTCCGAACCAGGCTCGCCAATCAGCAGCGCGACCAGCGCCGACGCATCAATGAACATCACTCACCGGACAGTGAATCGTAGAAGGCCTTGTCCGCCTTGAGTCCGGTCTCGGGATACTGTGCGATCCGCTCCTGGATCGGGCGGAGCCTCTCAGCGAGCGGCACGGCCTTCTTCCGCGCTTCGAGCGTCTCGCGGACAGCGATCTTCACCGCCTCGGTGAGACCGACGCCCGCTTCCTTCGCCAGGCGGCGGACCAGCGCGTCGGTCTCGGGGTCGCGTACGTGGAAGGCCATTGTCGTCTATCCGGATATCCGAGCGTGGCTATACAGATAGCCACGTGCCCCGACGCGGGCAAGTCCTTGACCGCCGCGGCGGCCTCCCCATTTCCCGCACATGCCGTCGAGCGTCATCGCCGAAAGCCAGTACGACCCGGAAGCGCGCGCCCTGACCGTCACCTTCACGACGGGCCGCATCTATCGCTATCGCGACGTGCCGGCGGAGGTCGTGCAGGCGTTCAATATGGCGCTGTCGAAGGGGCGGTTCTTCAACGTCCGCATCCGCGACCACTACCGCTTCGACGAGCTGAGGCCCGGCGCGCTGTGAGGCATGCCGGGCCGAATGGATGCGGCGTGCGCTACTGCGCCGTGCCGGTCTGCTCCGCCCAGTTGGGCGCGTTGCTCTCGCCGTTGACGAAGGGCAGCACCGTTTCGGCGAACTTCGGCGACATGAACAGCTCGTAGTGCGTGAAGTCGGGCAGGATGGCGAGCCGGGCCTGGCTCATGTGCTCGCGCATCCAGCCGGCATCCTTCAGGCCGCCGCCGAGCAGATGATAGAATTCGACGATGTGCTCAGGGCGGATCATGTCGCTGTCGCCGAAGACGAGCATCACCGGCATCGTCAGGGTCTTCACCTCCTCGGACCAGTCGTACGGCTTGCGCATATAGGCGCCCATCGCGTCGAGGAGGTTCGGGAACTCCGACACGTCCGGCGCCACCGTGGCGTAGGACTGATACATCGGCGTGTCCTTCATCATCTCCGCCATCCCGGCGCCGACCGAGGCCTGCTGCGGCAGCATCTCGGGGAAGAAGCCGTCCTGGGCGAAGGGCGCCGAGCCGATGACTGCGCGCCGCACCTTGTCGGGATGCTGGATCGCGAGGCGGAGAGCGGCGCCGCCGCCGAAGGAATAGCCGACGACGTCGACCTGGTCGTAGCCGAGCTGGTCGAGGACGACGGCGAGATCGTCGGCGATGTCGATGAGGTCGATCGGCCGTTCGCCGAGCTGGGTGCGGCCGTGGCCATGGAGGTCGACGCCGATCACTTCGCGCCCTGCCGCCAGCGCGGCGAGGTTCGGGCCGAACATCTCGATCATGCCGAGCCCGCCATGGAGCAGGAGCAGCGGCTCCCCCTCGCCATAGACGGCGTAGTAGTAGTTCACGCCGTTGGCGGGAACGTGGCCGGTCTTCTTCGGGGCGATCTGCGAGTCCATGGTCGGGGCGGCCTCCTGGGCGGTTGCGGGCATGGTGACCGCAACGGCCGCGGCGAAGGTGGCGATGAGCAGCGTCTTGAGCATCGGGATCTCCATGGCGGGAGTGGTTCGATGCCAGGACGACGAACGGGACGCGCGCCATTCGACATGGGAGACGGAAAATGTGCGCGCGGGGATCGTATTTGCGCCCCGGCCCTGCCGGTCTCAGCGAGGCGCGATCAGGATGCCCCGAGCACCATCAGGTCTTCGCGGCCGAAGCCGACCGTCACCTTCGTCCCCGGTGCCGCCGGCGGGACGGTGGGATTGTTGAAAGTGTCGAGCGAGACGATGCTGTCGCCGAAGCGGACCCGGATGCGGACCACCGAGCCGAGGAACGCGACGTCCTCGATGGTGCCCTCCATGCGGTTCCGTCCCTCGCCCGGCTCGCCGAGCGTCACCGCCTCGGGACGGAGCGCGATCGGCCGCGTCTCGCCGGCGCGCGCGCCATCGAGGCCGCGGGCGGCGATGACTTCCCGTCCGTCGATGCTGACGCGGCCGGCGGCGGGATCGACGATCCGCGCCTCGACGATGCTGAGCGTGCCGACGAACGAGGCGACGAAGCGCGTCGCCGGATGGTTGTAGATCTCGAAGGGCGTGCCGACCTGCTCGATCCGGCCCTCGCTCATCACGACGATCCGGTCCGACATCGACAGCGCCTCCTCCTGGTCGTGCGTGACGTAGACGGTGGTGATGTCCAACTCCCGTTGAAGCGAGCGGATCTCGGCCCGGAGCGAGATGCGGATCTTGGCGTCGAGCGCCGAGAGCGGCTCGTCGAGGAGCAGCACCTGCGGCTTGACCGCCAGCGCCCGGGCCAGCGCCACGCGCTGCTGCTGGCCGCCGGAAAGCTGGTACGGGTAGCGTGCGCCGAGCTGCGGCAGTTTGATGATCGCCAGCATCTCCTCGACGCGCCGGGCGATCTCCTCGCGCGGACGCCGCGCCACCTTCAGCCCGAAGCCGATGTTCTCCGCGACGGTGAGGTTCGGGAACAATGCATAGGACTGGAACACCATGCCGACGTTCCGCTGGTTCGGCTTGAGGCCGGTCACGTCGCGGCCGTCGATCCGGATCGTGCCGGCGCTCGGCACCTCGAAGCCGGCGATCATGCGGAGCGTCGTCGTCTTGCCGCAGCCCGAGGGGCCGAGGAACGAGACGAACTCGCCGCGCGCGATCGCCAGATCGAAATTCCGCACCACGGCGTTCGCGCCATAGACCTTTCGAATGCCCTCGAGATCGACGAAGCCCATCGCTTGCCCCTACGCGGTCGTCTTCCGGCCGCGGCCGAGAAGCTGAATCAGCCCCATGCAGGCCCACGTCACCGCGAACGCGATGATGGCGAGCGCCGACGGCTCGTAGGCCCGGTTGGTGCCGATGTAGTTCATGTACGGCCCGAAGGCCGGCCGGTCGAGCAGGCTCGCCATCGTGAACTCGCCGATGACGATCGCGAAGGTGAGGAACGCGCCCGACAGCAGCGCGACCCGGACATTGGGCAGGATGACGCGGATCATGATCGTCAGCCATCCGGCGCCCAGGCTCTGCGCGGCTTCCGTCAGCGTCTGCGCATCGATCGAGCGCATGCCGGTATCGACCGCGCGGTACATGTAAGGCATCGCCAGCGTCACGTAGGCGAAGACGAGGAGGATGTCGGTCGCCCGCGCGCTGCTGGTCATCGGCAGCCAGGAGGACGAATTGTAGAGGCGGAGATAGCCGAAGACGATGACGATCGCCGGGATGACCAGCGGCAGGAGCGTCATGAACTCGACCAGCGGCCGGAGACGCGGCAACCGCACCCGGATCGTATAGGCCGTCGGCAGCACCAGCATGATGCCGACGACGATCGTCGCCACCGCGACCACGGTCGAATAGAGGAAGCTCTCGACGAAGCGCGGGTCGTCGAACAGCCAGCGATAGGCGTCGAAGGAATATTCGCCCTTCCGCTTGCGGAGCGAGAACTCGAAGGTCGCGGCGAGCGGCACGATGAAATAGACCGCCGCCAGCGCCATCACGATCCACGGGCCGATGCGCGGCTTCCTCATCGGATCCACCGCTCGCTGCGCTGGCGGATGACGATGTAGGCGACGTTGGCGAGGCCGGTGATCACCACCATGCCGAGGGCCAGCGCGTAGCCCAGGTGCGGATCGTGCAGCACGTCGCCGCGGATCTGCGCGAAGAGCAGGATCGGCACGATGTTCAGCGTCGAGCCGGTCAGCGCGAAGGCCGTCGCCACCGCGCCGAAGGCGTTGGCGAAGAGGAGGATCGTGGTGCCGAGGAGGCTCGGCCACAGCACCGGCAGCGC
>JBIQKL010000168.1:0-5223 GCA_044506555.1 Hyphomicrobiales bacterium | reverse complement strand
ATACCGATTCCCTTCAACACAAGGTGCTTCGCGCAGCGAAGCCTCGAAGCACGCAAGATCGACAGGATCCGCCCATGACCCGGATCCGCAATCCCTTCCGCCTCGACGACGACCATCCCTTCACCGGCAGGCACATGCTCGCCGTGGTCTTCGCCTTCTTCGGCACGATCATCGCCGTGAACCTGGTCATGGCGTTCCTCGCCACCGGCACGTTCCCCGGCCTGGTGGTCAAGAACAGCTACGTGGCGAGCCAGAACTACAATGCCCTGCTCGCCGAGACCCGCGCCCATCAGGCCACCGGCTGGACCCTGGATCTGGCTGCGCCGGGCGGGGTGCTCGTGGTCGCGATCGCCGATCGCGCGGGCAGGGCCATCCCCGACCTCGACGTCACCGCGACGGTCGGGCGTCCGTCCACCACGCGGGAGGACCGCGTCCTCGCGCTCGCGGCCGGCGAGCAAGGCTACCGTGCCGCGGAGGCGCTGCCGCCCGGGCTGTGGGAGATCGCGGTCGAGGCTCGACGCGACGGCGCGCTCGCCTATGCGGAGCGGCAACGCATCCACATTGCCGGCGGCAACGAGTGATGGCGGCGCGCGACGACCTCGCCGTCTCCGGATGCTGCGCTCCGCCGGCATTGGTGGCCGCCGGCGCCGGAGTCGATCCCGCCTTCGTCCGGCAGCGGGAGGACGGGTCCGCGCACATCGATTTCCTGGTGCCGGGGATGCACTGCGCCGCCTGCATCGGCAGGATCGAGGACGGCCTCGCGGCGCTCCCCGGCGTCGCCCGGGCCCGCGCCAACCTCACCAGCCACCGCGTCGGCGTCGACTTCGATGCGGCGACCGGCGATCCGGACGCGATGCTCGCCGCGATCGAGGCTGCGGGATATTCCGCGCGTCCCTTCGACGCGCTCGCCTTCGATGCCGCGACCAGCGACCCGGTCGGCCGCGACCTCGTCCGCTGCATGGCGGTGGCCGGCTTCGCCGCCGGCAACATCATGCTGCTCTCGGTATCCGTCTGGTCGGGGGCCACCGACGCCACGCGCGACCTCTTCCACTGGCTGTCGGCGCTGATCGCGCTGCCCGCCATCGCCTATGCCGGCCGGCCGTTCTTCCGCTCGGCGATGCGAAGTCTCTCGGCCGGTGCGCTCAACATGGACGTGCCGATCTCGATCGGCGTCCTGCTCGCCGCCGCGATGAGCCTCTACGAGACCGCAACCGGCGGGCCTCACGCCTATTTCGACGCCGCGGTGTCACTCCTCTTCTTCCTGCTGGTCGGGCGGTTCCTCGACTACCGGATGCGGGACGTCGCCCGCTCGGCGGCGGCGAAGCTCATGTCGCTGTCGGCGCGGAGCGCGATGCGGATCGAGGCCGACAGCGCGGTCGCCCATGTCGCGATCGCCGACATCGTGCCGGGCGACGCGGTGCGCGTCGCGGCCGGCGAGCGCATTCCGGTCGACGGCGTCGTGCTCGTCGGAGCCAGCGACATCGACAAGTCGATGCTGACCGGCGAGGCGGAGCCCGAGCCGGCGAGGGAGGGCGGCCGCGCCTTTGCCGGCACGCTGAACCTCACCGGGCCGCTGACGCTCCGTGTCATGGCGCGGGCGGGCGACACGCTGCTCGCCGAGATCGTGCGGCTGATGGAAGCGGCGGAGGAATCCTCGGGTCGCTACGTCCGCCTCGCCGATCGCGTCTCGCGCGCCTATGCGCCCTTCGTCCACATCATCGCTGCCGCGACCGTCGTCGGCTGGCTGCTGGTCGGCGCCGGCTGGCACATGGCGCTGACCACCGCAGTGGCGGTGCTGATCATCACCTGCCCCTGCGCGCTCGGGCTCGCCGTGCCGGCGGTGCAGGTGGTGGCGAGCGGCTTCCTCCTCGGCCGCGGCGTCATGGTCAAGGACGGGGCGGCGCTCGAGCGCCTGGCGGTCATCGACACGGTCGTCTTCGACAAGACCGGCACGCTGACCGAGGGCGTCCCGCGGCTCGTTCGCGCACCGTCGGCGACGCCGGCCGAGTGGTCGATCGCGGCGGTGCTGGGCGGCCAGAGCCGCCATCCGCTCGCCCGCGCGCTTGCGGTTGCCGCCGATAGGCGCGGGACGCGCATTCCCGCGCTCGAGGACATCGTCGAACGGCCCGGCGACGGCATGGAGGCGCGCCTGGGCGCGACGGTCGTCCGCCTCGGCCGGCGCGAGTTCGTCGGCGGCGTGGTCGGGATAGGCGCGGAGGACGAGAGCGAAATCTGGCTGCGGGTGGGCGATGCCGCCCCGCTTCGCTTTGGTTTCGAGGACAGGCTCCGCCAGGATGCGGTGGAGGTCGTGGCGCGGCTGCGCGCGGCGGGCATGCGGGTCTTCCTCCTGTCGGGCGATCGACCGGCGGTTGTGGAGCGGGTCGCGAAGGCCGCGGGGATCGCCGAGTGGCGCGCCGGCTTCCGGCCTGCCGACAAGGCCGCGACGCTGTCGGAGATGGCGGCAGCGGGACGTCGCGTGCTGATGGTCGGCGACGGCATCAACGACGCCCCGGCGCTGGCCGCGGCCTTCGTGTCGATGTCGCCGGCGAGCGCCGCCGACATCAGCCAGGCGGCCGCCGACATCGTCTTCACCGGAACGCGGCTCGCGCCGGTGGCGACGGCTGCGGACGTCGCCCGTCATGCCCGCCGGATCGTCCGGCAGAACTTCGTGCTCGCGATCGGCTACAACCTGATCGCCGTCCCGGTGGCGATCCTCGGATTCGCGACGCCGCTGGTCGCGGCGATCGCGATGTCGACGTCCTCGATCCTCGTCACCGGCAATGCGCTGAAGCTGCCGCTCCTCGTACGCGACCGGCGCTCACGCGCCGCGGCGTCCGAGCCCGTCGCCGATCCCCTGGAGCGCGCGGCATGAACGGGCTGATGATCCTGATCCCGGTGGCCCTCGCGCTCGGCGTCGCCGGCCTGCTGGCGTTCCTGTGGTCGCTCCGCGCCGGCCAGTTCGACGACCTCGACGGCGCCGCCGTGCGCATCCTCCGCGACGACGAGCCGCGGCACGGGAAGGATCCGATCAAGGAACGAGGGCATGAGCGCCGTCGTGCGGGTCGGGACCTTCACCGCCTCGAGAACATCGCGCACGGCGCACCCCCGGAATTGCGCCCGGGGCCGGAGGCCGTCCAGGCGCAGTTCGTTTGCGGGCGCGCATTCCACCGGCCAGCCAAAGGCGACATCCCGACTCGAACGCGTTAAACTGCCTTCTCTAGCTGAGAGGGCAACCATGATAGCTCGCGTGTTCCAGGCTTCGGAATCCGAGGAGATCGCGTTGCAGCGGATTGGCATGGCGGCCGTTCTGCGCTGGGCCGAACTGCCGGCAAAGTGTCAGCAGTCCATCGTCCAGCAGGCACTGGCCGTATCCGACAGCGACGCGCATATCCATGCGGCGATTGAGAATCTGATCGCTGCCTCGAGCGATCGCGGACGTGGCGGCTAACAGCGCAAGGCCAGCCGCTTCAGCGACTGTATGTGCAGTGTCCGCCAAAGGCGTCGCCATACCGGTCGGCGACCATGAACGGCGCCCCTTCGACCCAACCCCGGATCGTCATGTAGTGCCGATTGGTGGCATCCCAGCCGATGAAGTCCAGATGCCTGGCGTCGTCCGGGTGCTGCAGGATATCCATGACACCGCTGCGGTGGGCATCGGTCCGATGGCCGAACCGAACGCGGTAGCGCCCCGTGGCGAGGTCGACTTCGTATACCGGCGGCCCAGCTTCCGGGTCGAAGGAGTCGCCCAGCCTGATGTCTGGGTCGGTGTACCAGTCGAACGAGGCCTCCGCCTTGCATGACACTGCCTCGGCCTCCGCCCGCAACCTCGTCAGAAAGAACGCGAGCATGAGCACGATCGGCCGCGCATTCACCGCCTGTCTCCACCGCTGGTCCCATTGTCCGGCATCACCGGATCATATCACGCGGCAGGCTGCTGGAGAGGCTCCAGGTGCGATCCCTGTCCCCGTCGGAAGCCGGGCTCGCGTTGTCGTTTCAGGCCGACCGCTGGCGGCGCTCGCACTCAGTCCACTATCGTAAAAGGCAATGAGAAAACCCCGGCCTCGCCGCCTGTCAGGTCGCGCGCACGAATGTCCATGACATAATCGCCTGACGGTATGCCTTCCAAGTTGACGGTCACCTTAAGCATGAACTCCCGCGCCGGTGACATCGTGTCGACTTCTATGTGTCCAAAATCGTCAACGCCGACAATGGCTTTGCCATCGTCTCTCTTAATTCTCAGATCGACGCCGAATTCTATCGTGTAGCTCTCATCGTCATTCTCACGCCAGGCATAGCCGACTGGCTCCGAATAGATGAACAGCGGCTCGTCCGGCTTGAATTCACTGCTGGCGCGCGGGCTATAGCCTCCGAAACCCGTTGGTTCCGCGGTGGCGAAGAGCGCGCGGCGGAACACGATCGGCATCGTGTTCCACACTTCAATCACCCTCCGCTCTGCCTCTTCGAGCGTTTCGAGACTCTGCGCCATGCAGATCGGTGAGACCAACATCAATGCCGCTGCCGCCAAGTTGCTCATCCACATGGGCTGCCCTCGAACGTGGTGCTCTCCGGGTTGCCGGCACGACGGCGAAGAACGCGGGCCGCTCGCTCGGGAGGGGATTTCGAGGCCTTCATCGACCCCATCCTCCGCCATCTGCCTCCAGGATCCCGCTCGCGATCGCTCGGGTGAGGCTAGCACAAACACGGGCTATGCCCATGTTGCCCGGCATTGGAGGGCCGCCGGCCGGCGGACGTCCCCCGGGAACCTCTCTTCGCGGCAGTGGTTCAAGTTCGGCTTGGGCTGGGCCAACCAGGAGACTCCGCATGAACCAGGATCGCAACCAGAACCAGGATCAGGGCCGCAACTCGCCGGGCCAGGGTGGGCAGGGCGGACAGACCGGCCAACAGCAGCAGGATCCGAACAAGCCCGGCCAGGAGCGCCAGCAGGGCGGCGGCCAAGGCCGTCAGGATCAGCAGGGCGGTCAGTCGGGGCAGAACCAGCGGTAGACTATTGCCTGCAGGGTGCCGTTCCTTGAAGCCCGTCCCGATCCCGGGGCGGGCATTTTCGTTCGGAGGAGGATCGGTCGTCGCATCGTGCGCGAGGTGGATCGCCGCTCCGCTCGCCGGCCGCTGGAGGATATCGCGGAAAAAGGATTGGCTATCGGCCCAGCCGTGCATGTATCGCTTCGAACAGCCGGGGCCCAAAATCTCGGGACCCGGTCGCGC
>JBIQKL010000167.1:0-5253 GCA_044506555.1 Hyphomicrobiales bacterium | reverse complement strand
TGGTCGAGATCGCGATCGCCATCGGCGCGGTGGCGGGCATCTACCTCGCCGGCCGGTTCCTGCTCAATCCGCTATTCCGGGTCCTCGCCGCCGCACGGGCGCGCGAGATCATGACCGCGGCGGCGCTGCTCGTCGTCCTCGGCGCGGCGCTCGTGACCCAGCTCGGCGGCCTGTCGATGGCGATGGGCGCATTCCTCGCCGGCGTCGTCCTCTCCGAATCGACCTTCCGCCATGAGCTCGAAGCGGATGTCGAGCCCTTCCGCGGCCTCCTGCTGGGCCTGTTCTTCCTCAGCGTCGGCATGTCGCTGGACCTCTCCGCCATCGCCACCGACTGGCCGCTGATCCTCGCCGCGGTCGCGGCCTTCATGGCGGTGAAGGGCATCGGCATCTACGTCGTCGCCCGGGTGTTCCGCTCGAACCATGCGGAGGCACTCCGCCGCGCGATGCTGATGGCGCAGGGCGGCGAGTTCGCCTTCGTCCTCTATTCCTCGGCGCTCGGCGTCGGCCTGTTCGACACCGCCATCACCGCCGTGCTCAATACCGCCGTGATCATCTCGATGGCGCTCACCCCGCTCGCGCCGCTCGTCTCGCGCTGGCTCCTCCCGGAGAAGCAGAGCTTCGAGGGCGTCGACAAGGCCGACGGGCTCGAAGGCAAGGCGCTGGTGATCGGCTTCGGGCGCTTCGGCCAGGTGGCCTGCCAGGCGCTGCTCGCCCGCGGCATCGACGTCTCGATCATCGATTCCGACACCGACATGATCCGTGCCGCGGGAACGTTCGGCTTCAAGATCTACTACGGCGACGGCACCCGGCTCGATGTGCTGCGGGCGGCCGGCGCCGGCAGCGCCGAAGCGATCCTGGTCTGCATCGACAAGGAGGACGCGACCGACCGTATCGTCGAGATCGTCAAGGCCGAGTTCCCGCTGACCCGCCTGCTCGTCCGCTCCTTCGACCGTGGCCACTCGCTCCGGCTGGTCGGCGCCAACGTCGCGTTCCAGATCCGCGAGACCTTCGAATCGGCCATGAGGTTCGGCGAGGCGGCGCTGGTCGCCCTCGGCGTTCCCGAGGACGAGGCCGCCGAGACGATCGCCGGCGTCCGCCGGCGGGACGAGGAGCGTTTCGGCATCCAGCTCGCCGAGGGCCTCTATGGCGGGCGCGACCTGATGATCAAGCAGCAGGAGCCCACGCCGACCCCGCTGTCGAGACCGAAACGGCCGGCCCAGCCGTTGAACCAGGAAACCGCCGTCGTCGCCGCCGAGAAGCAGGAAGGCGCGGCGCCGCCCTCCTAGGTCACGTCACGCGATGCGGACTCGCTTCTCCCCGCTTCCGCCCCCTCAGCGCGCGCTTTCGGCCCTGCGCCGCTTCTGAGCGCCGAGCACGTAGAAATCGAAGGCGACATAGAGGCCGGCGCCGACCAGCGCGCCAACTATGGCCGGAAGCATGGAAGTCATGATGCAATCCCCCCTTTTTCTTCCCCTTTGGACACGGCTGCGAATGAACGCATGTCGTTAACCGAAACTTCACGCTTTCTGCCCGCCGGCCGCTATGACGCGTATCACAGGCGCCCTTCATCCGCGCATTTGACAGCTTTGCAGCCTTAACGGATTGTGGCTCTCCCCGCTCATCGGGGACCAGGGAGGAGATGCCAATGTCGATATTGAAGCGATCTTCCATGCTTGCCGGGGCGGTCGGCCTCGCGCTCATGGCGTTCTCGCCGGCCCATGCCCAGAAGGAGCTGACCATCCTCGAGTCGGTGCCGGGGCTCAACTTCCCGTTCTTCGTCCACATGATGAACCAGATGAAGGCCGAGGCGGAATCGCTCGGCGGCATCACGGTCATCGAATCGGACGGCCAGGATTCGACCCCGAAGCAGACCGCCGACGTCGAGACGGCGATCGTGCAGGGCGTCGACGGCATCGTCATCAGCCCGCGCGAGGTCGATGCGATGGCACCGGCCATCCAGCAGGCAGTCGATGCCGGCATCCCGGTCGTCACCATCGACCGCCGCGTCGACAAGGTACCGGGCATCCTGGCCCATGTCGGCGCCGACAACGTCAAGGGCGGCGAGGCCCAGGGCGAGCTGATCATGAAGCTCTTCCCTGACGGCGCGACGATCATCAACCTCCAGGGCACGCCCGGCGCGAGCCCGGCGATCGACCGCTCGAAGGGCTTGCACAACGTCCTCGACCAGCACGCCGACAAGTATAAGTTCGTGTTCGAGCAGACCGCCAATTTCCGCCGCGCCGATGGCCTGTCGGTCACCGAGTCGGCGCTCGGCGGCATGGACGAGCCGCCGGACGTCATCGTTGCCGGCAACGACGATATGATCTTCGGCGCGATCGAGGCGCTGAAGGCCCGCAACATCGATGACGTCGTCACCCTTGGCTTCGACGCGCTGCCGGAGGCGCTGGTCCAGGTCCGCGACGGGAGCCTGACCGCCACCGTCGAGCAGTTCCCCGGCGGCCAGAGCCGTGGTGCGGTACAGGCGCTCGTCGCCTTCCTCCGCGACGGCACGAAGCCGGAGCCGCTCGTGCTCCTGACGCCGATCGTCATCACCAAGGACAATCTCGACCAGGCCGAACGCCTCGGCGAGGCCCAGTAGGGCGCACCCGACCCACATCCCCGCGCGGACGGACGACGCCGTCCGCCCGTGCGGGCATGCAATCCCTCCAACGATCCTGGATGCGCATGAGCGATCCGCTGCTCCGCATGACGGGCATCTCGAAGAGCTTCCCCGGCGTTCAGGCGCTCAGCGAGGTCGAGCTCGTCGTCGCGCCCGGCGAGATCCATGCGCTCCTCGGCGAGAACGGCGCCGGCAAGTCGACGCTCCTCAAGATCCTCGCCGGCGCCCAACCGCCCGACAGTGGCACCATCGGCTTCGCGGGTGAGCCGGTGAGCTTCGAGTCGCCGCATGCGGCGCAGGTGAAGGGCATCGTCACGATCTACCAGGAGTTCACTCTCGCGGCGAACATGACGATCTGCGAGAACGTGTTCATCGGCCGCGAGCCGGGCTCGCGGCTGTTCGTCAGCTGGCGCCGCATGGCCGAGGAGACGCGCGCGCTGACGCGACGCCTGGGGCTCGAGGCCGACCCGATGACCCCGGTCCGCGAGCTGTCGGTGGCGGAGCAGCAGCTGGTCGAGATTGCCCGCGCCCTGTCGATGAAGTCGCGCCTGATCGTCATGGACGAGCCGACCTCGGCGCTGTCCCAGGCCGAGGTCGCGAAGCTGTTCGGGATCATCCGCGATCTCAAGGCCGAGGGCATCAGCGTCATCTTCGTGACCCACCGCCTGGAGGAGGTCATCGAGATCTGCGACGGCTACACGGTGCTTCGCGACGGGAGATTCGTGGCGAGCGGCCGCGTCGCCGACACCGACATCGACGGCATCATCAAGATGATGGTCGGGCGCGAGGTCAACGCCCTCTTCCACCATCGCGAGGACTCGACCGCCGGCGAGATCGCACTTGCCGTCGAAGGCATCTCGCGGCGCGGATCGAGCCGGGATCCCAGCGCCACGGTGCTTGCCGACGTCTCGTTCTCCGTCCGCCGCGGCGAGGTGCTCGGCATCGCCGGGCTGGTCGGTGCCGGCCGCACCGAGGTGGCCCGCGCGATCTTCGGCGCCGACCCGTTCGATTCCGGCCGCATCCTGATCGAGGGCGGGCCGGTCCGCATCACCTCGCCGCAGGAAGCGATCCGCCACGGCATCGGCCTGGTGCCGGAAGACCGCAAGCAGCAGGCACTGTTCCTGTCGCTGGCGATCCAGATGAACATGTCGATGGCTTCGCTCGGCCGCCTCTCGCGATGGGGGATCTTCGTCGACGAGCCACGGGAAAGCGCGATGGTCGAGGAATACCGGAAGGCGCTGTCGATCCGCATGGCGAGCCCGGAGCAGATCGTCGCCAACCTGTCGGGCGGCAACCAGCAGAAGGTCGTGCTGGCGCGCTGGCTCGCCCTCCAGCCCAAGGTGCTGATCGTCGACGAGCCGACCCGCGGCATCGACATCGGCGCCAAGGTCGACGTCCACAACCTGCTCTTCGACATGGCCCGCTCAGGGATTGCGGTGATCGCAATCTCGTCCGAGCTGCCTGAAGTACTCGCCATCAGCGACCGCATCGTCACCATGCGCGAAGGGCGGGTGACGGGCGAGATCGCTCGGGACGGGGCGACCCAGGAAAAACTGATGGCGATGATGACGTTGGCCAAGGCTGCGTGAGGGGGACCGGGAAGCATGACCGATACCAATGTTGCGTCTCGCAGCCAGATCGATGCCTTCGCTATCTTTGCGCGCTTCGCGCCGCTGATCTTCCTGGTCGTCCTGATGGCGGTGTTCTGGGTTCTCAATCCCCGTTTCGTGCTGCCGCTCAACCTGTTCAACATCATGCTGCAGGTGTCGATCTACGGCCTCTTGGCGATCGGCATGACCTTCGTCATCCTCACGGCCGGCATCGACCTTTCGATCGGCTCGCTGCTCGCGATGTCCGGCCTGGTGGCCGCGGCGGTCTCCAAGGGCGGCCTGTCCAACCGCTTCACCGTCGGCGAGGGCGCCGACGCGTTCAGCAATCCCTGGTACCTTGCGGCACTTGCCGCCATCGCGGTCGGCATGCTCGCCGGCTTCGTTCAGGGTATGGCGATCACCCGGCTCAAGGTGCCGCCCTTCGTCGTCACGCTCGGCGGCATGTCGGTGTTCCGCGGGGCGGCGCTGCTTTTCGCCGGCGGCGGCCCGATCAGCGGCTTCGACCAGGACTTCGTCTGGTGGGGACAGGCCCGCATCGGCGGCCAGGTGCCCGTCCCGGTCATCATATTCCTCGCCTTCGCGATCCTCGCCCATATCGTGCTGCGCTACACGCGCTACGGGCGGCAGGTCTATGCCGTCGGCGGCAATCCCGAGGCGGCCCGCCTCTCCGGCCTCAACGTCCGCGCCGTGACGACGAGCGTCTACGTCATCATGGGCTTCTTCTGCGGCCTCGGCGCCTTCGTATTGTCGGCCCGCCTCAACTCGGCCGAGGCGATCGCCGGCATGGGCTACGAGTTGACCGTCATCGCCTCCGTGGTGATCGGCGGCACCAGCCTGTTCGGCGGCTCCGGCACCATCTTCGGCACCGTGGTGGGCACGATCCTGATCGGCGTCCTCCTCAACGGGCTCCAGCTCAACAACGTCTCCTCCTACATCCAGCAGATCATCATCGGCCTGATCATTGTGCTCGCGGTGGCGTTCGACACGTTCGCCAAGTCGCGCCGGCGAACCGGATAGGCTTGT
>JBIQKL010000038.1:21682-35728 GCA_044506555.1 Hyphomicrobiales bacterium | reverse complement strand
TCCTTGCGGTAGATGATCTCGACCGCGCCCTTGGCGCCCATCACCGCGATCTGCGCCGTCGGCCACGCATAGTTCACGTCGCCGCGGAGGTGCTTCGAGGCCATCACGTCATAGGCGCCGCCATAGGCCTTCCGGGTGATCACGGTGATCTTCGGCACCGTCGCCTCGGCATAGGCGAAGAGAAGCTTGGCGCCGTGCTTGATCAGGCCGCCATATTCCTGCGCGGTGCCGGGCAGGAAGCCGGGCACGTCGACGAAGGTGACCAGGGGCACGTTGAAGCAGTCGCAGAAGCGCACGAACCGCGCGGCTTTCCGCGAAGCGTCGGAATCGAGGACGCCCGCCAGCACCATCGGCTGGTTGGCGACGAAGCCGACCGTCCGGCCCTCGATCCGCCCGAAGCCGGTGACGATGTTCCTGGCGAAGTCCTTCTGGATCTCGAAGAAATCGCCCTCATCGGCGATCTTCAGGATCAGCTGCTTGATGTCGTAGGGCTTGTTGGCGCTGTCCGGCACCAGCCGGTCGAGCGACATCTCCACCCGGTCGAGCGGGTCGCCGGTGGCCGTCTCGGGCACTGCGTCCCGGTTGGACAGCGGCAGGAACGAGAGCAGCCGCCGCATGTCGATCAGCGCCTCGACGTCGTTGTCATAGGCACCGTCGGCGATCGACGAGCGGGTGGTGTGGACGCTCGCGCCGCCGAGCTCCTCGGGGGTCACGGTCTCGTTGGTGACGGTCTTCACCACGTCGGGGCCGGTCACGAACATGTAGCTCGTGCCGCGCACCATGAAGATGAAGTCGGTCATCGCCGGCGAATAGACGTCGCCGCCCGCACACGGCCCCATGATGACGCTGATCTGCGGGATCACGCCCGAGGCCAGCACGTTCCGCTGGAACACCTCGGCATAGCCGCCGAGCGCCGCGACGCCCTCCTGGATGCGGGCGCCGCCGGCATCGTAGAGGCCGATGATCGGCACCCCGGCCTTCAGCGCCATGTCCTGGAGCTTGCAGATCTTCTCGGCATGGGCCTCGGACAGCGAGCCGCCGAACACCGTGAAGTCCTTGGCGAAGACATAGACCGGGCGGCCGTTCACCGTGCCCCAGCCGGTCACCACCCCGTCGCCGGCGATCTTCCGGTCGGCCATGCCGAAATCGCTGGCGCGATGCTCGACATACATTCCGTATTCCTCGAACGAGCCTTCGTCGAGCAGGACCTCGATCCGCTCGCGGGCGGTCAGCTTTCCGAGCCTGTGCTGCGCCTCGATCCGCGCCGTCCCGCCGCCGAGGCGCGCGCGCCCCCGCCGTTCCTCGAGTTCGTGCAGGACTTCTTTCATGCGCCCGTTCCCTGGTCCCCGTATGCTAAGCCGGCTGCTCATAGCACATGCGCGCCGGGCCAGGAGATAGCACATGGACGGGGAAGCAAGATCGACCGGCGCCGTGACCGGCGGCGTACGGACCCTGCTCCGGCTCGAGGGGCTGGCGCTGCTCTGTCTTGCCGTGGCGGGCTATGTCTGGGTCGGGGAGCCGTGGTGGCTCTTCGCGGTCCTCCTGCTCGCGCCCGACCTGTCGTTCCTCGGCTACCTCGCCGGCCCGCGGATCGGCGCCATCGCCTACAACGCGCTCCACGCCACCATCGGGCCGATCGTCCTGTTCGCCGCCGGCATGGCGGCGCCGAGCAGCCTCGCCGCGGGGATCGCCTGCATCTGGGCCGCCCATGTCGGGATCGACCGCGCCATTGGCTACGGCCTCAAGTACGATGCCGGCTTCGCCTTCACCCACCTCGGCCGGATCGGGCGGCGCTGACGCTCAGCCGCCTTCCCGCGCCGCCTCGAGGACCCGGGCGGCGGCCTGCATCTCCTCCCAGCGCTTGGCGCGCTCCTCGGCCGCGGCCTCGTCACGGCCCCAGCGGCCGGCCTGCCAGTCCTCGTCGGCATGCGCCGCCGCCCAGGCTTCCTCGGCCGTCAGCTCGCCCCGGGCGAAGGCAAGCGCGATCAGCGCCGAGCCGGTGAGCGTCGTCATGGAATGGATCGCGGCGAGCTCCAGCGCGCCGTACGCGGCGAGCGCCCGGTCGACGGCGGCCAGGGTCGCCGCATCCTGGCCGACATGCACGATGCCCTCGGCGAGCACGAAGCGGGTGCCGAGCGCCTTCTCCGAGGCCGCGAGGATCGGCCCCCAGAGCCGTTCCTCGGTCTCGACCAGCGATTGCGGCCCCTCGGCGCGGTAGAGCATGAGATCGCTGCCGGCATGCTTGACGACATCGGCGCGGACCGCGTCCATCTCTGCCGCGACCCGGTCGATCGCCGAATTGACGAGCCGGGTCAGGGGCATCCGGGCCGGATCGATCTCGGTCGCCTGCGCCTCCCATTCGGCGGCAAGCGCCTCGGCGAGCGGCCGCTGCGGCACCGCCAGGTATTTCTTCGCCGGCGTGCGGGTGACCCGGCCGTCGAGCAGGATCGCGAATCCCGCCTCGTGCGGCTCGGCCGTGGCCGCCTTGTAGAACCGCTTCGGCAGCGTCGGCCGGGCGAGCCGCTGCGCAGCATCCATCGCGGTGTCGTCTTCGCTCATGCCTGCCTCCGGTCCCGGTCGGGCGTGACCCTAGTCCAACGCCGGAGCGCTCGTCCATGACGAACAAAGGACCTACTCGGCCGCCTCGCGCGGTCCGGTCGACGGTCCGGGGCGGAAGCCGAGCGCCTCGGCCTCCTCGACCTCGCGGAGCCGCTCCTCGGCCTCCGCCGCCTGGCGCTGCCGGTTCCACATCGAGGCGTAAAGGCCGTCCTGCGCCAGGAGTTCGGCGTGCGTGCCGCGCTCGACGATGACCCCGGCATCGAGGACGATGATCTCCTCGGCATGGATCACGGTCGAGAGCCGGTGGGCGATGACCAGCGTCGTGCGATCTGCGGAGACACGGTCCAAGGCGGCCTGAATCTCGCGCTCGGTGTGGCTGTCGAGGGCCGACGTCGCCTCGTCGAGGACGAGGATCGGCGGCGCCTTGAGCACCGTTCGCGCGATCGCCACGCGCTGCTTCTCGCCGCCGGAGAGCTTCAGGCCGCGCTCGCCGACCTCGGTGTCGAAGCCGGCCGGCAGGCTCGCGATGAACTCGCCGATCTGCGCCGTCTCCGCCGCCCCCCGGACCTCCGCGTCGGAGGCGCCGATCCGTCCGTAGCGGATGTTGTAGGCGATGGTGTCGTTGAACAGGACCGTGTCCTGCGGGACCATGCCGATCGCCGCGCGGAGCGATTCCTGGGTCACGTCGCGGACGTCCTGGCCGTCGATCGAGATCGACCCGCCGGTCGCGTCGTAGAAGCGGAAAAGGAGCCGAGAGATGGTCGACTTGCCGGCGCCCGAGGGGCCGACGATGGCGATGGTCTTCCCCGCCGGCACCTCGAACGAGATGCCCTTGAGGATCGGCCGGGCCGGCTCGTAGGCGAAGGTGACGTCGTCGAAGCGGACCGACCCGCCGCGGACGACCAGCGGCTTCGCGTCGGGGCTGTCGACGACCTCGGGCTGGACCTCGAGGAGCCCGAACATCGCCTCGATGTCGACCAGGCCCTGCTTGATCTCGCGGTAGACGAAGCCGATGAAGTTGAGCGGGATCGAGAGCTGCATCAGCAGTGCATTGATTAGCACGAAATCGCCGATGGTCTGCTCGCCGCGGAGCACCGCCGCGCCCGACATCGCCATCACGATCGTCATGCCGACGGTGAAGATCACGGCCTGCCCGATGTTGAGCCACGCCACCGAGGTCCACATGCGGATCGCGGCGCCCTCGTAGCGCGCCATCGAGCGGTCGTAGCGCTCCGCCTCCATCCGCTCGTTGCCGAAGTACTTCACGGTCTCGAAGTTGAGGAGCGAGTCGATCGCCTTCGAGTGCGCGTCCTGGTCGGAATCGTTCATCGTGCGGCGGATGCCGATCCGCCACTCCGACACTTTCACGGTGAACCAGACATAGGCCACCACCGTCAGCGACACCACGAGCAGGTAGGTCCAGTCGAACTGCCAGGCGATCACCGCGGCCGCGAACACGAACTCAAGGATTGTCGGGATCGAGTTGAGGATGGTGAAGCGGACGATGGTCTCGATGCCGTTGACGCCGCGCTCGATGACCCGGGATAGGCCGCCCGTCCGCCGCTGCAGGTGGTAGCGGAGCGACAGGCTGTGCACGTGGACGAACGTCTTGAAGGCGAGGTCGCGGACGGCGTGCTGGCCGACCTTCGCGAACAGCGAATCGCGGAGGTTGTTGAACACGTTCATCAGGATGCGGCCGACGCCGTAGGCGACGATCAGCATGATCGGCACGAACAGCGCGCCGCCGACGCCGACCTCGAGCGCGCCGTCGGCACCGCGCGTCGGGGAGACCAGCGCGTCGGTCGCCCACTTGTAGGTGTAGGGGATCAGGACGGTTATGAGCTTCGCGGCGACCAGGACCAGAAGCGCCACCATCACCCGGCGCTTGAGGTCCGGCCGGTCCGAGGGCCATATGTAGGGCCAGAGATTGACCAGGGTCCGGAAGGTCGATTCCGGCCTGACTCGCGCTTCGGCGACGCCCTCCTCGACCGCCATCAGCGCCTCCGCTCCGCGATGCGAAGCCGGGTGCGCGCTGTCATGGGCTGCGAGGGCGGCACCCTCGTCGGATTGGCGGTCATCAGGTCATCGCGGGGGAAGCTTCGGTGCCGCCGATGTAGACCTTTCTGGAACGATTTCAACCTTCCGCGCCCTCCAGGCGCTCTTTCGACGGCGATGACGGCAATCACATTGCACCGTCATGAAACTGTGTCAGGATGCGCGCCGGGAGGGGATCATTCGCCGGCGACGCCGCCGGTCCGCCGGCTGACTTTCCCTTTCTCGTTGGCATTCGAGGTCCTCGGAGCTGAGGCTCCCCTGAGGGCAGCGGATCCGCTTTCGCGGCCAGGAACGGCTCGCCGTGCTGCTCGGCAGATGCGGCGGACGGGTCCTGCGCCGCGCGCTTCCATGATGCCTGCCTTCAGGTGAACCCAGGAAAGGACGGAGATGAGGAAGACCCTGCTCATGTTGGGACTGGGGGCCGCGACGGCGCTCAGCCTCACGATGCCGATGCCCGCCGACGCGGCCGACAAGAAGCCGAACATCGTCATGCTGATGACCGACGATACCGGCTGGAACGACTTCGGCGCCTATTCGAACGGCGGCGTCGCGCTCGGCCATCCGACCCCGGCCGTCGACCAGCTCGCCGCCGAGGGTGCGGTGTTCACCAGCTGGTACGGCCAGGCGAGCTGCACCGCCGGCCGCGCCTCCTTCATCACCGGGCGCATCCCGATCCGCTCGGCGCTGTCGATCGTCGTCGTGCCCGGCGACCTCAACTATCTCCGCCCGGAGACGCCGACGATCGCAGAGTTCTTCAAGAAGAACGGCTACAAGACCTATTTCTCCGGCAAGTGGCACCTCGGCGACAAGCCCGACTCGTACCCGATCGAGCACGGCTTCGACGAGATGAAGCACTTCGCCGCCTATTATGCCGGCGTGTACGCCTACAACGATACGTCGAGCGCCTTCCACCCCTGGTTCCCGGAATACAATTCCGAGTTCATGCAGGCGTTCAACGGCACCGTGAATCTCGGCGAATGGGAGGGGGTCGCCGGCCAGCCGGCCAAGCAGACCGGCACGATCGACTACGCCTACATGGCGAACTTCGACATGCGCCAGACCGATTCTGCCATCGAGTACATCAAGGCCCATGCCAAGGACGACCAGCCGTTCTTCATGGACGTCAACTTCCTGAAGATGCACAACCCGACCAATCCGGCGCCCGAGTTCGTCGGCAAGTCGCGGCTCGGCAACTATTCCGACTCCCTCATGGAGCTCGACTACAATATCGGCCGGATCATGGACACGATCCGCGCCGAGGCGCCCGATACGATCGTCATCCTGACCGCCGACAACGGCGCGTGGCTCGACGCCTACCCGGATGCCGGAACCACGCCGTTCCGCGGCGAGAAGGGCTCGGCCTTCGAGGGCGGCTGGCGCGTTCCGGGCATCATGTGGTGGCCCGACAACATTCCCGCCGGCGCCAGGTACCCCCAGATGATGTCGCACATCGACCTGTGGGCGACTCTCGCCGCCATGGTCGGGGTCACCCCGCCGCCGGCCGAATGGGAAGGCGACGACGGCAAGCCGATCTACTTCGACTCGATCGACAACAGCGCCTATGTCCTCGGCAAGTCGCAAGCCTCGGCACGCACCTCGTGGATCTACATCGACGGGGAGAACTTCCAGGGCGTGCGGGCCGACATCGGCGACGATTCCCAGAATCCCTGGCTGAACATCGCCTGGAAGTACCTCTACACGGCCAAGGACACATGGCTCGGGCCGGAACAGAACCTCGGCTCGATCGGGGCGCTCTACAACCTGACCATGGACCCCTATGAGAAGTACGACATGATCTTCAACGGTGCGGGGCCGGTCCGGGCCATGACGACCTCGCCGGGGCGCTTCTCCGGCCAGGACAACGGCTGGATCGGCGGCGTCATCGGACAGGTCATGCTGGCGTTCGACCAGTCGCTGATGAAGTTCCCGAGCATCCAGCGTTATCCGGGCGGCGCCTCCACCGACCTGATCCCGAACCTTCAGACGCCCGAGGATCCGGTGCCGCTGCTCAAGAACATGCCGCCGCTGCCGACCACGTTCCCCGGCAACGGCTAGCGGTTCGACACATCATCCCAAGCTCGGGGAGCGCGTCCGCGCGCTCCCCTCTTTCTTGCAGGTCGCGGTTCCGCCGCCGCGCTACCGCGACGCCGCCGCGTCCTCGGTCCACTGGACGTTGCCCTCGGGAAGCACGAAGACCTGGCCGGGATAGATCCAGCGGGGGTTGCGGATCTGGTCCTTGTTGGCCTGGTAGATCGTCGACCAGCGGATGCCCTTGCCGTAGAGCTGGCGCGAGATGCGCCACAGGTTGTCGCGCCGCTTGATGATCACCGTCGTCGGCCCGGCGAGATTGCCGGTGACGCTGGCGCCCGCCGGGCCGCCCGCCTCGGCCACCGGCGTCAGGATCGCCACGTCGATCTCGCGCTCGAAGGGCACCTCGGCCCGGGCGAGCACCGTGCCGCTCCCGGCCTCGACCTGGTCGGCGCGCACATCGTAGGTGCCGGCGGGCAGCTCCCGCTCGACCTCGAGCAGCCACGTTCCCGACGGCGACGGCGTCACCTCGCCGAGCAGCACGCCGTCCATGTAGACGCGCACATCCTCCGGCGTGGTCGCGGTGCCGGCCACGAACAGCGCCCCGGTGGTCTCGGCCTCGACGGCGGTCACGACCACCACCGGCGCAATCGTCTGCGGCTCGGGCTCGGGCTCCATGACCGGCTCGGATTCCGCGAGCGGCTGGACCGGCACGTCCTCCGAGGCCGACGGCGCGTCGGCGACGGCCGGCGGCTCCGACACGGGTGTCTCACGGGCCGCATCGTCCGCTTCCGCGACCGGCGCGGGGGCTGCCGGCTCGTCGGGCGCAACCGTGTCGGCAGCCACTTCCGCCTCCGGCGTGGCGGCCGATGACGGCACGGCATCGTCCGGCGCGGCCGTGATATCGGCCTCGCGTCCCGTCGAATCCGGCACCGTCGCGTCTGGCGCCGGCGTCGGCTCGGTCGCGGCAACCTCCGTGTCGGGGGCGGGCATCGGCATCATGCCGTCGGCATCCGGCGCGACGCCGCTCCCGGCCGCATCGACAGCGACAGGCGGCTGGACGGCGGCCACGGCGGGACGGTCGGGCGCCGTCGGCACCTGAAGGACGGTGCTCGGCCCCTCGGGCGTATTGAGAACCACGAGCGGCTCCTCCGCCGCGGCCTCGGGCACCAGAACCGCGACACTCTGGTCCGACAGGGTCGTGGAGCCGTCCGGCGAGGTGGAGCGGATCGCCAGGTCGTACTGGCCGGCGGGCAGCGGCGTCTCGAGCGCGATCGCCCAATCGCCGGTTTCCGTAGCCGTCGCCTCGGCGACCGGCGTGTCGCCCGCCACGATCTCGACCTTGTCGCCAGGGGCGGCGCTGCCGGCGATCACGGCGTCGCCGGTCGGTTCGACCCGCACGACGTCGAAGGTCGGCACGACGGCCGCGGCCGTCTCGGTATCCGTCCCCGGCGCGGTGGCGTCCGGTGCGGCGGCGGGCTGGGGCGCCTCGACATCGGCCGAGGGATCGACGGCGGCCACCACGGTCTCGCCGTCGTCCGGGGGTTCCGTCGCCGCCTGGAGCGTCTGCTTCCGGCCGGACGATTCGGACACGGGCGGCTCGCTGCCCGTCGCCGGGTCCTGCGTGATCTCGGGCGCGATCGCGACCTGCGGTTCTTCGATCATCGGCGATTCTTCGATCACCGGCTGCGTGGCGGCGTCGGCGGCCACCGGCGGCGTTGCCGTATCGACGGTACCGCCAACGTCGGAACTCTCATCCGCCGCTGCGACGTCCTCGGCCGGCGGAGCCGGCGCGGCCGCATCGTCGGCGGCCAATTCCGCCTCCGGCGCCGCCGGCTCGGGCGCATCGTCCGCCGCCTCGGCGACGGGAGCGGCGGACGCTTCCGGCGTGGCGACCTCGGTCGCGTCCGGCGGCGAGCCGGCGCCGGCGACGTCCGCGGCGTCGTCGGAAACCGCCTCAGCGGGCGCCGGAGCCGGCGCACCGGCCGCCTCGGCAAGCGGCTCCGCGACCGTCTCGGCGGGCGTGGACAGGCTGTCCGATGCACCGCCATCCGCGATCGCCGCAGGCGGCTGCGTCTGCGCTTCCGGTTGGGCGTCGGCCGCAGCCGCGTCGGGCGTCGAAGCGTCGGACGAGGCCGCAGCATCGGGTGCCGGCCCATCGGTCTCCGCCGGACTCGACGTGTCCGCTGCCGATCGCGCGCCCTCCGCCGCGGGGGCATCCGATGGACCTGTCGCGGCCGGCGCGTCCGCTGGCGGCGGCACGGCGGCAGCGGGCGGTGGCGGCGATGGCGCCGGCTCGACGGCGGCGACCTCGTTGCCCGTCTCCGGCGGGGCGACCTTGACGGCGGTCGACTCCGCCTCGCGGCGAAGCCTCATGTCCTCGTACATGAAGTAGCCCAGCCCGCCGAGAAGGACGATGAGCGCCAGCCAGCCGGTGAACCGCCGCATGTAGATCTCCCAAATTCGCGCCGGCCGAATTTAATCCCGGTTGCCCGGGGGCCACAAGGCGAGGCCTGGCTTGACGTCCTGCCATCGCGAATGCCACACCAGCGCAATGGCTGAACTACGAAGCATTTGTGTCTATTGCGGGTCGAATCCCGGCAGGTCACCTGAATTCGCCGAAGCTGCCGAACGCCTGGGCCGCGACATGGCCGAAGCGGGCGTGCGCCTCGTCTATGGCGGCGGCTCGATCGGCCTGATGGGAATCGTCGCCCGCACCGTCCTCGCCTGCGGCGGGGACGTCACCGGCATCATCCCCCAGTTCCTCAAGGATCGCGAGGTGATGCTGCATGAGGTGTCGGAGCTGATCGTCACCGCCGACATGCATGAGCGCAAGCGCATCATGTTCGAGCGCTCAGACGCCTTCGTCGCCCTGCCCGGCGGCATCGGCACCCTCGAGGAAGTCGTCGAGATCATGACCTGGGCGCAGCTCGAGCAGCACGCCAAGCCGATCCTGATCGCCAACATCAACGGCTTCTGGGACCCGCTGGTCGAACAGTTCAGCCGGATGACGACGGACGGGTTCCTGCACAAGGATTTCCTCGGCGATCACGTCGCCCTTCCCGTCCGCTTCTGCAGCGCCGCAGACGCGATCGTGCCGACGCTCCAGGCCGCGATCGCGGATCTGCCGCGGGACGAACTCGAGGACAGCTGCGTCCGCACGATGTGAGGATCGCGACGATGGCGCCGAACCGCACTCCTTCGCCAGATCCGGATCGGGCTCGACGCAAGGTTGCGGCGCGCCGGAAGTCCCCATCCTCCCGCTGGGCGTTTCCCCGCGGCACTCTGGCGGGAACGACGGCGCTGCTTGCGCTCCTTCTCGCGCCCGCGGCGCCGCCGCTCGCCGAGCAGACGCCGGTCGCGCTCTCCCAGCCGGCCAATGTCGGCGACGCCAAGATCGCGGCGGCCGCCTATCACGCCTCCGGCGCCTATGAGCGCGACCTGGCGACGGTGGCGGAGGCGGCCACCGCCTGGGTCGCGAACCGGGCAAGGCAGGTCGACAAGCCGGCGGTGGTGCTCGACATCGACGACACCGCGCTCACCAACTGGACGGTGATCGTCGCCGACGATTTCGGCCGGGTCTTCGACGGCCCGTGCGACGCGCTGCCCAAAGGGCCCTGCGGCTGGGTGGCATGGGATCTCCGCGCCGAGGCCCCGCCGATCGCCACCACCCATGCCCTCTACGAGAAAGCCCGGTCGCTCGGTGTCGACGTCTTCTTCATCACAGGCCGCGACCAGACCCAGCGCTCGGCGACCGAGAAGAACCTCCGCGAGGCCGGCTACGGCGGATACCGCGGGCTCTACATGGCGCCGGTCGGGAAGCACTTCCCGAGCGCCGCCGACTTCAAGGCGCCGGTCCGGGCCGCGATCGAGGCGGCAGGCTACACGATCATCGCCAACATGGGCGACCAGCCGTCGGACCTTGCGGGCGGCCACGCCGAGCGGACCTTCCTGCTTCCCAATCCCTTCTACCGGATCCCCTGACCGTTACCGGGCAGCGGCCTTCGCACCCGAGCGGAGCAGCTTGTAGATGATCGAATCGTTGAGTGCTTCGAACGAGGCGTCGACGATGTTCTCCGAGACGCCGACCGTGAACCACGTGTCGCCGGACGAATCGCCGCTTTCGATCAGCACGCGGGTGACGGCGCCGGTGCCGCCGTTGAGGATGCGCACCTTGAAGTCGATGAGCTCGAGGTCGGCGATCACGTCGCGATAGACGCCGAGGTCCTTGCGAAGCGCCTGGTCCAGCGCGTTCACCGGGCCGTTGCCTTCGGCCACCGTCAGGAGCCGCTCGCCGCCGACGTGGAGCTTCACCACCGCCTCGGATACCGAAACTTGATGGCCGAGCGCATTGTGGCGCCGCTCCACGGTCACGTGGAAGCTCTCGACCTTGAAGAAGTCGGGCACGCTGCCGAGCATGCGGCGCGCCAGCAGCTCGAACGAGGCGCCCGCCCCTTCGTAGGCATATCCGCTCGATTCGCGCTCCTTGACCTCGCGGAGCACGGCGTCGAGGCGCGGATCGTTCCTGGCGACCGCGATGCCCATCCGGTCGAGCTCGGCGAGGAGGTTGGCCTTGCCCGCCTGTTCCGAGACCAGGACGTGCCGGCGGTTGCCGATGACCGCGGGGTCGACATGCTCGTAGGTGCGCGGATCCTTCAGGATCGCGGAGGCGTGGATGCCGGCCTTGGTGGTGAAGGCCGAGACGCCGACATACGGCGCCTGCCGGTTCGGGGCGCGGTTGACCATGTCGTCGAAACGCTGCGCGATGCGGGTCAACTGGGCCAGGCCCTCCGGCTTCACGCCGATGTCGAAGCGGTCGGCATAGGCGGGCTTCAGCATCAGCGTCGGGATGATCGACGTCAGGTTAGCGTTGCCGCAGCGCTCGCCGATGCCGTTGAGCGTACCCTGGACCTGGCGGACGCCGCCGCGGACCGCCGCAAGCGAATTCGCCACCGCCTGCTCGGTGTCGTTGTGCGCGTGGATGCCGAGATAATCGCCCGGCACCGTCTCGGCCACGGTCCGGACGACCTCCTCGATCTCCTCGGGCAGGGTGCCGCCATTGGTGTCGCAGAGCACCACCCAGCGGGCGCCGGACTCGTGTGCGGCCCTGGCGCAGGCGAGCGCATAGGCGGGGTTCGCCTTGTAGCCGTCGAAGAAGTGCTCGCAATCGACCAGCACCTCCTTGCCGGCGTCGCGCACCGCGGCCACGGACTGGCGGATCGACTCGAGGTTCTCCTCCTCCGTGGTCTGGAGTGCGACGCGGACATGATAGTCCGACGTCTTGGCGACGAAGCAGACGGCATCCGACTTCGCATCGACCAGCGCCCGGAGGCCGGGGTCGTTCGAGACGCTGACGCCGGGCCGCTTGGTCATGCCGAAGGCGGTAAACACGGCGCGGTCGGTCCGCTTCTCCGCGAAGAAGGCGGTGTCGGTCGGATTCGCACCGGGATAGCCGCCCTCGACATAGTCGAGGCCGAGCCGGTCGAGGATCGCCGCGATCTCGATCTTGTCCTCGAGGGAGAAGTCGACGCCGTTGGTCTGCGCGCCGTCGCGCAGCGTCGTGTCGAACAGGTAGAGACGTTCCTTCATGGGGCAAATCAGGCCGCGGGCGGCGGCCATTCCTCGGTATCGTGGTCGGGGTGCTGGTGGCTTCTCACCCGGTTGTTGAAGTCTTCCTGCCAAGGCTCCGTTCCGGGCGGGCGCATCGGCAGGCCCGGAATGCCGTCCACGAATGGCAGCTTGTCCGCGGGATTCACCTGGACGACCGGCGCCGCGACCGTGGGATCGTCGAAGGCGCCGATGGCGAGCTCGACGACGTCGTCATACTCGTAGGTCAGCGGCGTGCCGCAATCGGCGCAGAAGCCGCGGCGGACGAGGTTGGAGCTCGCGAACCGCTTCGGCTCGCCGCGCGTCCAGGTCACGCCGTGGCCGGTGACGAGCGGGCCGTAGAAGGCACCGAAGGCCTTCTGGCACATCCGGCAGTGGCACACCGACGGCCGCCCCAGCCGCTCGACGTGAAACCGCACCGCGCCGCATTGGCAGCCGCCGGCATGGGGAGGCGCGGTCATCGCGGTGCCTCCGGCCATGCGGACGTATCGTGGTCGGGATGCTGGCGGCTGCTCGATGCGATCTTCGCTGCAAGGTCGGGCACGTCCTGCTCCGTGGTCTTCTCGCCGGGCAGCGTGGCGAGCGCGGCGAACCACGGCATCCGGCCTTCGATGCCGTATTGATTTCCGGGCGGCACCTTGGCCGGCGTGTCCAACGATCCCAGGGTGACGCTGATTTTCGGCCGGTCGACGTAGCGGAAGGTCAGGGGCGTGCCGCAGGCGCGGCAGAAACCCCGCTCGGTCGGATCGGAGCTGCGGAACGTGGCGATCTCGCCGCGCGTCAGCTCGAACTTGTCGATCGGCACCGACCCGTAGGGCGCGAAGAACGATCCGAGGGCCTTCTGGCACATCCGGCAATGGCAGATATGCGGGTCGTCCGGTTCCGCATGGAGCGCGTAGCGCACCGCCCCGCACTGGCATCCGCCGGTGATCCGGACATCGCTCATCGTCATCTCCTCGCGTCCTCCCCGCTCATTCCGGAGCGTGGCAAACGGCCTCGACATTGTGCCCGTCCGCGTCGAGCACGAAGGCGCCGTAGTAGTCGGGGTGGTACATCGGCCGGAGTCCCGGCGCGCCGTTGTCGGTGCCGCCGGCCGCGATCGCGGCAGCGTAGAAAGCATCGACCTGCGCTCGCGTCTCGGCGCGGAAGGCGATGTGGACGCGGGGCGTCGTCTTGCCGGCATTGGCGAGCCACAAGAACGGCTTGCCGTCGGCGCCGAGCCCGCACACGTCCGCGCTGCCGGTGACGCTCGCCGGGAACTCCATCATCACGGTGACGCGAAGCGGCGCCAGCGCGGCGGCGTAGAACCTCTTCGCCGCCTCGTAGTCCGAGACGCTCAGGCTGGTGTGATCGATGTCGATGGTCATGCCGTGTCCCTCATCTGTGAACCGTCGATGGCGAACGAGATGCTAGACTTCACCTTGAGCAAATCTGTCAGGACGATGCGGTTGGCGAACCGGAGCACGCACCAGTCGGCTGCTGCGAACCAGGCGTCGCGACGGGCATCCTTGGCCGGATCGTGGATCGGGCCATCCACCTCGATCACGACGCGCGCCGAGTAAGACAGGAAATCCGCCACGTATGGACCGATCGGCACCTGCCGTCGGAACTTGGCATTGCGAAACTCGGTCCGCAGAATCTGCCACAGGACCTCCTCGGCATCGGTCGGCGCCTTCCGGAGCTGCCGCGCGAACGCCACCTTCTCCGACACCCGGCGCGTCTTCCGCTTCGCCTTCCCCTCACCCGGTGCGCCTTCCGGCGCACCACCCTCTCCCGCAAGGGGAGAGGGTTGGGCGT
>JBIQKL010000038.1:16776-21582 GCA_044506555.1 Hyphomicrobiales bacterium | reverse complement strand
CGTCCTTGGCGTCCTTGACCACGATGCCCATGGCGTCGAGCTCGCCGCGGATACGGTCCGCCTCGGCGAAGTCGCGGGCCTGGCGCGCCTCGACCCGCGCGGCCACCAGTTGGGCGATCAGATCCTCGTCGAGGCCGACCACGGCGCGCCGCGCCTCGTTCCACGCTGCGGGCGTGAGCCGAAGCAGCCCCATCAATTGTGCAGTCGTGAGGAGCCGGCTCGCCGCGCGCGGATTGCCCCTGGCGGCCTCGGAGCGCAGTTCGTGCAGCGCCGCGAAGGCGCCGGGCGTGTTGAGGTCGTCTGCAAGCGCCGCCAGCGCCTCGTCGTCGAGCGGTCCCGGCTCCGCATCGCCGGCGAGCTCGTACCAGTTGGCGAGCGTCCGCTCGGCCTCGCGCAGCCCCGTGACCGTCCAGTCCATGGGCTGGCGGTAATGGGTACGGAGCATGTTGAAGCGCACCACATCGCCCGGCCAGTCGTCGAGCAGATCGCGGATGGTAACGAAGTTGCCGAGGCTCTTCGACATCTTCTCTCCCTCGACCTGGAGGAAGCCGTTGTGGAGCCAGTAGCGGGCCATCAGCTCGGTGCCGTGGGCGCAGCGCGACTGGGCGATCTCGTTCTCGTGGTGCGGAAAGACCAGGTCGATGCCGCCGCCGTGGATGTCGAAGACCGGGCCGAGCAGCGCCCCGGCCATCGCCGAGCACTCGATGTGCCAGCCCGGCCGGCCGCTTCCCCACGGCGAGTCCCATGCCGGCTCGCCGGGTTTCGACGGCTTCCACAGCACGAAGTCCGTCGCATCCTTCTTGTAAGGCGCGACCTCGACCCGGGCACCGGCGACCATCTCGTCGAGGGTGCGGTTCGACAGCCGGCCGTAGTCCGGCATCGACGGCACCGAGAACAGGACATGCCCTTCGGCGACGTAGGCGTGGCCCTTGTCGATCAGCCGGCCGATCAGGCGGATCATGTCCTCCGGCGCGTCGGGACGGTGGATGTACTCCGTCGCGCGCGGCTCGATCGTCGGCGGCAGGCAGCCCAGCGCCGCCACGTCGGCGTGGAACTGGCGCGTCGTCCGTTCCGTGACCTCGCGGATCGCCTCGTTGAGCGGCCGATGCGGATATTCTTCCGCGGCGCGGGCGTTGATCTTGTCGTCGACGTCCGTGATGTTGCGCACGTAAGTCACATGCGCGGTGCCGTAAACCTCGCGGAGCAGCCGGAACAGCACGTCGAAGACGATCAGCGGCCGCGCATTGCCGATATGGGCGAAGTCGTAGACCGTCGGTCCGCAGACGTACATGCGTACGTTCTCCGGGTCGAGCGGGACGAACTGTTCCTTCGTCCGGGTCAGCGTGTTGTAGAGCCTCAAGACCATGCCAAGACGTTCCCTCGCCCGCCGGCCGGGAGTCTCGTCTATCGTCTTGGAAGGATCAAGCGAGGACGGCCTCAGCCAGCGCGTTTGCTAGCCGGTAATAATAATCCCGCAGATGCAGATCGCGCCGAGGCGCGTAACAGCCGTCATGCCCGGCTAGATGGAGGATTTCCGAAGTCGCGTCAAGGTCGTCGACTCCGGGAACGCCGGCCGTTCGTGCGGCGGCCTCGCAGCCCTCGGCGCGCGACAAAGCCGCGACCGTGTCCTATCTCTCGAGTCTCGACTCGGTGGCAGAGGTCCCATGAAAAAGATCGGCTTCCTCTCGTTCGGGCACTGGACGCCCTCCCCCCACTCGCAGACGCGCTCGGCCGCGGACGCGCTTCTCCAGTCGATCGACCTCGCCGTGGCGGTCGAGGAGCTCGGCGCGGACGGCGCCTATTTCCGCGTCCATCACTTCGCGCGCCAGCTCGCCTCGCCGTTTCCGCTGCTGGCGGCGGTCGGCGCGCGGACCAGCCGGATCGAGATCGGCACGGCGGTCATCGACATGCGCTACGAGAACCCGATGTACATGGTGGAGGATGCCGGCGCTGCCGACCTGATCGCCGGCGGGCGCCTGCAACTCGGCATCAGCCGCGGCTCGCCGGAGCAGGTGATCGACGGCTGGCGGTACTTCGGCCACCAGCCGGCCGAGGGGCAGAGCGACGCCGACATGGGCCGCGCCCGCGGCGAAGTCCTGCTCGAGCTCCTGCGCGGCGAGGGGTTCGCCGAACCCAATCCGCGCCCGATGTTCCCCAACCCGCCGGGCCTCCTCCGCCTCGAGCCGCACTCGGAAGGTCTGCGCGACCGGATCTGGTGGGGCGCGGCCTCCAACGCCACGGCGGTCTGGGCGGCGAAGCTCGGCATGAACCTCCAGAGCTCGACGCTCAAGGACGACGAGACCGGCGAGCCCTTCCACATCCAGCAGGCCGCCCAGATCCGCGCCTTCCGCGACGCATGGCGGGAGGCGGGCCACGCCCGCGAGCCGCGGGTCTCGGTCAGCCGCAGCATCTTCCCGCTGATCGATGAGCGCGACCGTGCCTATTTCGGGCGAGGCGGCCAGGACGGCGACCAGATCGGCTATATCGACGAGAGGACGCGGGCCATCTTCGGCCGCAGCTACGCCGCCGAACCGGAGACGCTGGTCGAGCAGCTCCGCTCCGACGAAGCCATCGCCGAGGCGGACACGCTCCTCCTCACCATCCCCAACCAGCTCGGCGTCGACTACTGCGCCCACGCCGTCGAGGCCGTCCTGAAGCACGTCGCGCCGCCGCTCGGCTGGCGCTGATCCGCCGCGGTCTCAGGCCGCGTGGGCGCGGAGAAAATCCGCCAGCGCCGCCCTGAACTCGGCATTGTGCCGCTCCGGGTCGACCGATTTCGATGTGATCCGGAGGAACGCCGCACCGGGGATCGTTTCCGCCAGCGCCTCGGCGAAGTAGAGCGGGTGGATGGTGTCCTCGGTAGTGCCGATGACCAGGGTCGGCACCGCGATGTTGCGCGCCTCGGATTCGGTCACGCCCGGACCGTCGCGCCAGATCGAGCCGAGGAGCGCTGCCCGCGTCGCCGGATCGTGGCCGGCGAAGGCATTGCGGAGCGAGGCGAGGTTGCTGGGCGCATCGCGGGCGAGCCGCTGCGCCACCTCGGACTGTTCGAAGATCTCGCGCGCGATGGGCAGCGCATGCCTGCGGAGCAGGTCGGCGACGAGCCCGAAGGCGGCCATGTTGTCCGGCGCCGGCGCGAACATCCAGGCCGGCCGCGCCAGCACCAGCGCCTTCACCAGGTCCGGCCGCGTCACCGCCATCCGGAGCGCGATGGCGGCGCCCATCGAGATGCCGCCCATCACGGCGTGGTCGACGCCGCGGACGGCCGCCAGCGCCGCCACGTCGTCGGTGAAGGCGGCGATCGAGAGCCGCGCCAGCGGCCCCGCCTGCGAACCGCCATGGGCGCGGCATTCGAGCGTCAGCCGCCGCGTCGGAGGGTCGTCCGGATAGACCTCGGCGACCTGGCCGGCTTCGCCGCCGAGCCCGTGCTGGAACAGGACGGCCGGGCCCTCCCCTGCCTCCACGTAGCGGAGCGCGATCCCGTCGCAGTCGAACATGCCGTCGTTCATGCAGCCTCCGTGACGATTCGCCTGAGGAAGGCTCCGACGCCCGGCGCCTCGGCGGCGGAAAGGCTGTGCGCGACCAGCGGCCCGTCGAAGCCGGCGCCGCGGAGCGCGCCGAGATAGTGCCGGTAGTCGAGCACGCCCTCCCCGGCCGCGACGAAATCGCCTTCCGCGGTGCGGTCCTTGGCATGCGCGATGACGATGCGGTCGGCCAGCAGGTCGACGGCGCGCGAGACCACGGCCCGCTGCTCCGCCAGGGGCGCGACCTCGAACAGGTTGGCCGCGTCGAGCACGATCCTGAGCCGCGGGCTTCCCATCTCGTCGATCAGCCGGCGCGCGACCGCGGCCGAGGAGACGACGTTGCCCAGTTCCGGCTCGATGCCGAGGTCGATGTCGGCCGCGTCCGCCGCCGCGAGCGCCGTCGCCATCGATGCGGTCATGTCGCGCCAGGCCTCGGGCGTCGCGTTGTCGGGATGCGCGCGCCACATGTCGTCCGGGTCGCGGGTGCCGGTACAGAGGGTGACGAGCCGCGCGCCGAGCATAGGCGCCGCGGCGATCACCACGCCGAGCCGCCGCATGCCGTCGGCACGGACGGCCGGATCGGGGTGGATGATGTTGGTGGTGCCGGAGAGCGCGACGACCGCCACGCCCGAGGCTTCCGATGCCGCCCGCACCGCCGCGGCGAACTCGGGGCCGATGGCGTCCGGCATCGACGGGAGGCCGGAGCACGCCATGTTGTACTGTGTCACGGAGAAGCCGGCGCCTGCGACCGCGCCGAGCACGGTGGCGGGGTCGGTGCCGGGGAAGGTCCTGGCGAAGATCCCGAGCTGCATCAGACCGCCCCCCCGGCTTCGGCGAGCGTCACCCGCCGCTTCTCGCGGACCGATTGCGCGATCGCCGCCATCGCCTTCACCGAGGCGAGGCCGTCCTCGGCCGTGGCGCCCCGCACCGGCTTGCCGGTGAGCACGGCGTCCGCGAAGCCCTCGACCTGTCGGCGGTAGAAGTGGCCGTCGGCGGCCAGCGGCCGGCGGAAGGTCGCGTCGCTCTCATGGAAGATCTCGACCTCGCTCGATTTGAAGTACCAGGGGTTGTAGGTCTTCGCCAGAACCCCGCCGCGCTCGCCCTGCACCTCGAAGCCTTCGTGCCAGTCCATCCGCACCGCGACCGTGAGGTCGAGATGGCCGATGGCGCCGCTCGCGAAGCCGACGTCGATGAACCAGCAGCGCGCGCCGTAGGCCTCGCGGAAGCGCGCCTCGAGCGTGTCGATGTCGCCGGCGAGGAAGCGGGCGAGGTCGACGAGGTG
>JBIQKL010000038.1:14566-16676 GCA_044506555.1 Hyphomicrobiales bacterium | reverse complement strand
TTCCGCGCCTTCACGCAGGATTCGAAATGCGCCGCCTGGGCGATCTGTCCCGCGCCGAGCACGCCGATCCTGAGCAGCCGATCCTCCTTCATGCCCGCCGTCTCCCGCGATCCGCCATGAATGTGTCGATTTCCTCCCGCGTGGGCATCCGTGTCATCGCGCCGGCCCGCGTCGCGATGACGGCGCCGGCAGCGCAGGCGCGCGTGCCGATGGCATGGAGCGTGCCGGCATCCAGTCCGGCGAAACCGGTCTCGATGAGTCCCGCAAGCAGCGTGGCCGTGAACGCGTCGCCGCAGCCGACGGTGTCGACCACGTCGACCGCATAGCCCGGAATCGGCACCGCGTGGGCGGGGGTGTGGAGCGTGGCGCCGGTGGCGCCGTTGGTCACCGCCAGGACCTCGAGCCGGTGATGCCACAGGCGCTGGATGCCCTCGACCTCGCTCTCCGTACCCGACAGGATCGCCAGCTCCTCGCGGCTCAGCTTGACGATGTCGGCGCCGGCGACCGCCTCGCGGCCCGCCGCCTCCATCGCCTTCCGTTCCTCCCAAACCGCCGGCCGGAGGTTGGGGTCGGCCGATATCAAGAGCCCGGCCTCCCGGGCGACCTCGACCGCGTGGCGTTGCGCCGCCGCGGAGACCGGCGTCTTCAGCGACAGGGAGCCGACGTGGAACATCTTCGCGCGCCGGATCAGGGCTGTGTCGACCTCTTCGGGCGCGTAGACGGAGTCGGCGCAGTTCGCCCGGTAGAGCGCGAAGCCGCGATCGCCGGCCTCGTCGAGCGTGACGCAGGCGAGCGCCGTGGTCTCGGTGTCGGCGCGGCGGATGGCGGAGACGTCGACCCCGGTCGCGGCGAGCGCGTTCACGGCCAGCGCGCCGAATCCGTCCTGTCCGACCTTGGTCAGCATCGCCGCGCCGAGGCCGAGACGGGCGACGCCGGCCGCGACGTTGCCCGGAGCCCCGCCGGGGCGGGCGGCATAAAGCGGCTCGCCGCCGTCGCGGCCGGCCGGGATAAGGTCGATGACCAGCTCGCCGAAGGCGACGACGTCCACGCCCTGGCCGGCCGCCGCGCCGCTCACGCGTAGGCGGGATTGTCGACGATCGCCGGCTGGCCGCCGCGCTCGACCACGAGCTTCCGCATGCCGCGGTCCTTGATCGTGCCGTAGTCGTGGCCGGCATCGGTGGCGCAGAACCACACGAAGATCAGCTTGTCCTTGCCGGTATTGATCGAGCGATGGGCCCATCCCGGCGGGATGAAAGCAACGACGCCGGGCGTCATCTCGACGGTCTTGACCTCGCCCTCCGGAGTCTCCAAGAGCAGCAGCCCCTCGCCCGACTGGGTGTAGTAGCCCTCCGCGCATTCGGTGCGGGTGTGGTAGTGGCCGCGGGTCAGGTAGAATTCCTCGCCCACCTTGCCCGGCATGATGATCGTGGTGCCGAAGGCGATGTCGCAATCATCCGGGCGGTAGTCGACGACCTCGTAGGCGATCGGGTCGTTGCCCTCGGCGATGGCGCGGTCGAGCGCCGCCCCGTCGCGGAAGAAGCCGCGGAGGTCCGACAGGCGCTTCTCGTAGCGGCCGGTGGAGGGGGTGACGGCGCCGGTTTCAGGATCGATGGCGACCCCGGCGGGCAACAGCATGGAAAGCCTCCTTGAATGCATCGGCGGTGAGCTACGGCCGCCGTGCCGCCCGTGTCAACCCGCGCGGTCGGCCGGCTATTCCGCCTTGGCGACGATGCCGCAGGTCGCCAGGATCGCCCCGGAGCCGTTGTCGGTGAAGCAGCTTTCGAGCCGCGTCCGGTTCATGATGGTGATGCGGTGGAATCCTTCGGTATCGGAGCCGACCAGCGTGCCGTTGTTGAGCGAGAAGGCGAGCACGATCGAGCGCGCCTCGCCGTCGCCGGTCGTCACCGTGCCCCAGATCAGCCGCCCGTCCTGATGCTGGAGATCGTAGGTGACCTCGACCTTCTTGACCTCGCCCTCGGCGCCGGCGTCGCGGCCCATGGTCACGACGTCGAAATCGCCCGTCCAGGTTCCGGTGAAGTCCGGCGTGTCGTCCTGTGCCCCGGCAACCGCCGTCGTGCCGAGGAGCAGCGCCGTCGCCAGCATCGTCTTC
>JBIQKL010000038.1:0-14466 GCA_044506555.1 Hyphomicrobiales bacterium | reverse complement strand
CCTCGTTCGAGTCGAAGAATCCGCTTACTGGGCAGCGGCTTCGACGTTGTCCTTGTTGTAGACCGAGAACGGCCCCATCAGGACGCGGAGGCCCGCGTCGCGGGTCGGGTCCTTGGTGATGGTGTAGTCGCCCATGCGGCCGGCGGTGAACTCCGCGCCTTCCTCGGCCGTGATGGCGTCGGTCGCCAGCAGGTAGGCGACGTAGTAGGACAGGTAGCCGAGGTCGACGAAGCTCCACAGCGCGAATTCCGGCGCGCAGCCGTTCATGGTGTAGGACACCATCTCGGCCGGCAGGCCGAGGCCGGAGACCTTCACCTTGTCGCAGAGCCCCTCGTCCTGCATGGCCTTGGCCGCGGCGGCGATGCCGACGGTGGTCGGGGCCATGATCAGCTCGAGGTTGGGGTGCTTGTCGACCAGCGCCAGCGCCTGGTTGTAGCTCTCCTCCGACTGGTCGTTGCCGTAGACGAGATCGACCTGCTTGAGGTTGGCGTATTTCGGATCCTTGAGGGCCGACTCCATGGCCGCGATCCAGGAGTTCTGGTTGGCGGCATCCGGAGAGGCGGAGAGGATCGCGAACTCGCCGCCGTCCTCGCCGAGGATCGACAGCGCCATGTCGGCCATCACCGTGCCGGTCTCGGCGAAGTCGACCTGGGCGACGAACACGTCCTCGCCCTCGGCGGACGGGATCGGCGAATCCCAGGTTACCACCGCGATGCCCTTGTCGTGGGCCGCCTTGGCGGCCGGCGCGATCTGGTCGCCGGAATTGTTCGACAGCATGATCGCGTCGACGCCCTGGGTGGTGGCGTTGGTGATGATCTCGATCTGCCCGGCGACGCTGTTCTCGGGCGTCGGCCCGAGGAACTCGACCGCGCTCGGATTCTGGAGCTCCTTCTGGGCCTCCTGCGCGCCGGTATGGGCCTGGTCGAACACGGCGATGCCGAGGAACTTCGGCAGCAGCACCATCTTCAGGTCCTTGCCCGGCTCGGCCTTGGCCGGCTCGGCCGACGCCGCCCCGGGAAGCGCCAGCAGTGCCAGCGCCGCCGAAGCCAAAAGATATTTCCTCATGCTTCCCTCCCTTTCCATTTGTTGCCGATCATCTGTGCGATGTTCGGAGCCAGTACCGACAGGATGAGCAGCGCTCCGATGACGCTCGTCTGGGTGTTGCCGGTGATGTTAGCAAGGCCCATTCCGTTGCGGAGGCTGAGGATCAGGAGGATCGACAGGCCGACCCCCGCGATGTTCCCCGAGCCGCCGAAAATGCTGACCCCTCCGAGGAGGACGATGGTGATGATGTCGAGCTCGAACCCCTCCGCCGTGTCGCCGCGCACCGAGCCGAGGCGTGCCGCGTAGAGGATGCCGGCAAAGGCGGCGACGAAGCCGGAGGCGACGAACAGCGTCATCTTCTTCCGCGCCACCCGCACGCCCGAGAAGCGCGCCGCCTGCATGTTGTTGCCGATCACGTAGACCAGGCGCCCGAAGGCCGCGCGATGGAGGACGATCGCCACCACCACGAACATCAGCGCGAAGGCGATGATCGAGAAGGTCAGCGGACCGAGGATCGGCTGCTGGCCGAGATCGTTGAACCATCGCGGGTAGCCGCCGACCGCGCGGTCCTCGATCAGGACGCGGGCGACGCCGCGGAAGCCGATCAGCCCGGCGAGCGTCACCGCCAGCGACGGCAGCCCGATATAGGCGATCCAGAAGCCGTTGATCGCGCCCGCGAGCCCGCCCACGGCAAGTCCGGCGAGGACGCAGGCCGGCATCGGCACGCCCGCCTGGAACAGGAACGCCATGGTACAGGCGCCCAGCCCCATCACGGAGGCGACGGAGAGGTCGATCTCGGCGTTGATGATGATCAGCGTCATCATCAGCGCCACGATGATCTTCTCGATCGAAAGCTGGAACAGGTTGACGATGTTGCCGACGCCGAGGAAGTACGGTGAATAGGTGACGTTCAGCGCGATCACCATCACCAGGAGCGCGAGAAGCAGCCCCTCCCATCCCTTGAGGCGCGCAAGCCCGCTCATGCCGCAACGACACCTGAAGGCTGCCGCCGGCCGGCGCAGATCCGCCGAGGCGCGTAAGTATTCAGGGCCGTCCCTCCCGTGTCGGCCAAAGTGGACAGACCACTTTTTTTTCGATACTTCAGCCAACTGTCGGGCGAAGTCAAGCGAGCCTGCACGGGCCAGTGTATCTCATCCGAGACCACCGGACACCTGTTGCGACGCTGCGTATTTCGCTAGGCTCAACGGACCAAGACCGGATCGATCCGGCGGTACACGGGTGGGAGGAATGGTGCTTGGAACCGGGGCTGGCCGGGCGTGAGCCGACACCGGGCGTGACCGCGCCCGTCCTCGAGATGAAGCGCATCGCCAAGCGCTTCTCCGGCACGCAGGCGCTCGACGACGTCTCCCTCACCCTGATGCCCGGCGAGATCCACGCGCTCCTCGGCGAGAACGGCGCCGGCAAGTCGACCCTCATCAAGATCATGACCGGCGTCTACCAGCCGGATCGCGGCGAGATCCTGCTCAACGGCCAGCCGATCGGCGTCGGAAGCGCGGCGGAGGCGCAGCGCCGCGGGATCGCCGCCATCTACCAGGAGCCGCTGCTCTTTCCCGACCTCAACGTCGCGGAGAACATCTTCATCAGCCACCAGGACCGCGGCGCCCTCGCCCGCTGGCGGGACATGTACCGGCGAGCGGAGGAGATCCTCGCCGAGCTCGGGGTCCAGCTCGACGTCCGCAGCCCCGCTCGCGGGCTGACGCTCGCTGCGCAGCAGTCGGTCGAGATCGCCAAGGCCATCTCGCTGAACGTCCGCGTCCTGATCATGGACGAGCCGACGGCGTCGCTTTCGGCGCACGAGGTGGCGAAGCTGTTCAAGCTCGTCGCCGACCTCAAGGCCAAGGGCGTCGCCATCCTCTTCGTGAGCCACCGGCTCGAGGAAGTGTTCGAAATCGCCGACCGCGTGACAGTGTTCCGTGACGGTCGGCTCATCTCCACCGCCGCCGTCACCGACACCACGCCGCAGAAGGCGATCGCCGACATGGTCGGCCGCGACATGGGGCTGCTGGAAGCGCGGCCGCCCGCGCCGCAGGGCGAGACGCTCCTCTCGGTCCGCGGCCTCGGCCGCGAGGGCGTGTTCGCGGACGTCGACTTCGAGGTCAAGCGCGGCGAGGTGCTCGGCTTCGCCGGACTGATCGGCGCCGGCCGCACCGACATCGCCCTCGCCCTCTTCGGCATCGAGCCGGCGACCGCCGGCACCATCACCTTCAAGGGCAAGGACGTCACCATCCGCCGGCCGGACGAGGCGATGGCGATCGGCATCGCCTATCTCTCGGAGGACCGCCGCCAGCTCGGGCTCTCGCTGCCGATGTCGATCGCGGCCAACATCTCGCTGCCCGCGCTCCACCGCTATCTCGACCGCCTCGGCCTGATCAGGACCGGCGCCGAGCGCGCCACCGCCGAGGAGTACAGGAAGCGTCTCTCGATCCGGACGCCCGGCGTCGAACTCCCGGTCGGCAAGCTGTCGGGCGGCAACCAGCAGAAGGTGATGCTGAGCAAGTGGCTCAACACGCATCCCGACCTCCTGATCCTCGACGAGCCGACCCGCGGCATCGACATCGGCGCCAAGGTCGAGGTCCACGCGATGATCGCCGATCTCGCCCGCGAAGGGATCGGCATCATCCTCATCTCCTCCGACCTGCCCGAGGTGCTTGCGATCAGCGACCGCATCCTGGTCATGCGCGAGGGGCGGCAGATGGCGATCCTCGACCGCGACGAGGCCAGCGCCGAGACCGTGATGACCGCCGCCATGGGCCAGGCATCCGGGGGCCAGGCAGCCGGGGGCCAGGCGGTCAGCGCACCCCTCCCCGCCGGAGCGACGCCGTGAATTTCATCCAGCGCAACATCCGTCCGGAGCAGATCCGGGAGCTGAGCCTGCTCCTCATCATTGTCGTCGCGGTGCTCGTCTTCGGCGCGCTGATCGACAACTACTACACGTCCCGCACGTTCAACCGCGTCGCCACCTCGGTCGCGATCATCACGGTCGTCGCGGTCGGCCAGACGCTGGTCGTGCTCACCCGGAACATCGACCTCTCCGTCGGCTCCATCGTCGGCTGCACGGCATGGGTGACCGGCATGGTCCTCTCCGTCGCCGGCGACCTGCACCCGGTTCTCGCGATCCTCTTCGCCGTGGTGATGGGCGGCGCCATGGGCATGATCAACGGCGTCATCGTCGCTTTCGGCCGGGTGCCGTCGATCATCGTCACCCTCGGCACGCTCGCCATCTACCGCGGCATGCTGATCCAGTTCTCCGGCGCCCAGACGGTGACCACCGCGATGCTGCCGCAATGGGTGGTCGAGCTGCCGCAGCTCACGCTCTTCACCATTGGCGGGCTGCAGATCCGCGCGACGGTGGCGCTGGCGCTGGTGATCGTCGTCGTCTTCCAGCTCGGCCTCGCCTATCTCACGGTCGGCCGCCGCCTCTATGCGATCGGCTCCAATCCCGAGGCTGCGGAGTTGATCGGGCTTCCGGCGAAGCGGCTGGTGTTCATCGCCTTCGTGCTGTCCGGCGCGCTGGCCGGCCTCGCCGGCTTCATGACGCTCGCCCGCTTCGGCACCATCACCGTCGAGAACGGCCGAGGGCTGGAGCTGCAGGTGGTGGCGGCGGTGGTGGTCGGCGGCGTCAACATCTTCGGCGGCTCGGGGACCGTGGTCGGCGCGATGCTCGGCGCGGCGCTGATCGGCACCATGGAGCAGAGCCTGTTCCGGCTCCAGATCAGCCAGTTCTGGCTCGACGCGATGCTCGGCCTCCTGATCCTGCTCGCGGTCGCCAGCGACGCGGTGATCCTCAACCGGCTCCGGAACCTGTGGAGCCGGACCGAGCTCAAGTTCGTCACCCCGCCGGGTCCCACCGACAAGCTCCAGGCGCCGCCGCCGCCACGCTAGCGCCGCCTGGCCGCAGTCTCGGCTTCCATCGTGCGCCGCGTCGATGCCTCGATATGGTCGAGATGCTCGCCCATCGCCCGGCCCGCCGCCTCGGCGTCCCGTTCCACGATGGCGGCGACGATCCGGGCGTGGTCGCGCGTGCTCTCGCGGATGATCTCGCGGTCCTCGGTGGCGCGGCGCCGGATGTCCAGGCCCATGTTGTAGAGGCCGTAGGCGATCCGCTCGAGGACCGCGTTGCCGCCGGCTTCCGACAGTTTGAGGTGGAAGCGCGCGTCGAGGATGCGGAAGCCGACCGGATCGTCGGCGATCGCCTCGTGGGCGGCGATCATGTCGTTGAGGTCGCCGACATCGCGGGCCGTCGCCTTCGCCGCCGCCTTCCGCACGATCTCGACTTCGACGATCCGCCGGCTCTCGAAGGAATCGGCGAGGTTGGCCGGCGACAGCGAGAGGAAGAAGTCGAGCGGCGCCAGCAGGGCCCGCGCCTCGAGCGAGGTGACGAACGCGCCGCCGCCGTGGCGCGATTCGATGACGCCGAGCATCGACAGCGCCCGCAGCGCCTCGCGGAGCGAGGGCCGGCTGATGCCGAGGATCTCGATCAGCTCGCGCTCGGACGGCAGGCGGTCGCCGGCGCGCAGGTTCCCCGTCCGCACCATGTCGAGGATGCGGTTCACCACCGATTGCGCCACGCCCTCGCGCTCGTCGGCGCGGAGACCCGTCGCCAGCGAGAGGAGAGTCGTGTCGGCCCGCCGTGTCATGCGCGATCCCGCCCCTTCGATCCGTCCCTTCCACGCCCAGGGCTCGCGACGATGCCAGCACAGTCGCCACGGCCGCGCAACGCCCGCCGCGGCGATGCGGTCCTTGCTTTTTTGCGGCGCGAGCGCAAAGAAACCGGCTTCCTGTCTGACGCGAGGGGCCCATGGGCGACCTTTTCGAGAAATGTGACGTGTTCATGAACCGCATGCGCCGGGGGGCCGGCGCGGACTTCGACAAGCTTGCCGACGTCTTCTCGCGTGTTTTCCCGGTCAACAACGCCGCCGCGCATATCGAGATGCGCGGCCGCGACGTGGTCCAGGTCTCGACCAACGACTATCTCGGCTTCGCCACCCACCCGGAGGCGATCGCCGCCGCCAAGGCGGTCACCGACGAATACGGCGCCGGCACGCCGCTCGGCGCCCGGCCGCTCACCGGCACCACCGCGCTCCACCTCGAGCTCGAGCGCAAGCTCGCCGCGTTCCGGCGCACGGAGGACTGCGCCGTCCACAATCTCGGCCTCGGCGCCATGTCGGGTACCATCGCCTGCCTGGTCGGCCGGAACGAATACGTCTTCGTCGATTCCTATGCCCACGGCTGCGTGCATGACGGCGCCCGCCTGACCCGCGGCGAGCCCTCCTGGTTCAAGCACAACGACCTCGACGACCTCGAGCGCCAGCTCGCGAGGGTGCCGATCGACGCGCCGAAGCTGATCGCGGTCGACGGCGTGTACGGCATGTCGGGCGAGCTCGCGCCGCTGCCGGAGATCGTCGCGCTCAAGCACAAGTACAAGGCGCGGCTCCTGGTCGACGACGCCCACGGCACCGGCGTGCTCGGCGACAACGGCCGCGGGACGCCGGAATATTTCGGCGTCGAGGACGAGGTCGATCTCCACGGCGGCACCTTCGCCAAGTCCTTCGGCACCTTCGGCGGCTACATGTGCGGCCCGAAGAACGTCATCGACTTCATCCGCTTCCAGTCGCAGGGCTACGTGTTGACCAAGGCGCTCCCCGCCTCGATCACCGCGGCCACGATCAAGACGCTGGAGCTGATCCAGCGCATGCCGGAGCGACGGAAGAAGCTCTGGGAGAACCTCGACATGCTGCGCGCCGGCCTGCGCAAGGCCGGGCTCGACATTGGCAATCCGCGCGGTGCGGTGACCGCCGTATGGGCCAAGGGCATGCGGGCGCTGCCGACCGTCTACGAGCTCGAGCACACCTACGGCATCATCGCCAATCTCGTCCTCTATCCCGCGGTGCCGATCAACACGTCCATCGTCCGCGTCACGCTCTCGGCCATGCATAGCCGCGAGGACGTCCAGCGCGTGATCGACGCCTTCGCCGAGATCCACGCCCGCAACCCGCTGCAGGATGGCGAGCCCGTCGACATCTCGACGGTCCCTGCCGACAACCTCGTGTGAGCGGCACGGCTGTCGACGTCCGCCCGGTCGTCTCGCCGGCCGACTGGGCGGCGTTCCACGCGCTCCGTCCGGCCCTCTACCGCGGCGATCCTGCCTTCGTCCGTCCGCTCGCCGGCGAGGCGCGGCTGGCGATCGACACCGACCGCCATCCCTTCTGGCAGCACGCGGAGCGACAGGCATTCCTCGCCCGGCGCGGCGGCCGCACCGTCGGGCGCGTCGCCGCCATCGTCGATCGCCTCCACAACGAGCACTACGGCGACAAGGTCGGCTTCTTCGGCTTCTTCGAATGCGCGGACGATCCCGAGGCGGCACGCGCCCTGCTCCGGGCCGCCGGCGAATGGCTATGGACGCGCGGGCGCGACACGATCCGCGGCCCGATGAATCCCTCGCTCAAGGGCGAGTTCGGGGTCGTCGTGCGCGGCAACGACGACCCGCCGGCGATCATGATGGCCCACACGCCGGCCCGCTACGGCCCGCTCCTCGAGTCTGTGGGGCTGGTCAAGGCGCACGATTTCCACGCGTTCGTCCTCGACCGGACGGGCGTGTTCGAGCGCCGCCAGCATTGGGATACGCTCCGTGCGCTCAAGGACCGCATCCTGGCGCGCCATCCGGAGTTCCGGATCGAGCGGGCGACGAAGGCGAACCTCGCGGCGACGCTCAAGGACGTCAACGAGTTCGGCAACCGTATCCGCGAGACCGTCTGGGGCTTCACCCCGATCACTTCGGCGGAGCTCGACTTCCTCATCCACCGCATCATGCGGGTGATGGTCCCGGAATTGGTGCTGACGATGCGTCGCGGCGACGAGCTCATCGGCTACGTGATGGCGGTGCCGGACGTGAACCAGGCGCTCGCCCGCGCCCGCGGCGGCCCCGACCTCATCCGCCTCGTCCAGATGCCCTTCCTGATGCCGAAAATCCGCCGCGCGCGAATGTTCGGCATCGGCACCGACCCCAGGTTCCGCAAGCTCGGCATCCTGCCCGCCCTCTTCCAGGCGATGATCGAGGGCACGGTGCACCGCTTCGACGCGTTCGAGTTCGGCTGGATCTCGGAAGCCAACCTCCAGTCGCTCCGCGCCGTGCAGCACATCCTGCCGATGGAGCCGCGGAAGACGTACCGCCTCTTCGACGCACCGCTGCCGCTATCCTGACGTCGGCCCATCGCGGTGCCGACGCTCGCGGCCGCCGGCTTCTGGAGGATCGGGGGCGGCAGCAGTGGACTTGCCCAGGGCGATGGAATATGGCTGTTCCCGCCGCTGGGGCGGCCATCATAGGGGCACTTTCCTGTTCCGCTACACGCAGAGCACCACGCTCGACCTCGATGCGCTCTTCAACGCATCTCCGAATGCCTACGTCCTGTTCGATCCCGACCTCGTCATCGCCGGCTGCAACGACGCCTATCTCGAGACGGTGGGCCGCTCGAGCCGTGAGGAGATCATCGGGCGCTACCTCTTCGACGCCTTCCCGAGCGATCCGGCCTCGCCGAGCCACCAGCTCCTGAAGGCATCGCTCGAGCGGGTCATCGCCACCCATAGATACGACACCATCGCGCTCATCCCGTACGACACCGCGGGCCCGGGCCGGTCGCCGCAGATGCGCTACTGGAGCGCGACCCACACGCCGGTCTTCGATGCCTCCGGTGCATTTCGTTATGTCCTCCAGCATACCGTGGACGTGACCGAACTCCAGCAGCTCCGCGACCGCTCGGCGCAATCCAACATCTCGGCCGCCGGCGTCCTGCAACGGGCCGCCGAGGTGCAGGCCGCCAACGAGGCGCTCTCCTCGGAGGTGGCGCTGATCCACTCGCTGTTCCGGCAGGCGCCCGGCTTCATGGCGGTCCTCGAGGCTCCGAACCACGTCTTTCGTCTCGCCAACGACGCCTACCAGCGCCTCGTCGGTCGCACCGAACTGATCGGCCGGCGCGTTGCCGACGCCCTGCCCGAGGTTGTCGAGCAGGGATTCATACAGCTCCTCGACGGCGTGGTTGCGACCGGGGAACCGTTCGTCGGCCGGGGAACGGTGATCCGGCTCGCGCCGCGGCCAGGCGAGTCGCCCACCGACCACTATCTCGACTTCGTCTACCAGCCCTTCCGCGACGCCGAGGGGGCGGTGGCCGGGGTGTTCGTCCAGGGTCACGACATCACCGACCAGAAGAAGGCCGAGCAGGAACTCACCCGCCAGACGGCGATCCTGCGGCTGGCGCAGGACGCAGGTGGCTTCGGAACGTTCGAGTGGGATCTCGCGGCGGGGACCCTCATCGCCTCCTCCGCCTTCAAGCGGCTCTACGGCTTCGCGCCGGACGAGGATCCCATCGCCGTGGGCCGGTTCGAGCAGCGGGTCCATCCGGACGACCGCCACAAGCTCGCGACCACGTCCGGCCGTCCGCTCGAGGAGGCCCTCAAGTACACCGAGTACCGTCTCGCGCTGCCGACCGGCTGCCGCTGGGTCGGCCGCCAGGGCACTGTGCTCTACGATGCCGCCGGAAAGCCGTCGCGGGTCGTCGGCGCAGTCCACGACATCACCCAGCGCAAGCAGTTCGAGACGCGCCTCGAAACGCTCGCGCAGGAGAGCGCCCACCGCGTCAAGAATCTTCTCGCCATCGTTCAGGCCGTCGTCAGCCAGACGTTGCGGCGGGCGGAAGACATCGCCACCGCGGCCGACACGATCCGCCAGCGGCTGATGGCGATCGGGGCGACGCAGACGGCGCTGGTCACCGGGAGCCCGACCTCGAGCGATCTCGAGACGCTGGTGCGAAGCGCCATGGAGCTGCACGCGCCGAGCCCTCGCCGGATCCGGATCTCGGGCCCCGAGATCCGTCTCGACGCCAACACCGCCCTCGGCCTGACCCTCGTCCTCCACGAGCTCGGCACCAATGCCGTGAAGTACGGCGCCCTCTCCAACGACGCCGGGCGGATCGAGATCGCATGGACCGCCGGGGATGACGGGACGGCCGACTTCGTCTGGCGCGAAACGGACGGGCCGCGGGTCGAGCCGCCGACCCGGCAGGGCTTCGGCTCGTCCCTGATCCAGAAGAGCCTGCCGCCGGTCGGCGATTCGGTCGCCGTCATCGACTACGCGCCGTGCGGCGTGGTCTTCAGCGCGCGGCTGGCGACGGCCTCCGACCCCGGAGCGTAGTCCCTCTGCTCAATGCCCGATGGCGGCGCCGGCCGGACGCCGGTCGTCGGCGGCGCCGTGGAGGACCACGCCATCCGGTTCGTTGGCGTCCGGCACGACGAGGATCGCCGCCGCCGCGCCCCACGTCCTTCCGTCGGCGAGCGTATGGCCCATCGCCTCGAGGGCGGCGCGGGTGTCGGCGGAAAGCGCCATCGGCTCGACGAAGATCTGGTCCGGCAGCCACTGATGGTGGATGCGCGGGGCATTGACGGCCTCGCGCACGTTCATGCCGAAGTCGATGACGTTCATGATCGTCGCGATCGTGATGGTGATGATCCGCGGCCCGCCGGGGCTGCCGGTGACCATGAACAGCGCGCCGTCCCTGGTCACGATCGTCGGGCTCATCGACGAGAGCGGCCGCTTGCCTGGCGCGATGGCGTTCTTCTCGCCCTGGACGAGCCCGAACATGTTGGCCGCTCCCGGCCGCGTGGTGAAGTCGTCCATCTCGTTGTTGAGGAAGAATCCGGTGTCGCCGGCGATCACCTTGGCCCCGAACAGGCCGTTGATCGTGTAGGTGACGGAAACCGCGTTGCCGTCCTTGTCGACCACCGAATAATGCGTGGTCTCGGTGCTCTCGTGCGGCGGCACGCCAGGCTGGACGTCCTCGGATCTCGTGGCCTTCGCCGGATCGATCGCGGCGCGGATCGTCGCGGCGTAGGCGTCCGACACCAGCCGATCCACCGGATTGGTCACGAAGTCGGGGTCGCCGAGCAGGAAATTCCGGTCGACGAAGGCATGACGCATCGCCTCGGCGAGGAGGTGCACGGCGCGTGACGAACCGAACCCCATCTCGCCGATCGGCCAGGCCTCGACCACGTTGAGGATCTCACAGATCGTCGTCCCACCGGAGCTCGGCGGCGGCGCGGAGATGATCTCGTAGTCCCGGTAGCCGCAGCGGAGCGGTTCCACCTCGCGGACCGCATAAGCGGCGAAGTCGCGGAGGGCGAGGATGCCGCCGTTGGCGTCGCTCGCCGCCACCACTTTCGCCGCGATCGGCCCGTCGTAGAACGCCGCCGCGCCGCCTTCCGAGACCGCCAGGAGCGTCGCCGCGAGATCGGCCTGCACCAGCCTGTCGCCGGCCTTGAGAGGCGCGCCGTCGCGGAAGAAGATCGCGGTGACGTTGGGCTGCGCCGCGAGTTCTTCCTCTGCCAAGGCGAGGAATGCGGCATCCGCTTCGTCGAGCACGAAACCCTCGCGGGCGAGGCGGATCGACGGCGCGAGCAGCGCCTCACGCGACATGGTGCCGTAGGCCTCGCGCATCGCCTCGAGCCCGAGCACCGTCCCGGGGACGCCGACCGCCTTGTAGCCGACGATGCTCGCATCCGGGATCGGCTCTCCGGCCGCATCGAGATACATGTCCGGCCGCGCCGCTGCCGGCGCCGTCTCACGGAAGTCGAAGAAGGTGGCGGTGCCGTCGGCCAGCCGGATCGTCGCGAACCCGCCGCCGCCGATATTGCCGCAGCACGGGTCGACCACGGCGAGCGCATAGCCGACCGCCACTGCCGCGTCGATCGCATTGCCGCCCTGGCGGAGCACCGCGACACCGATCTCGGACGCGAGTCGCTGCGAGGAAACCACCATCCCGTTCGGCGCCTTCACCGGCGGCGGCGACACCGCGTCGGCTCCCGCGGTCATCAGGACCAGCCATGCCGCACCCGCCGCCGTCCGCCACGCACTCGTCATCTGCATCATTGCCTCCGTCCGCCCGCTGCGCGCATGTTAGCGGCTCCGGGACCGTCGTCACCGCAAATCGCACGAGGGGGAGAACGACATGCCGCTGGCAGGACCGACACTATCGGCCGCGCCGCCGCTCCACCGCCTGCTCGATGCGGGCCTCGCCGCCGGCCCGGAGGCGGTCGCCCTCGCCTCGCGCGACGGCACGCTCACCTGGCGCGCCCTCGACGACGCCGCCACTCGCCTCGCTCACGGCTATCGCGGCCTCGGGCTCGTCGCGGGCGATCGCGTCGCCTCGCTGATGCCGAACCGCGAGGCCCTGGTGATCCACTACCTCGCCTGCATGAAGGCCGGCCTCGTCGCGGTGCCGCTCAACTACCGCTACACGCCGGCCGAGATCGACCATGCGCTCGCGGTCAGCGCCGCCGCGGCGCTCCTCGCCCATGCCGAACGCGACGCCGATATTGCCGCGAGCGCGCAGACCGGCGATCTGCGGACCGGCGTCATCGCCTACGGCGATCCAGACCGGCACCTGTCCTGGGAGCGCCTCGTCCGCACCGCGCCCGACAATCCCTCCCTGCCGGAACCGGCGCCGGGCGATCCGGCCGCGATCTTCTTCACCTCCGGCTCGACCGGCGCCGCCAAGGGCGTCACCCATACCCACGGCTCGCTCGCCGCGATGTTCGGCGCCTGCGCCGACGGCTTCGAGATCACCGCCACCGACATCCTGCTACCCGGCTCGTCGATGTCGCATATCGGCGGCTTCCTGTTCGGCTTCTCCGCCCTTTCCCGCGGCGCCCGGGTCCTCGTCGCCATGAGCTACGACGGTGAGGGCGTGCTGCCGCTTCTGCGCGACGGGCGTCCGACCATCCTCTGCATGATCCCGGCCGCCCTGTTCACGGTGGTCCGCGACGGCCACGCAAAGCGCGACGACTTCGCCTCGCTCCGCCTCGTCCGCTCGGGCAGCGACAAGGTGCCTGCCGAGCTCGAGGCCGAATTCACGGCCCTCACCGGCCGCATCATCGACGAGGGCTACGGCTGCAGCGAGGCCGGCCTGGTGACGCTCAGCCCGCCCTCGGGCCGGATCGTCGCCGGCTCGATCGGGCGCACCCTGCCCGGCTTCGACCTCTCGATCCGCGACGACGACGGCAACGAGGTCGGGCCGGGCGTGGACGGCAATCTCTGGATCCGCGGCGGCGCCCTGATGGCGGGCTACTGGTCGGACCCGAAGGCGACCGGCTCGGTCTTCGCGGACGGCTGGTTCGACAGCAGCGACCGGATGAGCGCCGACGACGACGGCTACCTCTGGTTCCACGGCCGCCGGAAGCAGATCATCGTCCACGACGGTTCGAACATCTTCCCGCAGGAGGTCGAGGAGGCGCTGCTCGCCCATCCTGCCGTGGCCGCTGCCGGCGTCATCGGCATCGCCGACGTGCTCCACGGCGAGGACGTCCGCGCCTACGTGGTCCTGAAGGACGATGCGCCCGAGCCGCGGCCGAGCGGGCAGGACCTGATCGCCTTCGCCCGCGCCCGCGTCGGCTACAAGGCTCCGGAGCAGATCGTCTTCCTCGACGAGATGCCGCTCAACCCGACCGGCAAGACCGACCGGGTCACGCTCAAGAGGATGGCGGCCGAGCAGCTCGGCCGCTGAAGCCCTATCCCGTCACGGTCGCCTTCACCGCGTCCACCGCGCGGACCGCGAGCGCGGCGATGGTCAGGGTCGGGTTGGCCGTCGCCGAGGTCGGGAACACCGACGAGCCGAGGATGAAGAGGTTCGGATGGTCGTGGCTGCGGAGATCCGCGTCGACCACCGACGTCTTCGGATCGGCGCCCATCCGCGTGGTGCCGATGATGTGCCCGGCCCCTTGCGCATCGGGACTGTGGATGATCCCGGTCGCGCCGAGCTTCGCGAAGATCTCGTCATGCGCCTTCACCGAGGCGGCAAAGCCGGCCTTGGTATAGTCGTCGAGGCGGTAGGCGATCTTCGGCACGCCGACGCCGTAGACGTCGAACGTCGTGTCGTCGAGCGTCACCCGGTTCTCCGGGTCCGGCGGCTGCTCGACCAGCGAGGCGAGCCGGATGTGGCGGGCCGCCTGGTAGCGGAGGGCATTGTCGAGCGCCTCGCCACGAAGACCCTGCGTCGCGAGGTCATGCGCCGTCGAGATCGGCGCGCCGGTCGGCCATGACCAGCCGTCGTTGCCGATCTCGATCCGGAATGCGCCGCGCTCCTTCCGGAAGTCGCCGTCGCGGAGGTTCTCGATGCCCGAGGTCGAGAGCGGCCCGCGATAGGGATAGAGCGCGTCGTTGGCGAGCGCCCAGGAGAGCTGGGTCGGATGGTCCATCAGGTTCCGGCCGACCTGGTCGGAGGAATTGGCCGCCCCGTTCGGCGTCGCCTCGCTTTTCGAGTTGAGGAGGAGCCGCGGCCCCTCGATCGCGTGCGCGGCGATGACGAACACCTTGCCCGTCGCCCGCCCCTCGCTGCCGTCCCAGCGCTTGAAGTGGAC
>JBIQKL010000037.1:26379-35888 GCA_044506555.1 Hyphomicrobiales bacterium | reverse complement strand
TATGCGGTGGGCGTCGGCGGCGCCGACGATCGCATCGCCGGCCTCATCCTCATCGACGCGCTTTACGCCGAGGAGGACCGCATCGCCGACTGGATCGCGCGCAACCGCGATCATACCTTCCTGTTCAGCGCCTACACCAAGTCCGCGGCGCCGAACAACGCGGTGCTCAGAGGCATGCTCGACGAGCGTGGCGTCAAATACGGATCGAAGGCGCCTCGGCGCCTGTCGCCGGGGACCGTCACGTTTCTCGCGACCGACCCCGATCTCGACCACAACGACCTCGTCACCCACGCCTGGGTGGACGACCCGGTGACATGGGTGCTGAGGCGGGTCGCGCCATAGCCGGCGCCTACTTGCAGAAGAACGCGATGTTGGCCTGGCTGTTCTCCTGCCGGGCCTGGTTGCAGTTCATCTGCTGAAGACTGAAATGGGCGTCGCCGACGTTCCGTCCGGACGAGCGGTTGAAGACCATGCCCTTGAAGATCGTGCCGGGCCTGACCACGGTGCTGGGCAGCTCGGAGCGGCCGCAGAACAGCTTGATGTCGTTGAGGCTGCCGGAGCCGCGCGCGTTGGCGCACTGCGCCACGTCGACGGTCGCGGCGGAGGCCGGCACGGCGGGCGCGGCCGCCAAGCCGAGGCTGAGCGAGGCCGCCGCGGCGGCGATGGCGAGGGTTTTCATCGTATCGTCTCCAACCTGTTCGGGCCCCGCACCTCCGTGGGTGTAACGAGCGGGACGAGACGGCTGTTCCACGCGACAGGGCGGCCCCGCGCCGGCTAGGATGACGCCATGCCCGCCGGACCGAATCCCGCGCCTTCCGCGATCGCCCCTCTCCTTCTCGCCTGGTACGACCGCCACGCGCGGCGCCTGCCCTGGCGCGTCGGCCCGAAGGAGCGGGCGGCCGGCATCGCACCGGACCCCTATCTCGTCTGGCTGTCGGAGGTGATGCTCCAGCAGACGACGGTCGCCGCGGTGCGCTCGTACTTCGAGGCGTTCACCGCGGCGTGGCCGACGGTGCAGGACCTCGCCGCCGCGCCCCGCGACGACGTGCTCAAGGCGTGGGCCGGCCTCGGCTATTACGCGCGGGCCCGCAACCTCCATGCCTGTGCGGTGGCCGTCGTCGCCGACCATGCCGGACGCTTCCCGACGACTTCCGAAGGCCTTCGCGCCCTGCCGGGCATCGGCGACTACACCGCGGCCGCGATCGCGGCGATCGCCTTCGAGGAGCCGGCGCCAGTGGTCGACGGCAATGTCGAGCGCGTTGTCGCGCGCCTCTTCGCCATCGACACGCCGCTGCCGGCGGCCAAGAAGACGATCCGCGCCATCCAGGGCGAACTCACGCCGGCGCAGCGCGCTGGAGACTATGCCCAGGCGATGATGGATCTCGGCGCCGGCATCTGCACGCCGAAGCGCCCCGCCTGCTCGCTGTGCCCCGTCGACCGTGAATGTGTCGCCCATGCCCGTGGCGAGGAGGAACGCTACCCGGTGAAGGCGGAGAAGGCGGAACGTCCGACCCGTTACGGCGACGCCTTCGTCGCGGTAAGAGCGGACGGCGCGGTGCTGCTCCGGCGGCGGGCCGACGCCGGCCTGCTCGGCGGCATGGCCGAGGTGCCCGGCAGCGCATGGACGGCGACGCGCGCCGAACTGGCGCCGCCGTTCGCCGCCGACTGGCGCCCGGTGCCGGGCACCGTCGTCCACGTGTTCACCCATTTCAGGCTTGAACTGAACGTGTATTGCGCGCGCCTCGCCGCGATGGAAGAAGCGCCCGACGGGTGCTGGTGGTCGCCGGCCGACGCCCTGCCCGGCGAGGCGCTGCCGAGCGTCATGAAGAAGGCAATCGAGGCCGCGCTGCCGGGCGCCACCCGCAAGCGCGCAAGGAGCGACAGGGCCGCGTGACCGACATCCGCCACATCGTCTTCGACCTCGGCAACGTGCTGCTCGCCTGGGACCCCGAGATCCCGTACCGGCGCCTGATCCCGGACGAGGCGGATCGGCGCCGGTTCCTCACCGAGGTCTGCAACGCCGCCTGGAACCTCGAGCAGGACCGCGGACGGCCGTGGCGCGAGGCCGAGGACCTGCTGATCGCCGAGCATCCCGAGCTCGCGCCGCTGATCCGCGCCTATTTCGAGACTCACCTCGAGACGCTTTCACCGGTCGCGGGCACGGAGGCGATCCTGGCCTCGCTGATCGCCGGCGGCCACGACGTCACCGCGCTCACCAACTATTCCGACGAGACTTTCGCGAAAGCCGAGGCGACGTATCCGGTCCTGCAGCGCTTCCGCGGTATCACCGTCTCGGGCCGGGTCGGCATGGTGAAGCCCGATCCGGCGATCTATGCCCTGCATACAGCACGCTTCGGGTTGGACCCGGCCGCGATCCTGTTCTTCGACGATAGCGCGAAGAACGTCGAGGGCGCACGCGACGCCGGATGGAACGCTGAGCTCTTCACCTCACCGGCGCAGATGCGCGCCGACCTCGCGCGCCACGGGATCGCGGTGGACGTGACGGTGTAGACCGCTCACGCGCCGGCCGACGCCATCTCGCTCCGGACCACGCGGCGGAGCTCGTCGATCGGCGCCAGCGTGTTCTCGCGGGCGAAGTGCCAGAAGGTCCAGCCGTTGCACGCCGGGAGCCCCTGGACCAGCGCCCCGACCCGGTGGATCGAGCCGATATGGTCGCCGGCGCGGAGCGATCCGTCGGCCCGCACCTCAGCCTCATGGCGCGCGCGCGCGTCGGTGAGGATCGCACCGGGGTTGAGCAGACCCGCCTCGATCAGCGTCCCGAACGGCACGCGCGGCTCGGCTCGCTTGCCGACCGTCGGCTCGACCACCGAGAAGGGCGCTGGCTCGACGGCGGCGATCCGCTCCTCCGCCGCCGCGATGTAGACCCGCTCCCGCTCGACGCCGACGAAGCGGCGGCCGAGGCGGCGGGCTACCGCCCCCGTCGTGCCGCTGCCGAAGAACGGATCGAGCACCACGTCGCCGGGCCGCGTGCTCGCGGTCAGGATGCGATGGAGCAGCGCCTCGGGCTTCTGCGTCGGATGGACCTTACGCCCGTCCGCGCCCTTGAGACGCTCGCCGCCGGTGCAGATCGGGAAGAGCCAGTCGGAGCGCATCTGGAGGTCGTCGTTGCCGGCCTTCAGCGCATCGTAGTTGAACGTGTAGGCCTTGGCGTCGGGATCGCGGCTCGCCCAGATCAGCGTCTCGTGCGCGTTCTGGAAACGCCGGCCGCGGAAGTTCGGCATCGGGTTGGTCTTCCGCCACACCACGTCGTTGAGGATCCAGAAGCCGAGGTCCTGGAGCGTCGCGCCGACGCGGAAGATGTTGTGGTACGAGCCGATCACCCAGAGCGTGCCGTTCGGCTTGAGCACCCGGCGGCAGGCGAGCAGCCAGGCGCGGGTGAAGGCGTCATAGGCCTCGAACGAGGCGAACTTGTCCCAGGCGTCGTCGACCGCGTCGACTTCCGACTGGTCGGGGCGGGTGAGCGAGCCGGCGAGTTGGAGGTTGTAGGGCGGATCGGCGAAGACGCAATCGACGGAGGCCGGCGGCAGGCGCTCGAGCGCGGCGATGCAATCTCCCCGGATGATCGTGTCGAGCCAGTCCCGGCGCGCGCCGGCCATCTTCGGAAGCGCCATCGCCCCACCCCATACGCAAACACAAATGACGGCCGGGATAATGGGCGCGTTAACGTAAAGCGCAGGTTGAGGGACATGGTTAGTGTTTGGTTGAGACGGCGAGCGCCGCGCGTCCGCCGCGCCGGAGCCATGCGGGATTCGGCCTTCCCCTTGCCGCAAGGGGAGACTACACAGGCGCCAAACGAAAATCGAAAGGCGCCGGCTCGGTCCGGCTGATTCCAGACATGCTGTTCATGTTCGATTGCGACGGGGTGCTCGTCGATTCCGAGATCATCGCGGCCGTCGTCGACGCCGAGCACCTCGCCGAGGTCGGGTTCAAGATCACGCCCGAAGAGGTCATCCGCCGGTTCGCCGGCCTGACCAGCGTCGACATCGTCGAGATCATCGAGGCCGAGATCGGCCGGCCGCTGTCGCCCGATTTCCTCAAGGGCCAGAAGGCGGAGCTCGACGTCCGGCTGCGGAACGAGGTCGAGCCGGTGAAGGGCGTTCACGAGATGCTCGACATGCTCGACGGGCAGGTCTGCGTCTGCTCGAATTCCTCGATGGAGCGGCTCAGGATGACGATGGGCCGAACCCTCCTTTGGGACCGCTTCAAGCCCTATGTCTATTCGGCGCCCGAGGTCGGCACGCGGAAGCCCAAGCCCGATCCGAACGTCTATCGCTATGCGCTGGAGCAGTTCCAGTGCGATCCCCGCGACGCCGTCGTCATCGAGGATTCGGTGTTCGGGGTGACCGCCGCCAAAGGGGCCGGGGCGCGGGTGATCGGCTTCACCGGCGCATCGCACGCCTGGCCGGGTCTCGCCGACCTGCTCACCGAAGCAGGGGCGGAGACGGTGGTCAACCGCCTGACCGACGTGCCGAAGATCGCCGAGGCGTTCGCCATGTGGGACGGCGTCGGCGACTAATCCTTCAACCTATGTGACCCGGGTCACATGGGTTCGACTTGCCGAAGCCGGCCGCCGCGCGCAGCATGGCACCCCTTGAAGGCCAACACCGGGGGACCGTCATGAAGCATGTTCTCGCCTGCCTCACGGGCGCCGTGATGCTGGCCTCGGCCGGCGCCGCCCAGGCAGACCGGGCGATCATCGTCCTCGATGCGTCGGGCTCGATGTGGGGCCAGATCGACGGCGAGGCCAAGATCTCAATCGCCCGCGAGACGCTTTCGGAGGTCCTGAAATCGGTGCCGCCGGGCCTCGAGCTCGGGCTGATGGCCTACGGCCATCGTGACAAGGGCAGTTGCACGGACATCGAGCTGGTGGTCCCGCCCGCCTCCGGGACCGCGGGGGCCATCGCCGCCGCGGCCGCGAAGATCCAGCCCAAGGGCAAGACGCCGCTCAGCGACGCCGTGCGCATGGCGGCGGAGGACCTCCGCTACACCGAGGACAAGGCGACCGTCATCCTGATCACCGACGGGCTCGAGACGTGCGACGCCGATCCCTGCGCCGTCGCCACCGAGCTGGAGAATGCCGGAATCGACTTCACCGCCCACGTCGTGGGCTTCGGCCTCTCGGACGAGGAAGGCCGGCAGGTCGCGTGCCTCGCGGAGAACACCGGCGGCAAGTTCATCGCCGCCGGCAATGCCGAAGCGCTCGGCCAGGCGCTGACCGAGACGGTGGTCGAGGCTCCGGCGGAGCCGCAGGAAGAGCCCCGTCCGGAGAAGAACCTCGCCGTCACGTCGCGGACCGCCCCCGGCGCGGATCCTTTCACGGCATCGGACTCGATCCGCTACGACATCCACAAGACCACCGCCGACGGCTACGAGGAGACGCCGCTGACCATCGACTACGGCGGCGACGGCTCGCTGGCGCGCTTCGCGCTGCCGGCCGGCGGCTACGTGGTGGTGGCGAGCAAGGACCTCGCCCGCGCCGTGGTGCCCGTCTCGGTCACCGAGGAAAAGGAGACCGCGGTGGACGTGGTGTTCGACGCCGGCTTCATCGAGGCCCGGGCAATGAACACCCCCGACCAGCCGTCGAACGATAGCGGCGTCCGCTGGGACATCACGGATGCCGGCGGCGAGACCGACACCAGCTACGGCCCGACGCGCCGCCTGCTGCTCGATGCCGGCGAGGCGACCGTCACTGCGCGTCTCGGCACCGCAACCGCGACCGTCCCGGTCACCGTGGTTGCCGGCGAGACGGTGCCGGTCGACGTGGTCATCGGTGCGGGGCGGCTCGTCCTCAAGGGCAAGCGGAGCGAGGACGCTGCCGACTTCGATGAAGGCATCCGCTGGGACGTCGTCGACGCCGCGGGCGAGGCCGTCACCAACTACGGCGGCGAAGTCGCCTTCGATCTCGCCGCGGGCGACTACACGGTGCGGGCGAGCCTCGGGGAGGCCGCCGTCGAGGTACCGGTCTCCGTCGCCGCGGGCGCGACCGTCGAGAAGGTGGTCGTGGTCGCCACCGGCCGCGTCGTCGCCCATGCCTACTTTGCCGAGGACGGACCGGCGGTCACCGCCGATCCGCGCTTCGATGTGATCGACCCGGTCCCGGGTACCGACGGCAACCGCAGGACCATCGCCACCAACTACGGCGACGGCGCGCCGTTCGACCTGCCTCCCGGGCAATACGTGATGCTCGCCTCGTCCGACGCCGCTTCGGCAGAAGCCGCCTTCGAGATCAAGGCCGGCCCGCCCATCGAGGTGACCGTGGTGCTCAATGCCGGCATCCTCGCCATCACCGCGCCCGGCGGCGACTTCCTCGAGCTGCTCGGCGCGGAGAAGGACATCTATGGCAAGCAGCAGTCGGTCGCCTCCACCTATGGCGAGAGCTGGCAGCTCGCGGCGCCCGCCGGCGACTATGTGCTGAAGGTCCGCAAGACCGACGGGTCGGAGAGCGAGACGCCGCTCACAGTGAAGGCCGGTGAGCGGACGGAGGTCACTGCGAAGTGAGCCGGGCGGCCACAGGTGGAGAACGACGATGCGGTCGATGATTCTGGTCGGGTCGATGCTGGCGGCAATGCCGGCCGCCGCCTTCGAGCTGTCGCTGCCGATCGATTGCACGTTGGGCACCGACTGCGCCGTGCAGCACTACTTCGACCGCGATCCGGGCGGCGACCGCCGCGACTACATGTGCGGACACCAGACCTATGACGGCCACGATGGCGTCGACATCCGTGTGCCCGACCTCCGCGCCATGGCCGACGGAGTGACGGTGATCGCGGCCGCTCCGGGCACGGTCCGCGCCACCCGCGACGGCATGGCGGACGTCAGCATCGCCGATACCGGCGCCGAGGCCGTCCAGGACGTCGAGTGCGGCAACGGCGTGATGATCGATCACGACGGCGGCTGGGCGACGCAATATTGCCACCTCAAGCGAGGCAGCGTCCTCGTCCGGAGCGGCGACCGGGTCGAGGCCGGCACGCCGCTCGGCGAGGTCGGCCTCTCCGGCATGACCGAGTTCCCGCACGTCCATCTCAGCGTCTACCAGGACGACGTCGAGATCGATCCGTTCGCCCTCGATCCGGCAGCCAGCGATGCCGCCTGCAGCCTCGCCGGAGATCCGGCGACGGGCATCTGGTCGGCGGAGGCGAGGGACGTCCTCGCCTACCGTCCCGCCTTCGTGCTCAACGCCGGCTTCGCCGACCGGCCGATGGAGATGGAAGACATCGAATCAGGTGCCGTGGCCGACATGACGCCGACGCCGCAATCGCCCGCGCTGGTCTTCTATGGCCGCGCCATCGGCATCGAGACCGGCGACGTGCAGCGGATCGTGATCACCGCCCCGGACGGGTCGGTGTTCTCGGAGAGCGAGGTCGACCCGGTCGACCGGCCGAAGGCCCAGTACTTCGCTTTCACCGGGCGGAAGCTCCGCGACGACACCTGGCCCGCGGGCACGTGGACGGGCCGCTACGCGGTGATCCGCCACGGCAAGGAAGTGGCGTTCAAGGATGTCACGTTCGAAATGCCGGAATGAGGCGCCCATGCCGGGCGCAACCCGCTATTTCAGGCTGAACACGATGTCCTGCGCGCCCTGCCACAGCGTCATCTTGCCGAGGGCGACGAGATTCTCGCGGCCGCGCGTGATCGTCAGGAAGTGGTTGCCGGCGAGCTGCCCGACCTTGCTCGCGAAACGGACGCCGCCATAGGCGAGCAGGATCTCGGTCTCCGAGACGCCGCCGGGATAGAGGATGATCTCGCCCGGAGCCGGATAGCTCGTATTGTTCTCGTAGCCGAGCCCGAGGTCGAGGTCGCCGAGCGGGATCCAGCAGCCCTCCCCGCTCCAGCGCACGTGGATGATCCGCTCCTTGTAGGGAAGCAGGCTCCGGAACTTCGCGCAGGTCTTCGGCGCGTTGGCCTCCTCCATCACCGCCTCGAAATCGAACGGTCCGGCCTTGATGCTCAGCGTCGTCATGTGTCGCCCCGGTTGGTGTGTCTCGCCTCGTCTAGCGCTATTCGGCCGCTTCGACAAAAGGCGCCGGCGGCTGCCACTTGAGCTTCGGCTGGCGCGCGGCCCGGGTCTCGTCGAGCCGGCGGCGCGGCGCGTGCACCGGGGCCGCCCGGAAGCGCTCCGCCTCGCCGGCCTGCGCCCGCATCGCGAGGTCGCGGAGAGTCGCCACGAACAGGTCGATCGAGGCCAGCGACTCCGACTCGGTCGGCTCGATCAGCATCGCGCCGTGGACGACCAGCGGGAAGTACATGGTCATCGGGTGATAGCCCTCGTCGATCATCGCCTTGGCGAAGTCGAGCGTGGTGACGCCGGTGCCCTCGAGGAAGCTGTCGTCGAACAGCACCTCGTGCATGCAGGGCCGGTCGCCGAACGGCTGGGTGAACAGGTCGCGGAGCGTGGCGCGGATGTAGTTGGCGTTGAGCACGGCGTCCTCGGATGCCTGCTTCATGCCGTCCGCACCGTGGGCCAGCATGTAGCTCATCGCCCGCACGAACATGCCCATCTGGCCATGGAAAGCGGTCAGTCGGCCGAACGGCTTGGCGGTGTCGCCGGCCTGCGCCCGCGTCTCGATGAACTCGGCGCCGTCGGCGGTCAGCCGCACGAACGGCACCGGCGCGTAGGCCGCGAGCCGCTCTGAGAACACCACCGGCCCCGCCCCCGGCCCGCCGCCGCCATGGGGGGTCGAGAACGTCTTGTGGAGGTTGATGTGCATGGCGTCGACGCCGAGGTCGCCCGGCTTCACCTTGCCGACGATGGCGTTGAAGTTGGCACCGTCGGCATAGAAGTAGGCGCCGGCCTCGTGCACCGCTTCGGCGATGCCGACCACGTCGCGCTCGAACAGCCCGCAGGTATTGGGGTTGGTGAGCATGATCGCGGCGACATCGGGCGACAGTCGCTCGCGGACTGCAGCCGGATCGACGGTACCGTCGGAGCGCGCCGGCACGTCGACCACGCGATATCCGATCAGCGCGGCGGTCGCCGGGTTGGTGCCGTGGGCGGATTCGGGCACCAGCACCGTCGTCCGCGCCTCGCCGCGATCCTCGAGCGCTGCCTTGATCGCCATCATGCCGCAGAGCTCGCCATGGGCGCCGGCCTTCGGGCTCATCGCCACCGAGGCCATGCCGGTCTCGGCGAGCAGCCAGCGGCCGAGCTCGGCGATCAATTCGAGCGCGCCGGGAACGGTGGAGAGCGGCTGGAGCGGGTGGATGTCGGCGAAGCCGGGCAGCCGCGCCATCTTCTCGTTGAGCCGCGGATTGTGCTTCATCGTGCACGAGCCGAGCGGATAGAGCCCGGTGTCGATGGCGTAGTTCTTCTGGCTGAGCCGCACGTAGTGGCGGACTGCCTCGGGCTCGGTCAGCCCCGGCAGGCCGATCGGCGCCCTCCGCGCGTGCTTGCCGAGCCTCGATGCCGCCTTCGGTCCTTCGGGCAGATCGACGCCGGTCACGTCGAGGCGACCCGTCTCGAAGATCAGCGCCTCCTCGATCTGGAGGCC
>JBIQKL010000037.1:15876-26279 GCA_044506555.1 Hyphomicrobiales bacterium | reverse complement strand
AGGCAGCAGAGGCCTGAATTCGTGCAGATGTTGGACGTCGCCTTGTCGCGGCGGATGTGCTGCTCCCGCGTCGAGAGGGTCAGAACGAAGCCGCGCCGTCCTTCGGCATCCACGGTTTCGCCGCAGAGCCGGCCCGGCATCTGGCGGATGAACTTCTGCCGCGTCGCGAACAGACCGACATAAGGCCCGCCGAAGGTCAGCGGGTTGCCGATGCTCTGCCCCTCGCCGACGACGATGTCCGCGCCTTGCGTCCCCGGCGGCTCGATCGCCCCGAGCGCAACGACTTCGGTGAACACCGCGATGAGCAGTGCCCCCACGGCGTGCGCCTTCTCGGCGATCGGCGCGAGGTCGATCAGTTGGCCGTAGAACGACGGCGACTGGACGACGACGCAGGACGTGTCCGCATCGATCGCGTCGAGGATCGCCTCGGTGCCGGTCGGGTCCGGCGGCAGCATGTGCAGCGCGTCGCCGGCCATCCGCGACACCGTCTCGACCACGCCGCGGTACTGCGGATGCAGCCCGCCCGAGAGCACCGCCTTCCGCCGCCTGGTGACGCGATGCGCCATCAGCACGGCCTCGGCGGCGGCGGTCGAGCCGTCGTACATCGAGGCGTTGGCGACCTCCATCGCGGTCAGGTTGGCGACCTGCGTCTGGAACTCGAACAGGTATTGCAGCGTCCCCTGCGCCACCTCCGGCTGGTACGGCGTGTAGGAGGTGAGGAACTCCGATCGCTGGATCAGGTGGTCGACACTCGCCGGCACGTGATGGCGGTAGGCGCCGGCGCCGACGAAAAACGGCGCCGCGCCGGCCGCGACATTCCGCGCCGCCATCCGGCCGAGATGCCGCTCGACTTCGAGCTCGCTCTTCGAGGTCGGCAGGTCGAGAAGGCCCTCGACCCGCTTGTCGGCGGGAATGTCGACGAACAGGTCGTCGATCGATCCGACGCCGATCTTCTTCAGCATCAGCGCGCGGTCGGCACCGGTATGGGGCAGATAGCGCATCAGAAGCCCTCTACCGTGACCTCGGTCTTCACCGAATTGGCGATGAAGCACAGGTCGTGGGCGTCGTGATGAAGCTTCGCCAGTTCCTCGTGGGATGGCTCCTTGTCCACCCAGACGATCTTCGGATTGAGCACGACCTTGGCGACCCAGTACCGGCCGGCCGCATTCTTCGCCATCTCGCCGGTCGCCGCGTCGTCGTAGGCGTCGATGACGAAGCCGGCGCGCCGCGCGAGGTCTAGGAAGGTGAGCATGTGGCACGAGGCGATCGATGCGACGAAGGCCTCCTCCGGATCGACGGCGGCCTCGTCCGCGTAGGGTTTCGGCACCACCAGCGGCGAGGCCGAGGCGGGAACAGCGACGCCGCCGTCGAAGCGCCATTCGTGGGCGCGCGAATAGCGGCCCTTCGCGAAGTCGTCGTCGCCGCGCTGCCAGGCGACGGTTGCGGTGTAGAGGTGCGCCATGGGGGTCAGATCGTCTCCAGGAAGGCCTTGTAGGCCGCTTCGTCCATGAGGCCGTCGACGTCGGCCTTGTTCGCCGGCTTCACCCGGATCAGCCAGCCGGCGCCTTCGGGCGCCTCGTTGACCGTGCCGGGATGGTCGCCGAGGGCGGCGTTGACCGCCGTCACCTCGCCGGCCACCGGGGCGAAGATCTCGCTCGCCGCCTTCACCGATTCGACCACGCCGAACTCGCCGCCCTTGGCGAGCGCCTGCCCGACCTCGGGCAGTTCGACATAGACGATGTCGCCGAGCTGCTCCTGCGCGTAGTCGGTGATGCCGATCACGGCCTCCTCGCCGTCGAGGCGAACCCATTCGTGGTCGCGGGTGTAGCGGGTCGTCATTCTCGCACTCCTTCAGGCAGCGGATTTGCGGAAATAGCGGTGCGGGACGAACGGCATCGGCGCCACCACGGCCGGGTGATCCTTGCCGCGGATCTCGACGGAGACGGCGGTTCCGTCGACCGCGTGGGGCGCATCGACATAGCCCATGGCGATCGGCCCGCCGACCGTCGGGCCGAACCCGCCGGAGGTCACGGTGCCGATGTGATGGCCGTCCGCGTCCCTGATGACGGCGCCCTCGCGGGCCGGCGCCCTGCCATCGAGGCGGAAGCCGACGCGCCGCTTGCCCGGGCCGTCGGCGATCTCGCGGAGAATGCGCTCGGCACCGGGAAAGCCGCCCTCCTCCCGTCGCCGCTTCGGGATGGCGAAGAGGAGATCGGCCTCGACCGGCGTGGTCGTCACGTCGATGTCGTGGCCGTAGAGACAGAGCCCCGCCTCGAGCCGGAGCGAATCGCGGGCGCCGAGACCGATCGGCTTGACCTCCGGTTCGGCGAGGAGCGCGCTGGCGACCGACTCCGCCTGCTCCGCATCGAGGGAGATCTCGAAGCCGTCCTCCCCGGTATAGCCCGAACGGAACACATCGACGGGCGTGCCGTCGAAGGAAGCCGGCCGCGCCGTCATGAACCCCATGTCGCCGACGCCCGGGACGTGGCGGGCCAGCACCGCCGCCGCCTGCGGCCCCTGGAGCGCGAGCAGCGCTCGCGTCTCCATCGGCTCGACGCTTACCGAGGCCGGCAATCGGGCGCGGAGGTCGGCATAGTCGATCTCCTTCCGCCCGGCATTGACCACCAGCATCAGTACGCCGTCGGCCGCCGCGTCGGTCGGCCGCGTCACCATCAGGTCGTCGATGATCCCGCCGTCCTCGGTCAGGAGCAGCGAATAGCGCTCGCGGCCCGGCCCGAGGCCGACGAAATCGCCCGGCGCGAGGCGCTCCAGCGCCCGCGCTGTGGTCTCGTGGTCGGGACCGCGGAGCACCGCCTGCCCCATGTGCGACACGTCGAACAGGCCGGCCGCGGTGCGCACGTGGTTGTGCTCGGCGATGATCCCGGTCGGGTACTGGACCGGCATCGCATAGCCGGCGAAGGGGACCATGCGCGCGCCGAGCGCGCGGTGGAGCGGCGCCAGCGGCGTCTCGCGAAGGGCTTCGGAATCGGATTCGGCCATGCAGCGGTCCCGGACTTCGAGTGACGGCGACGTCTTCGGTCCGCGATCCGGACCGTAGCGCGCCCCCTCTGTCCAAGGACCTGAGAGATTTCCCGCGGGAAGCCCATGGGGCCGTCGCGGTTACTCCTTCGGTGAGCCGGGAGGATCTCTCCGCCAGCTGCTTTCCAGAGCGTCGCCGACCGTCCGGTCCTTTCGCCTGAGAGTTTCCGGGGCGGTTGCTCCTTCGGCGCCGGACCGGTGGAACGGTCCGGACTCTCCCGGCGGTCGTGTCGTCAGTGGCCGGGACGCGACGTCACCCCGGCGTGGGCGAGCATAAGCGGCCCTGGCCCCGAGTCAATCCGTGGCCGTTGCCTCGTCCGCGAAATGCACGGCCGCGCTACCCCTTCGTTCCCTCGTCGAAGCCGACATAGATGATGAGGTTGCGGTCGGACGGCGGCACCTGCACCGTGACCTGTTCGACGTGATTGTAGTTGGCCCCGAAGCTCGGCGGGCTCAGGGTGACGGGGATCTTGTAGAGCTGGCTGAACAGCGGACCCGTGCCGCCGAACTGCTTGGCGACGGCGATGCGGATCGGCAGCGTGATGTTGCCGGCCGAGCCCTTGGGACCGGCGACCACCCGGCCCGCGAAGCCGATCTTCATGGTCAGGGTCTCACCGACCATAGAGCATTCCCGCGCCTTCTGGCTGATCGAGGCCAGGTAGCGGACATATTGCTGTTCGCCCTCGTGGCCGCGCTCGTGGACCTCCATGGTGGCCGTCCCGGCGCGGATCTGGATCGGCGGGCAGTAGCTGTCGCGCTTGACGAAGTCGGCCGGCGTCGTGTCCTTCGGCGGCGCGTTGACCAGCGAGTTCTCGACGACCGCCTTCTCGTTGACGCCCGCGCAGGCGCCAAGCCCCAGGGCGAGCAGGACGACGGGGACAAGGGAGCGGACGTGGCGGATGCGACTTGTGGCTTTCAACGGCCTTCCTCTCCCTCGGCTGACGTGATCGCCTATAGCAAAATTGAAGGCGATTTTGCGACCGGTCGTCCCGAAGCCCGGCCGAGAGCCCCTGGCCGCCGGGGCCCGCACCGCCGGTTTCTCCTTTGACGCGGCTTGCCCCGTGGCTAAAAGGAAGGCTACGGTTTTTCTGGAGAGGGCCGGTTCCGGTCCCTGCCTCGCTCCTTCCGAAGGCAATGCCCACGTGAAGTATGTCAGTACGCGCGGCGTCGCCCCCGCGCTCGGTTTCGCGGATGTGCTGCTCGCCGGCCTTGCCGAGGACGGCGGGCTGTACGTTCCGGAGACGTGGCCCACCCTCTCGCCGGAGCGGATCGCGCGCTTCGCGGGCCGCTGCTATGCGGATGTCGCGACGGAGGTGATCGCGCCGTTTGTCGGCGGCGACATTGCCGAGGCCGACCTCCGGCGGATGTGTGTGGAGGCCTATGCGAGCTTCCGCCATCCGGCGACGGCGCCGCTTGCCCAACTCGATTCCGGCTCGTTCGCGCTCGAGCTGTTCCACGGGCCGACGCTCGCCTTCAAGGACTTCGCCATGCAGCTGCTGGCGCGGCTCATGGACCATGTGCTCGCCCGCCGCGGCGAGCGCATCACGCTGATGGCCGCGACGTCGGGCGATACCGGCGGCGCCGCCGTCGAGGCCTTCGCAGGCCGGAAGAACATCGACCTGTTCGTCCTCTTCCCCAAGGGCCGGGTGTCGCCGTTCCAGCAGCGGCAGATGACGACCACCGGCGCCGCCAACGTCCATGCGCTCGCGGTCGAAGGCACCTTCGACGACTGCCAGGCGATGGTGAAAGCTGCCTTCGGCAACGCCGCGCTCCGCCGCAGGATCGCCATCACCGGCGTCAACTCGATCAACTGGGCGCGGATCGTCGCGCAGACCGTCTACTATTTCACCGCCGCCGCGGCGCTCGGCGCACCGCATCGTCCGGTCTCCTTCACCGTGCCGACCGGCAATTTCGGCGACGTTTTCGCCGGCTACGTGGCCAAGCGGATGGGACTGCCGATCGGCAGGCTGGTGGTCGCCACCAACATCAACGACATCCTCGCCCGCACGCTTGCGACCGGCCGCTACGAACTGCGCGGCGTCCACGCGACCACGTCCCCCTCCATGGACATCCAGGTCTCCTCGAACTTCGAGCGGCTGCTGTTCGAGGCCTATGGCCGCGATGCCGCTGCCGTCCGCCGGCTGATGGCGGGCCTCGCCCAGTCCCGCGCCTTCACGATCGACGCGGCGCCGCTCGCCGCGATCCGCGAAGAGTTCGCCGGTAGTTCGGCCGACGAGGCCGAGGTCGTCGCGACCATCGCCGGCGTATCGCGCGCGACCGGCTTCCTGCCCGATCCCCATACCGCCGTCGGGCTTGCGGTCGCCGGCCGTTTCCTCGAGCCGGGCGTGCCGATGGTGACGCTGTCGACGGCGCACCCGGCGAAGTTCGCCGCGGCCGTCGAGACCGCGACCGGCCGCCCGCCACCGCTTCCCGAGGGATTCGGCGATTTGCTCGACCGGACGGAGTCCTTCACGGTCGTCGCCAACGACCAGGAAACGTTCGAAACCTACCTGATCGGCCATGCCGGCGCAGTGAAAAGCGAGGCCTGACCGATGTCCGTACGCGTCACGACCCTCCCCTCCGGCCTTCGCATCGTCACCCAGGACATGAGTCACCTGGAGAGTGCCGCCATCGGCGTCTGGGTCGGTGCCGGATCGCGCTCCGAGGCCGACAACGAGCACGGCCTGTCGCACCTCCTCGAGCACATGGCCTTCAAGGGCACCAGGACCCGCTCCGCGGCCGACATCGCCGAGGAGATCGAGTCGGTGGGCGGCGAGGTCAATGCCGCCACCAGCGTCGAGACGACCTCTTACTACGCGCGCGTGCTGAAGGCCGACGTGCCGCTGGCGCTCGACATCCTGTCCGACATCCTGCGGAACTCGGTATTCGACCCCGAGGAACTCGAGCGCGAGCAGCACGTCATTCTCCAGGAAATCGGCGCCGCGCTCGATGCGCCGGAGGACCGCGTCTACGACATCTTCGCCGAAGCCGCCTTTCCCGACCAGCCGATCGGCCGGAACATCCTCGGTACGGCCGAGACCGTGAAGGCTGCAGCCTCGCCGATGCTCGGCTCCTATCTCGATCGCCACTACCGGGGTCCCGCGATGGTGATCGCCGCCGCCGGCGCCGTCGATCACGACCGGCTGGTGGAGCTCGCCGGCCGCGCGCTGGGCGACCTCGGCAATTCGGCCGGCCCGCTTCCGGTCGCGGCCACGTATCAGGGCGGCGAGGTGCGCGAGGAGCGCGACCTGATGGAGACCCAGATCATGCTGGGCTTCCAGGGCGTCCCGTACGGGCACGGTGATTTCTATACCGCCCAGATCCTCTCCTCGATCATCGGCGGAGGCATGTCGTCGCGGCTCTTCCAGGAGGTGCGGGAGAAACGCGGCCTCTGCTACTCGATCTACGCCTTCCACTGGAGCTTCTCCGATACCGGCGTGTTCGGCGTCCATGCCGCGACCGGACCGGAGGACGTCCGGCGGCTCATGCCGGTGATCGTCGACGAGCTCGATCGCGCCGTCGATGGCATCTCCGACAAGGAGGTGCAGCGGGCGCGCGCCCAGCTCCGGGCCGGGCTGCTGATGACACTCGAGAGCCCGGCGGCGCGCGCCGGCCAGCTCGCCCGCCAGCTTCTCCTCTTCGGCCGCATCATCCCTCCCGACGAGCTCGTCGCCCGGATCGAGACGATCGATGCCGAACAGGTCCGCGAGCTCGCCCGGCGCCTGTTCGGCGGGCCCCCGACGCTCGCCAGCGTCGGCCCTGTCAAGGGTATGCTCGGCCGCGATAGGATCGCCGAGAGATTCGGCGCCCACAGACCCGGCTAGCGACGATGGCCTTCCTTCGCTCGATCTCCACCCACTCGGCCAACCCCACGATCCGCGGCGAGCGGGTGATGCTCCGCGCGCCGGGGATCGGCGACTACCCGCAATGGGCCAAGCTCCGCGAGGACAGCCGCTCGTTCCTCGCTCCTTGGGAGCCGGTATGGCCGGCGGACGATCTGACCAAGCTCGCCTTCCGCCGCCGCATCCGCCGCTACCAGCGCGAGATCCGGAACGGAACCGGCTATCCGTTCTTCGTCTTCTCGCCGGACGGGGAGACGCTGCTCGGCGGGCTGACCCTCAGCCACGTACAGCGCGGCGTGGCACAATCCGCCTCGCTCGGCTACTGGATGGGCGCGCCCTTCGCCGGCAAGGGCTACATGGGCGCCGCGGTGCGCGCCGTCATCGGCTTCGGCTTCGATACCCTGAACCTCAACCGCATCGAGGCGGCCTGCCTGCCCCACAACAACGCGTCCATCGGCCTCCTCGAAAAGGTCGGATTCCATCGCGAAGGCTACGCGCGGAGATATCTCTGCATCGACGGGCGCTGGCAGGATCACCTTCTCTACGGCCTTGTCCGGGACGATCCCCGCACGTGACGGCGCCGGGAGCCTTGTTTCGTCCGAAGGGTACACTTAGAAATCGGCGAATCGCCCCAGCGGCGGAGGCTCGTTTGTCCCATGTGCGTCTGATCGCCGTCCTGTTCTTCGCCGTCGTCGCGGCGGCGTTGTCCATGACGCGAGCCGGTGCGCTGGAGGCGATCAGCGTGCCGCTCGACGGCCGGACGCTCGATCTCACGGGCATGGTCCAGCTCTTCCACGAGCCCGACGACCGTATCCAGGTTCCGACCGCTCCCGGCCCAGACGGCATCGTCCGGCGGATCGAGATCCGGGCTCAGGAGGCGACCGGCAGCGGCTCCGACTGGGCGGTCTTCGCCCTCACCAACAACGGCGACGAGCAGATCGACCGGCTGCTGGTCTCTCCCCATTTCAGGCTCGCGGGATCCGGCATCTTCTGGCCCGACCTCGGCGCCTCGCGCATCGCCAACATCACTCCGAGCCAGGGCTTCGCGCCCGACCGGCAGGACAGCCAGGAAGCGGATGTCTTCCGCATCACCCTCGATCCCGGCGCGGTGGTCACCTTCGTCGCCGAGCTTCGCACCGACACGCTGCCGCAGCTCTATCTGTGGGACGCCGATACCTACAAGGACTCGGTGAACAGCTATTCGCTCTACCGCGGCATCGTGCTCGGCATCTCCGGCCTGCTCGCGCTGTTCCTGTCGATCGTCTTCGTCGTCAAGGGTACGGCGATGTTCCCGGCGACCGCAGCGCTGGCATGGGCGGTGCTGATCTATCTCGGCATCGACTTCGGCTTCTGGAACCGGGTGATCGACGTCCTGCCCGGCGAGGACCAGATCTGGCGCGCCGGCGCGGAGGTGTTCCTTGCCGCCTCCCTCGTCATCTTCGCCTACACCTACCTGCATCTCAACCGCTGGCACGTCCGCTACAGCCACCTGACCATCGGCTGGCTGGTGGGGCTCCTGGTGCTGCTCGGCATCGCCATCGTCGAACCGTCGGTGGCCGCCGGGCTCGCCCGCCTGTCGATCGGGCTGACGGCGATCTTCGGCTTCGCGCTGATCGTCTATCTCGCCACCCATGGCTTCGACCGCGCGATCATGTTGATCCCGACGTGGATCCTGCTCCTCGTCTGGACTTTCGCGGCGTGGCTGACGATCACCGGGTACCTCGTCAACGACGTCGTCCAGCCGGCGCTCGCCGGCGGCCTGGTGCTGATCGTGCTACTGATCGGCTTCACCGTGATGCAGCATGCCTTTGCCGGCGGCGTGGTCCACCAGGGGTCGATCGGCGACACCGAGCGGCGCGCCCTGGCGCTGACCGGCGCCGGCGACATCGTCTGGGACTGGGACGTGCAGCGCGACCGCATCTTCGCCGGGACCGAGGCGGAGGACCTGCTCGGGCTCCAGCGCGGCGCCCTCGAGGGGCCGGCACGGGACTGGCTCGAATTCCTCCATCCCGGCGACCGCGACCGGTTCAAGACGCTGCTCGACGCCACCGTCGAGCAGCGCCGCGGCCGGATCGCGCAGGACTTCCGCCTCCGCTCCGAGGACGGCCACTACATGTGGTTCCACCTCCGCGCCCGGCCGGTGCTGGGCACCGACGGCGAGGTGATCCGCGCCGTCGGCACGCTGGTCAACGTCACCGAGGCGCGGACCGCCGAGGAGAGACTCCTCCACGATTCGGTCCACGACAACCTCACCGGCCTGCCCAACCGCGAGCTCTATCTCGACCGGCTCAAGGCGGCGATCACCCGCACCGAGACCGAGGGCACCACGCGGCCGTCGGTCTTCATGCTCGACATCGACCGCTTCAAGCAGGTCAACGACGACTTCGGCCCGGCGATCGGCGACTCGATCCTGCTCACCATCGCCCGCCGCCTGACCCGGCTGCTCAAGCCGCAGGATACGCTGGCGCGCCTGACCGGCGACAAGTTCGCCTTCCTGCTGATCTCCGAGGCGCAGCCGGAGCGGGTCGCGGCCTTTGCCGAGTCGGTCCGCCGGACGCTCCGCGCGCCGATCACGCTCGGCGAGAAGGAGACGTTCCTCACCGCGTCGATCGGCATCGCCATGCACGACGGCAAGCAGGTCGAGGCCGAGGAGATGATCAAGGACGCCGAGATCGGCATGTATCATGCCAAGCGCCTCGGCGGAGACCGCATCGAGGCCTTCCGGCCGGCGCTGCGCCAGCACGGCACCGACCTCGCGACGCTCGAAGCCGATCTCCGCCGCGCCCTCGGCCGCGAGGAGATCAAGGTCCTCTACCAGCCGATCGTCCGTCTCGACGACAAGACCATCGCCGGGTTCGAGGCGATGGTTCGCTGGGACCACCCCAAGCTCGGCCGGATCCCGCCTTCCGACTTCATCCCGACGGCGGAACGGACCGGCCTGATCATTCCGCTCGGCCTGTTCGTGCTCGACCGTGCCGCGCGCCAGCTCGCCGACTGGCAGGAGGCGCTCGGCCGCTCGACATCGCTCTTCGCCAGCGTCAACATTTCGAGCCGGCAACTGCTCCGCCACGACCTGATCAACGACGTGAAGTCGGTGCTGGTCCGCTCATCGATCAATCGCGGCTCGCTCAAGCTAGAGGTCTCCGAGACCCTGGTGATGGAGAATCCCGAATACGCCGCCCAGGTTCTGGCGCGCATCAAGGACCTCGGCGCGGGCCTCTGTCTCGACGATTTCGGCACCGGCTATTCCTCGCTGTCCTACCTGCAGCGCTTCCCGTTCGACACGATCAAGATCGACCGCACTTTCGTGCGCAGCAACGGAACCGGGGATCGGCGCGTCATCCTGCGCTCGATCATCGACCTCGCCCACGACCTGAAGATGGAGGTGATCGCCGAGGGCGCCGAATCCGAGTCGGACGCCTACGAGCTCGAGGAGCTGGGCTGCGAGTACATCCAGGGCTTCCTCTACGGCCAGCCGATGGCCGCGGCGGAGGCCAACCGCCTTCTCTTCCGCGCCGAGAC
>JBIQKL010000037.1:0-15776 GCA_044506555.1 Hyphomicrobiales bacterium | reverse complement strand
AACGCTCCGGCGTTCGAGGCCGTCACCGTCGACGAACGCGGAACGCCTGTTCGCATGGTGACACCGGATCCGCGCGCCTTCGCGATCCACAAATTGTGGCTTTCGAATCTCGCCAATCGTCCGCCGCTTCAGCGACAACGGGACCGGGCGCAGGCGGAAGCTGTCGCCGGCCTCGTCAGCCGCTATCTAACCCACCGTCCGTACGACACGACCGATCTGACCGCGCTTCCGCAGGCGCTTGTCGAACAGGCGAAACCGCTCTTCGCTCCGCCTGTCGCTTGACAGGAGCGGGTGCCCTCCCCTTATTCGCGCCATGGCCGAGACCGCGACCGACAACCCGCCCCTCCGTGTTCTGCTTTGCGCTCCGCGCGGTTTCTGCGCGGGCGTCGACCGTGCGATCCAGATCGTCGAGCTCGCGCTCCAGCGCTTCGGCGCGCCGGTCTATGTGCGCCACGAGATCGTCCACAACCGCTACGTGGTGGAGAACCTCAAGGCTAAGGGCGCGGTCTTCGTCGAGGAGCTCGACGAGGTCCCCGACACGGAGCAGCCGGTGATCTTCTCCGCCCACGGCGTGCCGAAGGCGGTGCCCGAGGCCGCGAAGGCGCGGAACCTGTTCCACCTCGACGCCACCTGTCCGCTGGTCACCAAGGTCCACCGCGAGGCCGAGATCCTCCACCGGAAGGGCCGCGACGTGATCCTCGTCGGCCACGCCGGACACCCGGAGGTGGTCGGCACGATGGGCCAGCTCCCTGCCGGCGCCGTGACGCTGGTCGAGACCGAGGCCGACGCCGAGGCGCTGCAGGTCGCCGATCCGGACCGGCTCGCCTGGATCACTCAGACGACGCTCTCGGTGGACGACACCGCGGCCATCGTCGCGGTGCTCACCCGGCGCTTCCCCAACATCCTCGCGCCGCACAAGGACGACATCTGCTACGCCACCACCAACCGCCAGGAGGCGGTGAAGCGCGTCGCCGGCGAAGTCGATGCGATGATCGTCGTCGGCGCACCGAACTCGTCCAACTCGCAGCGCCTCCGCGAGGTCGCCGAGCGCGGCGGCTGTCCTTACGCGGTGCTGGTGCAGCGTGCCGCCGACATCGACTGGACACGCCTCACCGACATTCGCGCCGTCGGCATCACCGCCGGGGCATCGGCGCCGGAAATCCTGATCGACGAGGTGATCGCCGCCTTTGCCGAGCGCTTCGCGGTCGCGGTCGAGGTGATCACCACCACGACCGAGTCGATCGCCTTCAACCTGCCCCGCCAGCTGCGCGACGCCGCGGAGTAGCTGGCGTGGCGGTCTACACGGAACTCGCCGACGAGGAGCTCGAGGCCTTTCTCCGCGGCTACGATCTCGGCACCGTCGTATCGGTCAAGGGCATCGCCGAGGGCGTCGAGAACTCGAATTTCCTGCTCTCGACCGAGAAGGGCCGGTTCATCCTGACCCTCTACGAGAAGCGGGTCGATCCGGCCGACCTGCCCTTCTTCCTCGGCCTGATGGAGCATCTGTCGCAGCGGGGGCTCAACTGCCCGCTGCCGGTGCATGATCGCGCCGGGCGCGCGCTGAACCGGCTCGCGAACCGGCCGGCAGCGATCGTCACCTTTCTCGACGGCGTCTCGGTGCGCCGGCCGCGGGCCGACCATTGCGAGGCCGTCGGCGCGGCGCTGGCGCAGCTCCACCAGGCAGGCGACGGCTTCGCGCTCACCCGCGCCAATGCGCTGTCGGTCGGCGGCTGGCGGCCCCTGTTCGAGATGTGCGCCGACCGTGCCGACGAGGTTGCCGAGGACCTCGGCGCCGAGGTCGCGACGGAGCTCGATCTCCTCGAGGCGAACTGGCCGTCGGGCCTGCCGGCCGGGGTCATCCATGCCGACCTTTTCCCCGACAACGTCTTCTTCCTCCAGAACCGGCTGTCCGGGCTCATCGACTTCTACTTCGCGTGCAACGACATGCTGGCCTATGACGTCGGGGTCTGCGTCAACGCCTGGTGCTTCGAGCCGGACGGCTCGCTGAACCTCACCAAGTCGCGGGCGCTGCTCCTCGGCTACAACGACGTCCGGCCGCTGTCGGCGGACGAGATCGCCTTCCTGCCGCTGCTCGCGCGTGGGGCCGCGCTGCGCTTCCTTCTGACCCGCCTCTACGACTGGCTGACGACGCCCGCAGGAGCCCTGGTCGTGAAGAAGGACCCGCTCGAATATTACCGGAAGCTCCGCTTCCACCGCAGTGTCGGCGACGCCCGCGGCTACGGGCTCGACCTGTGACCGATCGCCCGCACGTCACGATCTGGACCGATGGCGCCTGCTCGGGCAATCCCGGACCCGGCGGCTGGGGGGCGGTGCTGATCTCGGGCGGGCGCGAGAAGGATCTGTCCGGCGGCGAGGCGGTGACCACCAACAACCGCATGGAGCTGATGGCGGCAATCTCCGCGCTCGAAGCGCTCCGGAAACCCTCGCTGGTCGATATCCATACGGACTCGCAATATCTTCGCGGCGGCATCACCGGCTGGATCAGGGGCTGGAAGCGGAACGGCTGGAAGACGGCAGACCGCAAGCCGGTCAAGAACGTCGATCTCTGGCAGCGTCTCGATGCTCTCGCGCAGCTTCATGAAGTCCGCTGGCATTGGGTCCGGGGCCATGCCGGCACCGAGCTGAACGAACGCGCCGACGCGCTTGCCCGCACCGGCATGGCGCCGTTCAAGCCCAGGCGCCCGCCTCGGGCGGCCGAATAGCCGCCCGCGTGAGGTTCGGGCCCGCCCGCCTTAGATCTGGCCCATCATGGTCGCGGCGCCGGTCGCCTCGATCCCCTTGCCGCCTTCGGGTTCGAAGTTGAGCGACTGCACCACGCCGTCCCTGACGAGCGCCGAGAAGCGCTTGCAGCGCTTGCCCATCCCGGACCCGGTCAGGTCGAGCTCGAGCCCCAGCGCACGGACGTAATCACCGTTCCCGTCGGCGACGAACTCGACCTTGTCCGCGCCGCCCAGGGCGTCGCTCCACGACTTCATGACGTGATGGTCGTTCACCGCCAGCACCACGATGCGGTCCACGCCCTTGTCGCGGAATGTCCCGGCATTGGCGACGAATTGCGGGATATGCGCATTGTGGCAGGTCGAGGTGAACGCTCCGGGAACGCCGACCAGAACCACGGTCTGGCCGTCGAAGAGCGCGTCGGTCGAGACCTCGGCGCTGGTACCGTCGTCGTTCTTCACCCGAAGCTTGCCGGCGGGAAGCCGGTCGCCAACCTTGATCATGTCACCCTCGTTGCGATTGAACGCCATGCAATAGGCCAAGCGGCGGCGTTAGTCGATGCCGACCACCTGCTCGACGGCCTTGCCGTCGGCGGCGAGCGTGACCCGGAGCATGCCGCCGGCGATCGGCGACGTGGCGCCGACGCGGTCGATCGTCACACGGTAGGTCGGCGGCTCCGCATCGGCCAGCCGTTCCGGGACGCCGGCGTACCAGTCCGAAGGCCCCTCGACGAACATCTCGGCGTCGGCCGGCGCGGTCACGACGATATCGAACACCGGATGCGCGTCGTCGCCGCCCCTCCGGCGCGCGCTTTCGACTGCGAGGACGCCGGGCAGCGGCGGGCCGGGGACGCGCGCGCGGGCCCCCGCCAGCGTCGCTGCGGCAACCCGGGCGTCGAGCCCCCCCGGAACGTCTATCGACGCCTCGACACGGTCGGGAATGCAGATCTCCTGGCAGACGCCGAGGTCGAGCGAGAGCCTCAGTTCCACCCGGGCCGAAGGATCCGGGACCTCGGCAGTGAACGGCAGGATCACGCCGCCGGGATAGATGTTGGTCGCGCCGTAGCCGTCGTCATGGCGTTCGGGCACGGGAAACGCGATCGCCACCGCGCCGAGATTGGTGGACTGCCCGAAGTCGATGACCGGCGGCACGCCCGCTGCCCCGGGGCTCCGCCAGTAGGTCCACCAGCCCGGCTCGAGCATGATCTCGATCCCGCCCGAAAGGCGGCCGTCGTCGCCGATGCCGCCCACGATCAGCCTGACCTCCGCTTGCTCCCCGCTCGCCCACGAGCCGAAGCCCGGCGATGCCGCATGGGCCGCGGTGCCGGCGAGAAGCATGGCCGCGGCGATGGCGCAGGAGGCAAGTTGTCCGGTCGACATGAGGCGGGAGAATAGGCCACGGCTGCGGCAGCGGCGAGCCTCATCGGCCACGTGAAACTCATATGTTCGTGACATCCCGGCGATCGCACCGGGACGCCCCCGATGCTTTCCTTTTGTCGGCATCATGTTAGGATTCCCGCCATGGTGAAACGCGCCAGGCACAAGGACGGCCGGGGCTATCTCGACGGCCAGTTCCTTATCGCGATGCCGGGGATGCAGGACAATCGCTTCTCCCGCACCGTGGTCTATATCTGCGCCCATTCGGCCGACGGCGCGATGGGCATCATGGTCAACCAGGCCGCGCCGCAGATCACGTTTCGCGATCTCCTCGTCCAGCTCAACATCATCCCGGAGGGACCCGAGATCCGACTGCCCGACGCCGCCGACACCATGCGCGTCCATCGCGGCGGCCCGGTCGAGACCGGCCGCGGCTTCGTCCTCCACAGCGCCGACTACTTCATCGAGAATTCGACGCTGCCGATCGACGAGCACGTGTGCCTGACGGCGACGCTCGAGATCCTCAAGGCGATCGCGCTCGGCACCGGCCCGCGGAGCGCGATGCTCGCGCTCGGCTATGCCGGCTGGGCGCCGGGACAGCTCGAAACGGAGATCCAGGCGAACGGGTGGCTGAGCTGCCCAGCCTCGCCGGAGCTGATCTTCGACGCCGACCTCGACAACAAGTACGAACGCGCGCTCGCCACGATCGGCATCGATCCGGGGCGGCTGTCGAGCGAGGCCGGCCACGCCTGACCGCGCCCGGCTCAGCCGCGCCGGCGCCAGACGAAGGCGACGAACACGGCAGCGAGCGCGGCCGCCAGCCCGAACCACGTGATCACGTATTGCAGGTGGTTGTTGGGGAAGCTGACGATCGTCTCTCCGCCCTGCGGCAGTCCGCCCGGCAAGGCCGGATCGAAGCGCGCATCGATGAGGTAGGGCGCCACGTCTCCGGCAGCGATCCCCGCGCTCGCCGCGAACAGAACCGGGTCGCGTGAGAACCAGGCGTTCGCGGCAGCATCGTCCCCCGGCATGAACCACGACCGGTGGCTTGGCCGCCGGAGCAGGCCGGTCACCGTGGTCTCGCCCTCGATCTGGCCGGCGGCACGGGTGGCGGAATCCTTGCTGTCGCGCGGAACGAAGCCGCGATTCACGTAGACCCACCAGCCGTCATCGGCGTGGAACGGCGTGAACACCTGGTAGCCGATGCCGCCGCGCGGCCCCTTCGGCTCGACCAGCGTGTAGACGACGTGGATCTCGCGGGCATTGTCGTAGGTGCCGCGGACCTCGACCGGCCGATATTCCCACGCCTCGAAGTCGAGGTCCTGCCATGCCTCCGGCCCGGGCGCCGATACCGGCTCGGCGCCGAGCCCGGTCTCCACCCGGGCGATCAGCGCCTCCTTCCAGAACAGGCGCTCGACCTGCCAGAGGCCGAGCCCGCAGAGGATCGCGAACGCAATGACGGCCGCGATCGTCGGCCCGACGAGCCTGCGTGATCCGGGGCGGGTGGCGGCCATTCCTATGCCTCCGGACGGACGGCGAGTCCGGTCATACCGGCCCGTCGAGTTCCCCTTCCCGGGCGCGATGCTTGTATTGCTGGGCGATCATCAGGCCCTTCAGCGGGCGGAGGAGGCCGAAGGACAGGATCAGCACCAGCGGCACCCACAGGAGGACGTGCACCCAGAACGGCGGGCCGAATCTGAACTCGACGAACAGCGCCAGCCCGACCACCACGAAGCCGACGATCATGATGATGAACACCGCCGGGCCGTCGCCGGAATCGCTGAAATCGTAGCTCAGCCCGCAGGCACGGCAACCATTCTCGAGGCTCAGGAACCCTTTGAAGAGGCGCCCCTCGCCGCAGCGGGGACAGCGTCCCCGCATGCCGGTCTGCGACGGCGGAAGGTCGGGATGGAGCGCCCTGTCCGCCGCGCTTGCGATCATTCCACGACCATGTGGACCGGCGCGCCCCAGTTGCCCCAGATGTAGATGCTGAAGAACAGGAAGATCCAGACCACGTCGACGAAGTGCCAGTACCAGGCCGCCGCCTCGAAGCCGAAATGGGCTTTCGGCGTGAAATGGCCGCGGCCGACGCGGATCAGGCAGACGATCAGGAAGATCGTCCCGACGATGACGTGGAAGCCGTGGAAGCCCGTCGCCATGAAGAACGTCGCGCCGTAGATGTTGCCGGCGAAGGAGAACGGCGCATGGGCGTATTCATAGGCCTGCACGCCAGTGAAGATCAGGCCCAGGATGATCGTGATGGCCAGGCCCCAGGCCAGGCCCTTGCGGTCGTTGTGGAGCAACGCGTGGTGAGCCCAGGTGACGGTCGTCCCCGAGGTGAGCAGGATCAGCGTGTTGAGCAGCGGCAGGTGCCAGGGATCGAAGACCTCGATCCCGTGCGGCGGCCAGATGCCGCCGGTGAACTCGTAGCGGCTGACCTCGATGGCGCCGTCGAGGTTGAGGGCGGAGCTGAAGAACGCCCAGAACCAGGCAACGAAGAACATCACTTCCGACGCGATGAACAGGATCATCCCGTAGCGGAAGCCGAGCTGCACCACCGAGGTATGGTCGCCGGCAAGCCCCTCGTTGATCACGTCCCGCCACCACACGAACATGGTGTAGAGCACGCCGATCACCCCAGGCGCGATCCACCAGAGCGAAGCGCCATGCATCCACCACACCGCGCCGATCGCCAGAACGAAGGTTGAAATCGACCCGAGCAGCGGCCACGGGCTGGGGTTCACGAGATGGTAGGGGTGGGACGGCGTGTGCGTCTTAGCCATGGATCATGCACTCCGGCATCAGAAGGCGCGGCCACCGCCGGCCGCATCCGCGTCCGGGGTGTCAACGGGATAGAAGGTGTAGGACAGCGTGAGCGACCGGACGTAGTCGACGTCGGAATCCTCGGCCATGGCCGGATCGACGAAGAACGTGACCGGCATCTCCACCCGCTCGCCGGGCTGGAGCGTCTGCTCGTCGAAGCAGAAGCAGGCGATCTTGTTGAAATAGGCACCGACCTCGAGCGGGGTCACGTTGAACACCGCCGTGCCGGTCAACGGCTTGTCGGTCCGGTTCTCGGCAACGAACAGCGCCTCCCCGACCTCGCCCATCCTGACGTCCACCTTGCGGGTCAGCGGGCGGAAGCTCCAGCCGAGGTCGTTGCCGACATTGGCGTCGAAGCGGACCTGGATCGAACGGTCGGCCATCGTCTCGGGCGCAGCATCCGCGCGCTGGGTCGTGCCGCCGAGGCCCGTCACCTGGCAGAAGATGGCGTAGAGCGGCACGGCGGCGAACGACATGCCCACCATCGCGGCGATGAAGACGGCGCAGGCGGCCGCCGTCAGCGCCATCCGGCGCTGGTCGAAGCGCGCCCCGCTCATAGCGGCCGCTCCACGACGCCCGCACCGAACTTGATGACGGTGACGAGGTAGAACAGGAGCACCAGCACTGCGAGCGCGACCGCGATCGCGATCGACCGGGCGCGCCGCCGCCTGGCGAGCAGCGCCGCATCCCGCGCCGCATCCTTCCGGCCTTCGGGCAAGTCGGGCGTCCCGGCCATCGCCGTGCTCACGCCAGGCCCCCGCCGGTGCCGATCGACTCGGCGAGCAGCACAGCGAAGAGGAGGAACAGGTAGAGGATCGAGTACGCGAACAGGTCGCGCGCCGCCCGCTCCCCGCCGGCACCTTCTCCGCTCCGGTAGACCCGGAACGCGGCGGCGACGAAGAGGACGCCGGCGACAGCGGCGACCACGCCGTAGACGAATCCGGCGAAGCCGAGCACCGTCGGGGCGACGCCGGCGGCCGCGAGGACGACGGAATAGACGAGGATTTCCGTCCGGGTCCGCGCCGCACCGCGCACCACCGGCATCATCGGAATCCCGGCGCGCTGGTATTCGTCGGACTTGTAGAGGGCGAGCGCCCAGAAATGGGGTGGCGTCCAGAGGAAGATGATGGCGAACAGGACCAGGCTTTCCAGCCCGACCGAGCCGGTCACCGCGGCCCAGCCGATGACCGGTGGAAGCGCCCCGGCAGCCCCCCCGATCACGATGTTCTGCGGCGTCCAGCGCTTGAGCCACATCGTGTAGACGACGGCGTAGAAGAAGATGGTGAAGGCGAGCAGCGCCGCCGCGAGGTAGTTGGCGGCGAAGCCGAGCAGCGTCACGGCGCCGATCGACAGCGTCACGCCGAAGCCGAGCGCCTCGCCGGGCGTCACCCGGCCCATCGGCACCGGGCGGCCGCGGGTGCGGCGCATGATCCGGTCGACGTCTGCGTCGTACCACATGTTCAGCGCCCCCGCCGCGCCGGCGCCGACCGCGATCGCGATCAGCGACACGAAGCCGAGCAGCGGGTGGATGCCGGACGGTGCGATGACCATGCCCGTGAGCGCCGTGAACACCACGAGCGACATCACCCGCGGCTTGAGCAGGGCAAAGTAGTCCGACACGGTCGCCGCCGATATCTCGGCGGCGACCGGATCGTTCAGGTCATGGGGTTGGACATACGCCATGCGTTGCACTCACGCGCGGGAAATGGGAGGGCCGCCGGGCCCTCGTCACTTGATCCGCGGCAGGACCTCCCACTGGTGGAAGGGCGGCGGCGACGGCAGCGCCCACTCGAGCGTAGTCGCCCCCGGGCCCCAGGGATTGCCGGCGGCCTGCCGCTTCTTCGCGAAGGCGTCCCACACGCCGTAGAGGAAGATCAGGACGCCCACAGCCGAGATGTAGGAGCCGATCGACGACACCATGTTCCAGCCGGCGAAGGCATCCGGATAGTCGGCATAGCGGCGCGGCATGCCCGACAGGCCGAGGAAGTGCTGCGGGAAGAACACCAGGTTCACGCCGATGAACATGACCCAGAAGTGCAGCTTGCCGATCGCCTCGCTGTACATGTAGCCGCTCATCTTCGGGAACCAGTAGTACCAGCCCGCAAAGATGGTGAAGACGGCGCCGAGCGACAGCACGTAGTGGAAGTGCGCCACCACGTAATAGGTGTCGTGGAGGGCATAGTCGAGGCCGGCATTGGCGAGCTGGACGCCGGTGACGCCACCGATGGTGAACAGGAAGATGAACCCGATCGCCCAGAGCATCGGCGTCTTGAACTCGATCGAGCCGCCCCACATCGTGGCGATCCACGAGAAGATCTTGATGCCTGTCGGCACCGCGATCACCATCGTCGCCGCCACGAAATAGGCCTGCGTGTTGAGCGAGAGGCCGACCGTGTACATGTGGTGGGCCCACACGACGAAGCCGATGAAGCCGATCGCGATCATCGCGTAGGCCATGCCGATATATCCGAACACCGGCTTCTTCGAGAAGGTCGACACCACCTGGCTGACGATGCCGAAGCCCGGCAGGATCAGGATGTACACCTCGGGGTGGCCGAAGAACCAGAACAGGTGCTGGAACAACACCGGATCACCGCCCTCGTCCGGCTTGAAGAACGCCGTGCCGAAGTTGCGGTCGGTCAGCAGCATGGTGATCGCGCCGGCCAGCACCGGAAGGGCGAGGAGCAGCAGGAACACCGTCACCAGGATCGACCACACGAACAGCGGCATCTTGTGCAGCGTCATGCCCGGCGCGCGCATGTTGAAGATGGTGGTGATGAAGTTGATCGCGCCGAGGATCGAGGACGCGCCGGCGATGTGAATCGACAGGATCGCAAAATCCATCGCCGGTCCGGGCTGGCCCAGGGACGACGACAGCGGCGGGTAGATCGTCCAGCCGCCGCCCGGACCGTAAGCGCCCGGGGCGCTCGGCATGAACAGGGAGATGAGCAGCAGGAGCAGCGCCGGCGGCAACAGCCAGAACGAGATGTTGTTCATCCGCGGGAACGCCATGTCGGGCGCCCCGATCATGATCGGCACGAACCAGTTTCCGAAGCCGCCGATCATCGCCGGCATGACCATGAAGAAGATCATGATCAGGCCATGCGCGCTGGTGAAGACGTTGAACACCTCGGGGTCGCCGAAGAACTGCATCCCCGGTTCCATCAGCTCCATCCGGATGCCGACGGAGAGGCCGCCGCCGATCAGGCCCGCGACGATCGAGAAGATCAGGTAGAGGGTCCCGATGTCCTTGTGGTTGGTCGAAAAGAGCCAGCGGCGCCATCCCGTCGGATGGTCGTGCGCGTGGTCGTGCGCCTCGCTGCCGTACATGCCACTCTCCTTATGTCACTGCCGGCCCGGCAGATCGCCCGCGGCCGGAATTCTGAAAGACTACTCGCCCGTCTCGGGAGCCGGGGCGCCCTCGGGCGACTCGATCTCCGGCGCGTCGCCGTCGAGCACCGCGTAGGACGTCTCGATATCCTCGGCGGCAGCCACCACCCACGCGTCGAACATCTCCCGGCTCACCGCCCGGACCGCGATCGGCATGAAGGCATGGTCGCGGCCGCAGAGCTCCGAGCACTGGCCGTAGTAGACGCCCTCGCGCTCGACGAGGAACCAGGTCGAGTTGAGCCGGCCCGGGATGGCATCGATCTTGAAGCCGAGCGACGGCACCGTGAACGAATGGATCACGTCCGCTCCGATCACCTGCATGTTGATGACCGTGCCGACCGGGACCACCATGTCGTGGTTGACGGCCAGCAGACGCGGCTGCGTCGCCGGATCCGTGATCTCCTCGTCGGTGAGCATCAGGGAATCGAATTCGAGATCGTCCTGGTCCGGATAGGTATAGGTCCAGTACCACTGGCTGCCCGTCGCCTTGATGGTGATCGCCTTCTCCGGATCGTAGCTCGGCAGCGCCCGCGCCGGGTCGTGCTGCGCGATGAGCAGCGAGAAGGACGGCACCGCGATGCCGACGAGGATGAGGATCGGGACGACCGTCCAGACCACCTCGATCAACGTGTTGTGGCTGGTCTTCGACGGCACCGGATTCCGACGCGCGTTGAAGCGCACCATGACGATGATGAGCAGCACCATGACGAACAGCACGATGATGGTGATCAGGATCAGCGTCAGGTTGTTGAAGCTGTGGAGCATCTCCATGATCGGAGAGCCCGCGGGCTGGAACGTGATCTCCCACGGCTGCGGCTGGGCGGCGGCCGCGGGGCCGGCTCCGGTCGCCATCAGGATCAGGCCGGCAAGCGTCGCTACAATCCCCGGCCACGAAAATGCCTGCTTCAAGCTTCCCTCCTTAACCCACCGGCGTGACCGAACGTCGGCTGTGAACCTAACACAGACCCTGCGAACCGGCACTGACGGGTGACGGCCGTACTTTCGACCGAGTCGTAACAGACACAAACCACATGCGGACTATGGCCGCAACGGACGATGTTTTGCGCTCGATGCGGCAAATCGCGCTGGCGGCGCCGCATTTCGGGCGCGAATCCGGAAGATTTTCCGGGAACCGGGTTTGGTGCAGGATGAACCGCAGTGATTCGCGCTGGTCGCTCCGGTCTTTGGCGTGAGATTCCCGGTCCTTGGCCGGGTCGAGAGATAAGCCGAGATGTATAACGATACCGATGAACGACGCCGCCACGACCAGAGCAGCCGGCGTTCCCGCCGTCAGGAACCTCAGGACGAGACGCAGCACTACGCGGCCGAGCCCGAGGCGGAGCTTCACGCCGAATACGCGGACCATTCGGGCGGCTACGACGAGACGGATGCCGGCCAGGACCCTTACGCGGAGGCCGGTCAGGGCCACTACCAGGAACAGCCGCAGATCTACGACGACCCGCCGTCCCGGGGAAGACGGCTGGTTCCGATCCTCGTCATCGCGGCTGCCGTTCTGATCGTCGCCATCGGGGTCGGCGCCGCGCTCTATTTTCTCGGCGTGTTCGGCGGATCGAACCAACCCGTGGTCAGCGCCGCGGCACCGGAGGCCGTTGAGACGCCGGCCTTGCCGGAGGCGCCTCCGGCGCCCGATACGGACGGCGTGGCCTCCGATGCTCCCGCCACGACGCCGAGCCTGCCGACCGAAGGTGCGACGGCCACCAATCCGAGCGTGCCCGACGCCATCGTCTCGGTCGCCCCGCCCGCCCAGGGCGAGCCGCCGGTTCGCTCCGTCCATGACGCATGGCAGGTGCGTTGCGACACGCCGGCCGGGGCTCAGGGCGAGCAATGCGTTCTGATGCAGTTCGTCACCGCCGAGGACCGCGAGAACGTCGGCCTGACGGTCATCGTCCTCAAGACCGCCGACCAGAAGGCGCGGATCATGCGCATCCTCGCCCCGCTCGGGGTCCTGCTTCCCTCCGGTCTGGGCCTCAAGATCGACGACGCCGATATCGGCCGCGCCGGCTTCGTGCGCTGCCTGCCGAACGGCTGCGTCGCCGAGGTCATCCTGGAGGATCAGCTCCTGGGCCAGCTCGAGAAGGGCAAGACCGCCACGTTCATCATCTTCCAGACACCCGAGGAAGGGATCGGCATCCCGATCTCCCTCGCCGGCTTCGGCGAAGGATTTTCCTCCCTGCCGTGACCCTTGCGGGGCGGCGCGCCGCCCCGCAAACTTCGGTCATGGGCGACGCGGAACGCCGTCTCCTTCCCTGACCCGATGATCGTCTCGCACAAGCACCGGTTCATCTTCGTCCATCTCGGCCGGACCGCGGGGCGGAGCCTCACGGCAGCGCTCGCGCCCCATTGCGGCCGCGACGACGTGGTGACGCCGGCCGGCTACGGGACCGGCCGCAACCACGCGGGCTTCGAGCGGCATTTCACGGCGCAGGAGATCCGCGCCGCGGTCGGCCGCGACGTGTTCGATTCGTATTTCAAGTTCACGATCGAGCGGAACCCGTGGGAGAAGATCGTCTCCCGCTACTGGGCCTATGCCGGCGTCAGGGACAAGCCGGCCTACAAGCGCATTCCGGAATGGCTGACGGGGAAGCCCCTCAGCTTCCGGCAATGGTTCGAGCTGCGCGTCCTCCAGGCCCGCTTCCTGACCTTCGGACATTATCGTTTCCCCCGCCACTACGAAGCCTACATGGACGACGGCGCGCCGCTGGTCGACTTCATCGGCCGCTACGAGAACCTCGACGCGCATCTCGCGGTCATCTCGGAGCGGATCGGCGTGCCGGTGACGCTCACCGAGTCGCGCGGCACCAACCGCCATCGTGAGCGCGTGCCCTATACCGAGCTCTTCGACGCCCGCATGAACGGAATCGTCGAGCGCTGGTTCGAGAAGGACCTGGCCTTCCTCGGCTACCGGTTCGGCGAGCCGCCGCCGACGGACTACATCGAATTTCCTCGCAGCCGAGATTGACGGCGGCGGCCGATTCCTGCCTTCTTCTGCCACCCCGGGGGGACGACGATGGCCGGCATCGACATCAACGAATTCCTGCAATACGTGGGCGCGATGATCGCGCTGCTCGACCCGATCAGCGCCATTCCGCTGATGCTGGCGCTGACGCCCGGCTACTCGTCGCGCCAGCGCGTGCGCGTGGCGTTCGTGGCGAGCGCCACGGTGCTGGTCACCCTCACCGTCGCGGCGATGCTCGGCGAGGAGATCCTGACGTTCTTCGCCATCTCGCCCGACCTCTTCCGGGTCGCCGGCGGGCTGCTCGTCCTGCTCATCGCCATCTCGATGATCAGGCCAGGTGCGCACCAGGAAGAGGAGGTCCAGGCGACCACGCACGATCCGGCGATCGTGCCGCTCGGCATTCCGCTGATTGCCGGTCCCGGCCCGATCGCCGCGGCGATCCTGTTCGCCAATCACCCGGACCCGACCTGGGACAACGAATGGGCGCACGCGGCGGGGATCGTGGTGGTGACGCTGATCACCCTCGTCTGCCTGCTCGCCGCCAGCCAGATCGAGCGCGTTCTCGGCAAGGTGGGCATGCGCGTCGCGATCCAGGTGATGGGCCTGATCCTCGCCGCGGTCGGCATCGAGATGATCGTCGGCGGCCTTGCCGACCATCTCGGGTGGCACGTCGCGCCGGAATCGGCGGGCTGAGCGCCGCCTGCAAGTCTTGGAACCCGCGGCAGGATGGCACATATGTGGGGTCAGACCCGCTTCGTCCCGCCAAGGTAGCCTCATGTCCGACAGCCTGCACTCCATTCTCGACCATGCCGGCCTCGACCGCGAGCAGGCGACCGGTCTGGTCGCCGAGGCGCTCGAAGGCGCCGACGACGGCGAGCTCTATCTTGAGCATTCCCAGTCCGAGGGCCTCGTCTTCGACAACGGCCGCCTCAAGTCGGCGAGCTTCGACACCAGCCAGGGCTTCGGCCTCCGTGCGGTGGCGGGCGAAGCCGCCGGCTACGCCCATTCCGGCGAGATCTCCGAACCGGCGATCCGCCGGGCGTCCGACGCCGTCCAGGCGGTGAAGACCGGACATACCGGCACCTATTCCGAGCCGCCGCCCCGGACCAATCGCAAGCTCTACGGCGACGAGAGCCCGCTCCGCGCCCCGGCATTCGCCGACAAGGTGAAGCTCCTCGAGGAGATCGACGCCTATGCCCGGGCGAAGGACCCGCGCGTCCGGCAGGTCACCGCATCGCTCGCCGGATCGCATAGCGTGGTCGAGATCCTGCGGGCCGACGGCAACCTCGTCCGCGACGTCCGCCCGCTGGTCCGGGTCAACGTTTCGGTTGTCGTCGGCGACGGCGACCGGCAGGAATCCGGCTCGCACGGCATGGGCGGCCGCGAGGGCTTCGAGCGGTTCGTCACCGCCGACACCTGGCAGGGCGCCGTCGACGAGGCGCTTCGTCAGGCGCTGGTCAATCTCGACGCCATCCCCGCCCCGGCCGGCACCTTCGACGTCGTGCTCGGGCCCGGCTGGCCCGGCATCCTCCTCCACGAGGCGGTCGGCCACGGCCTCGAAGGCGACTTCAACCGCAAGAAGGAGAGCGCCTTCGCCGGCCTGATGGGCCGGCGCGTCGCCGCTCCCGGCGTCACGGTGGTCGACGACGGCACCATTCCCGGACGGCGAGGGTCGCTCACCGTCGACGACGAGGGAACGCCGACCGGCGTCACGACGCTGATCGAGGACGGCATCCTCGTCGGCTACATGCAGGACCGGCAGAACGCCCGCCTGATGGGCATGAAGCCGACCGGCAACGGCCGCCGCCAGTCCTATGCCCACATCCCGATGCCGCGGATGACCAATACGATCATGCTCCCCGGCCAGTCCGACCCCGGCGAGATCCTTGCTTCGGTGAAGAACGGCATCTACGCCGTTGCCTTCGGCGGCGGCCAGGTCGACATCACCAGCGGCAAGTTCGTGTTCTCCTGCACCGAGGCCTACCTGATCGAGAACGGCAGGGTCGGCCCGGCGATCAAGGGCGCGATGCTGATCGGCAACGGTCCCGATGCGCTGACGCGGGTCAAGATGATCGGCAACGACATGGCGCTCGATCCCGGCATCGGCACCTGCGGCAAGAACGGCCAGGGCGTGCCGGTCGGCGTCGGCCAGCCGACGCTCCGCATCGACCAGGTCACGGTCGGCGGCACGGCGACTTAGGTATCGGCGATCCGATTCGGTACGCCCTCGCGGTTCGCCTATGTCCCTCCACCGTCATCCTCAGGCTTGACCCGCGGATCGGTCCCAGTCTGCGCATGGGGCTGCCGTGGGAAGGTGGAGTTCCGGTCAACGCCCCTCGTCGTGCCCGCTTCGCACGATCCTCGGGTCAAGCCCGAGGATGACGGCAGTGGGTCGGGCTATGCGAGATTCCCGAGCCGGGGCGAGCGTTGCGTGAGGTGCAAGCTTGGCAGAACCGTCATCCTCGGGCTTG
>JBIQKL010000166.1:1865-5289 GCA_044506555.1 Hyphomicrobiales bacterium | reverse complement strand
CGTGAACTGGGCATCGTCGAGAAGATATTGAACCAGGAGAGGCGCCGGCGCGGCGCTCGACGCCAGGTCGGGCCAGTCCCCCTCGGCACTCCAGCCCGGCGGAAACAGCATCCACGTATGCGGGGCGACACAGTCGGCGAGGAGGCCGTCATAGGTGTTCATCATGCCGGCGATGACGCATGCCCTGAACTTGTCGGACGTCACCCGCAATAATGCGCTCCTCAGCCCGCCACCCGACAGGCCGACCGAACCCAGCCTGTCTTCGAGCACGTCGTCCCGCGCCGCGAGGTAGTTGAGCGCCACCCGGTCCTCGTAGGCGATCACCGCGGCGATGCTGGTCCCCAGGAGGGTGCAGTACTTGGAGACCAGATGCTCGTGCATGTACGCCGCGCCGTTGTAGCGCGCGATCTCCGGGCCTGCCGAATCCTGCTCGAGGGTTGCCGCGACCGCATCCGCGACCGCGCGCTCGCGCTCCGGCATCACCTCGAGCGGAAAGCGCCGTGAGCCCCAGAGGAAGACGTCGTGGACAAGCACCACGAAGCCCTCGCGGGCGAGCTGGTTCGCGAACGCGCGGCCGCCATAATAGACCTCGCGGAATCCGCTGATGCGCGGATCGGCGCCGTCGGGTCCGTCGGCGATCTTCTCCTTGCCGAAGAACTTGAAGTGGCCGTGGTCGTGGAGGGCGAGTATCCCGGGCAAGGGACCGCGCGCACCGGCAGGCTTGAGCACGTAGGCTTCGGTGCGTGGCCCGAAGCCCACCGACCATGAGACGGCCTCGCCATCGACGCCATCGGCGGTCCAGTGCCGTCCGACGTGCGGGTCGAGAGGGCGTTCGCTACCGATCGTGAAGCCGAGCACACGAGCGGCCCGGGCACGGACATCGTCGCCGGGATCAGGAAAGAGCGGCCGCAGTGCCTTTGCGGCCTCGACCAGTCCGCTGAAGGACCCCAGGTCGCGATACTCGCTGTGTGGCTGGTCGGCCATGGTGACTCCTACTTGACGATGGAGATGCGCGATCGGTCAATGGTGAGCGCCACCGCTCCAGCGACCAGGATACCGTAAGCGATCGGCGCAAGCGCATCATGTCGAAGCTGATCAACGAGTTGGCCACGGCGCTCCTCTCCGGGCAATGGCGGACGAAGACTATGGAGTCCCACGTTGGCACGACGTCGTATTTCAATCTAATCTTGAGGTCAGGTGTAGAGAGGTGTGGATCGTCGGCGGCACACCACATTCTCGCGCACGCCGCCGGGAGGAAATTACCGTGTCCCACCAGCGCTCGCTGCTCTTGAGTTTTCTTCTTGCGCCCGCCTTGCCGGCCTTCGCGGCCGACGGCGATCTCGCCGGCCTGGTCGATATCGGTGACGGGCGGAAGATGTATCTCGAATGCCGTGGCATGGGCTCGCCGACGGTGCTCATCGTTCCCGGCGGCAGGGCGGCCGCCGACGAATGGACCACGACCTCGCCGGTTTTCGGGGATGTGGCCGGTTTCACGCGAGTCTGCACGTATGATCGCCCCGGCACGATCCTCGCCGACGAGAAGCCCAGCCGCAGCGATCCCGTGCCGATGCCGACCACGGCCGCCGCCTCGGTCGCCGACCTTCACGCGCTCGTCGAAGCCGCGAAGATCGAGACACCCTTCGTGATCGTCGGTCACTCATATGGCGGGCTGGTCGTCCGGCTCTATGCGATGACCTATCCGCAGGACGTGGACGGGATGGTGCTGGTCGATGCGCTGTCCGAGTTCCTCCGCGCCGCCGAGACGGCGGAGGAATGGAAGTGGCAGAAGATCATCCTCAACGGCGACCTGACCGAGGCCATCGAGGTTTACCCGGACATCGAGCGGATCGACGCGGATCCCAGTTTCGATCAGTTGCTCGCGGCCCCGCCGCTCCAGCCGTTGCCACTCATGGTGCTGAGCGCCGACCGCCCCTGGGGGCCGCTCGTTCCCGGCTTCATCGCCGATGGCATGCTCGCCCCCGACACGCCGCCCGACATCGGCTACGTCACCGACCGGGCGCAGAAGGAGGCGCAGGCGAATCTCGCCGCACTGGTTCCGGGCTCCAGGCACGTCACCAAGACGGACAGCGGTCACGTCATCCACCACGACAATCCGCAGCTCGTTACCGACTCCATCCGCGACGTGGTCGATGCCGTCCGCGCCGGGCGGACGACGCTCCAGCCCTGACGCATCTCGGCCTGCCGCGCCGGCGGGGCCGCAGTCGCCGCCCGCCTACTTCGCCGCCGCGAGCGGCGAGACCGCGTAGATCTCGTCGAGGATCTTCACCATCAGCGTGTTGGCGGTCGGCTGACCGTCGAGGTCGAGGGTCAGGTTGGTCCAGATCACCAGCGTGACGTCGTTCTCCGGATCATGGCCCATGAAGGACTGGTAACCGGGCATCTCGCCCTCGTGGTAGTAGATGGTGTTCGGACCCCAGGTCAGCGTCAGGATGCCGTAGCCGTATTTCTGCATCGCAGCCTCGCCCGGCACCGGTGCTTCGGGAGACGCCAGCCACTGCTCCCGGAAGTCGGCATCGAAGAGCTTCCCGCCGACCAGCGCCCGCATCCAGGTCGCGAGATCGTCCGCCGTCGAGATCACGCCGCCGGCAGCGAAATAGGCGGACGGGTTCTGCCAGGTGTCGTCGTTCGGCGCGAGCGTGCCGGCCCTGGCGGCGGCCACGAGATCCTCCGGATAGGGCGCATCGGCCAGCGCGTAGGACGTGCTGCCGTAGAGGTAGCCGTGAGCGAGCGGCTCCGGGATAGCATTCGATGCGGGCACCGGCAGCGCCGTGTTCGCCATGCCGAGCGGCCCGAACAGGCGGTCCTGGAAGACGGCGGAGAGCGGTTTGCCGTCGATCTTCTCGGCGACGAGGCCGAGCAGGTAGTAGTTGGTGTTGTTGTATTCGTACTCGGCTCCCGGCGCGAAGTCCGCCGGACGCTCGAACGCCATGCCGAGGACTTCCTCCGCGGTCCACACCTTGTCGGGATCGTCGTCGAGGCTCGTCGCGAGCTCCGGCGCATTGGTGAAATTGAACAGGCCCGACCGCATCTTGAGAAGCATTCCGATGGTGATCGCGTCGCCGGCCGGAACGCCGTCGACATATTTCGAGATCGGATCGTCGAAACCGAGCCTCCCCTCCTGCACCATCTGCACGATCGAAGCGGCGGTCATGGTCTTGGTGTTCGAGGCGGCACGGAAGTGGATGTCGGCGCGCGGCGGCGTGTCCTTGCCGAGTTCGGTCGTGCCGTAGCCGAATACAATGTCACCCTGCGGCGTCGAGAGGAGGACCATGGCGCCCGGCAGCATGAGTTCCTTGGCCAGCCCCTCGATGCTCGCCTGGAACGTTGCCGGGTCGATCGGCTTCAATTCCGGCATCTCCGCCGCCGCCGCTGCCCCCGACGTGAAGACTGCGATAACCGCTGC
>JBIQKL010000166.1:0-1765 GCA_044506555.1 Hyphomicrobiales bacterium | reverse complement strand
GGCCGCGCCACCATCGTCTCTCCCCACGGGGCGATGAAGGAGAACGCGCCGTCCTCCTCGGCGACGACGACGAAGCGCATCTCGATCCCGCGCGGGCGATAGGTCGACCAGCCCTCGCGGTCCGGCTCGCCCACGGGGCCCTCGTAGCGCTGCGGGAACTTGGCGGCCGAGACGAGGATCTCCTCGTTTCCGGTTTCGGGGCAGCGGTTGCGCACCACCATGTCGCCGAGACTGGCGGGCGGGCTCTCCGTCTCCTTGCCCTCGCCCTCGATGATGGTGACGATCACCTCGCCCGGCGTGGCGGCGCGCACGTCGACCGGCTTCGTCTTCCGGGCGAATCCAGCACCCCGGGCTTCCTCGGCGTCGCGGAAATACGCCACGACGTCGACCGTCTCGGCGGCATGGACGCCGGCGGAGAGCAAGCCGGCAACGGCGCCGAGACCGGCGACCGCAAGCGAGCGGAACAGCGACGTGGTGCTCATCGAGGGAACTCCCCTTGCCTTGTGGCGCCGGTACGAGGTGCCGACGCCCACGATGCTGGTCACTGTCCCGCCGGCGTCGGCGACGTATAGCGGAGCATATCGAAACAGTTCTCGCCACCGATCGCGAACGGCGCGATGAACTGCCTCGCCTGCTCGATCCATTCGCTGTGCGTGGCATAGCGCCGTCGGATCTCCTCGATCGGGTGAAGGCGGACGAAGTCGCGGTCGTGGGCGAGGAACCAGCAGGCGCGGGCGACGATGCGGCGACTCCGGTCGCGGAGCAGATCGAGATCGTAGAGCACGTCGAGCGCCTCGCGCTTGATCGCCTCCCCGGCCACCGGGTCGAGCACCGCCACCGCCGGGTCGGCCCCGCCGATCGCATCGGCGAGGTCCCGGTAGTCGGCGGCCAGCTGGGTGACCGCGTAGCGAAGGTCGTTCTCGTCGCGGTGCATGGCGAACCACACCGCCGGGTCGATTTCCGGCATCAGCGGCGAGTTGCGGAGATCGGCCGAGAATTCGAGGTCGCTGAAGACGTCGAGCGTCACGTCCCGCTCGGCGAGGCGCAGGGCCTCGATCTGGCGAGCGAGGTCGAGACCGGCTGCCGTCACCGCACCGTTCACGCCGCCGTGCTCCGGGCCGACATAGGGGCCACCCTCGTCGAGGATCACGTCGTATTGCGGCAGGAACTCGAGGTCGGCCGCCGCCCGCCCGAGCCGCGACGCGAGCTTGGCGAGCACCACCTCGGTCTCGTCATGCCAGCGCCGCCGTTCCTGAAAATCCTGCTGGTAGTAGAAGATGAACAGCGAGACCCCGATGCCGGTAAGCAGCATGCCGAGCTGGGAGACGATGTTGCGCTGGTATTCGAGACGCTTCTCGGCGTGGCGCTCCTCGTTCCGTACGCTTGCGGCGAGCCGTCGGTTGAGGGCGAGCGCCGTCAGGAGCAGGATCAGACCGATGGCGACCAGACCGCCGATCAGCTGATAGCCGTGGCCGAACACGCCGAAATCCATCCCGCCTCCAGAACGACGAGCCTATCTGGTCGACGACGGGATGAACATCGTCAAAGCGGCTCGACACGGAGGCCGCCAGCGCAACGGACCCACCATGCGTGGCGGCATCGTCGCGGCGTTGCGGGTCGTCGGGAAGCCGGCGCTCGCCGAGAATGCCGTTGCCGCGCGAGTCGAGCACCGCGATGCGATGCCGGACTTCGGGCTCGATCACGATGGTCTCCGAGGATGCCGCTTCCTGCACACTGCTTCGGGGTGGCTCCGTTTCGAATCGAA
>JBIQKL010000036.1:1700-35985 GCA_044506555.1 Hyphomicrobiales bacterium | reverse complement strand
CCCCTACTTGGCCGGCTGCGGCTCCGCCGGAATCGGCTCGTCCGCCGGACGCCGGTGGCGCTCCACCGGATGCCGCATCGTCACGATCTCCTCCGACTGGGTCGGATGGACCGCCATGGTGGCGTCGAAGTCCGCCTTGGTCGCCTTCATCTTGAGCGCGATGCCGACGAGCTGCGCCATCTCGCCCGCGCCGGTGCCCACTGCGTGGAAACCGAGGACGCGGTCGGTATCGGCATCCACGACGAGCTTCACCACCATCCGGTCCTCCCGGCCGGCGACGCGATGGTGGAGCGGCTTGAAGTTGCTCCGGTAGACGTCGACCGCGGGATGACGGACGATCGCCTCCTCCTCGGTCAACCCGACCGTGCCGGCCTCGGGCTGTGAGAAGACGGCCGTGGCGACGCAATCGTAGTCGATCTTCACCGACCGCCCGGAGAACAGGTTCTCCGCCACCGCCTGCCCCTCGCGGATCGCGACCGGTGTCAGGTTCTTGCGGTCGGTCACGTCGCCGACGGCGTAGATGTTGTCGACGCTGGTCCGCGAGTAATCGTCGACTTCGATGGCACCGCCCTCGCCGATGGCCACGCCGAGCTCCTCGAGCCCGAAGCCCCGGCTGTTCGGCGTCCGGCCGGTGGCGAAGAGGATCGTGTCCGCCTCGATCCGGCGGCCCGTGCGGGTCAGAGCCACGAGCCCCGTGTCGCGCTTCTCGATCGAGGCGACGGTGTCGCCGCAGGCGATCTCGATGCCGCGCCTGACCATCCCCGCGGTGACGCTCCGGCGGATGTCGCCGTCGAAGCCGCGCAGGATCTCCGGCCCGCGGTAGAGCACCGTGGTCTCGCTGCCGAGGCCGCGGAAGACGCCGGCGAACTCGACCCCGATATAGCCGCCGCCGACCACCAGCAGCCGCTCCGGCTGCCGCGCGAGCGTGAACATCTCGTTCGAGCTGACCGCGTGCTCGATGCCCGGGATGCTCCGGTCGACGGCGGGCCAGCCGCCAGTCGCGACCAGGATGTAGCGCGCGGTCACGGTCCGGTTCTCGGCCAGGATGCGGACCTCGTGGCGGCCGATGATCTCGGCGCGGCTCCGGATCAGTTCCGCCCCGGACTTCTCCAGGTTCCGGATGTACATGTCGCTCAGCCAGGCCACGTCGGCCTGGACGTTGTCGCGAAGCGTGGGCCAGTCGAAGGAGACCTCGCCCAACGTCCAGCCGAATCCGGCGGCGTCCTCGAACGCGTCGGCGAAGTGCGAGCCGTGGACCAGCAGCTTCTTCGGCACGCAGCCGCGGATGACGCAGGTGCCGCCGACCCGGTCCTCCTCCGCGACCGCCACCCGCGCGCCGAGCCCGGCGGCGACCCGCGCCGCCCGCACGCCGCCCGATCCCGCACCGATGACGAAGAGGTCGTAGTCGTAGCCGCTCACAGTGCCGACCCGCCGATGCCGTTTCCGATCCGAGCGCGTGTCAGAGCGCGTGGCCCTGTTGGGCGAGCGCTTCGCGCGATTTCTCGTAGAGCTCCTCGCCGACGCGAGTGCTCCACGATTCGACCGACTGCAGCGAGTCCTGGATGACGCGCGGGCCAATCTCGGCGAACTTCTGCCCGGTCGGGCTCTTGTAGAACTCCGCGATGGTGACGAGCTCGTCCTCGGTGAAGTTCCTCGCCCATACCGTCGCCACTGCGTTGTCGAGGTCGGCGCGCCGGCTGACCAGTTCGAGCGCCACCGCCTCGACCGTCGCGCTGATCTCCTGGTGAAGGTCGGGCCGGATCCGGATCAGCCGGCTCTTGATGCGCTCCGCGAGCGCCGGCAGCACGGAATCGAAGCCGCGCGCCGCGCCGGCACTCTGGACGGCGACCAGGGCCGCCTCGAGATGGGACTGCGAGATTTCCTGTGCGCCCGCCGGGGCAGCGAGTGCGGCCGCGACCAAAAGCGTGGCAAGGCCGATCCGAGTGCGTGACACGATCATTTCGGGAAGCTCCTGTTTGGTTCGGGCCGCTAGGGCAAAAGCCAGTCTACCCCGTCGTCTCGTCCGATCGCCGCGGCCGATGCCAGGCCGATGAACAGGCCGTGCTCGACCACGCCGGGAATCATGTTGAGCGCCGCTGCCAGCGCCGCCGGGTCGGGAATCCGGCCGAACGATGCGTCAAGAATATGGTGGCCGCCATCGGTGACGAACCGATGTCCACCCTCGCTCCGGAGCACGATCGGGCCGGACAGGCCGAGCGCCTCGGCGACCTCGCCGATCGCCGCTTGCGTCGCGGCCATGCCGAACGGCACCACTTCGATCGGCAGCGGAAACGCGCCGACCGCGTCGACGATCTTCGATCCGTCCGCGATCACCAGCATCCGTCGCGACGCCGCGGCCACGATCTTCTCGCGGAGCAGCGCCCCGCCGCCGCCCTTGACCAGCACGAGGCCGGGACCGATCTCGTCCGCCCCGTCGACCGTCAGGTCGAGCACCGGCTCGGCGTCGAGGGTAGCCAGCGCGATCCCCTCGGCTTCCGCGAGCCGCGCCGTCTTCTCCGAGGTCGGCACGGCGAGGATGTCGAGGTCGCCGCCCCGCACTTTCTCCCCCACCAGGCGCACGAAAGCATCGGCGGAGCGTCCGGTGCCGAGGCCGAGCTTCATGCCGGAGGTCACCTCCGACAGGGCCGCTTCGGCGGCGCGCTGCCGTTGCGCCTCGTTGCCGGGACGCTTGGCGGTCATGAACGACCCGCGCGTGCCGGATCGGCGGCGGATTGGCCCTTCCCGACGACGCCCATCCGCGTCAAACTCGTCACCGCTCCGGCCATCATCGCTCAGGCCGCTCCCTTCGTCCGAAGTCCGCTCGCGTCATGGAACATCCCCAGCTTCCGTCGCGGCTTGTTAACACCGGCCATCGCCTCGCGGCAATGCGGGGCCGCCGATAGCTCCGGGGACCCGCTGCCATGCTGGAAGTCGATCTCGTCCTCGCAATCTTCCACCATCTCCTGATGTTCGCGCTCCTCGGCATCCTCGTCGCGGAGATGATGCTGGTCCGTCCTGAGCTTTCGGGCAGCCGGCTCGCCCGCCTCGGCGGTCTCGATCTCAGCTATGGCGCCGTGGCCGGACTGATCCTCGTCGTCGGCTTCGCCCGGGTGTTCTTCGGCCTCAAGGGGCCGGAATACTACTTCGCCAACATCTTCTTCTGGCTCAAGATCGGCTGCTTCCTGCTGGTCGGCGTGCTATCGGTCCCGCCGACCCGGCGGATTCTCGCCTGGCGCGGCAAGGCGAAACTCGATCCGGGCTTCGCACCGCCCGCCGGCGAGATCGCCATGGTCCGCCGCTACATGCACGTCGAGGTGGTGGTGTTCGTCTTCATTCCGGTCTTCGCCGCGCTGATGGCGCGCTACAGCGGCTGATATTCCTCCCCATGCCCGATCCCGCCCCCACGCTCGTCCTCGACCTCGACGGCACGCTCGTCGACACCGCCGACGACCTCACCGCCACCCTCAACGACGTCATCGCCGGGGAGGGCCTGTCGCCGGTCACGCCGGCCGCCGGTCGGGCGATGGTGGGACATGGCGCACGGGCGATGCTGTCCAACGCGCTGCTCGCCGCCGGCGTCACGGCGGAACCGGACCGGCTCGACAATCTCGTCGCGATGTTCATGGACGTCTATGCCCGCCGGCTCGCCGAGACCAGCCGCCCCTTCCCGGGCGTGGTCGAATCCCTCGACCGTTTCGCCGCCGAGGGCTGGCGGCTCGCGGTCTGCACCAACAAGTTCGAGCGGCATTCGAAGCTGCTCCTAGCGGCGGTGGGCATCGCCGACCGCTTCGCGGTGATCGCCGGGCAGGACACCTACGGCGTCCGCAAGCCCGATCCGCGCCATCTGTCGGAGACGATTCGCGCCGCCGGCGGCGACGTGCGCCGCGCCGTCATGGTCGGCGACTCGGAGGTCGACGTGGCAACCGCGAAAGCCGCCCGCGTGCCGGTGGTGGCGGTCGACTTCGGCTATTGCCGCGTGCCCGTCGCCGATCTCGCGCCGAGCCGGGTGATCAGCCACTTCGATGCGCTCTACCCGGCCGCATCGGCGCTGCTGGCCGCAATTTGACCCCGATTCCGGTTACAGGGATTTCATTTCCAAGCGGTCGGGGCGCGTGCGATAGTCCGGCCGACCCAGCCACCGGGGAGCGGCTTTCATGAAAATCTCGAGGATTCTCGGCCGTCGCGGCCTTGCTCTTCTCGTCTGCGCGATAGCCGTATCGCTGGTCGCCACGCCGGCGCACGCGTTCCTGTTCAAGAAGAAGCTGCCGCCGGTGACCTATACCGAGCCGGATCAGGCGGATCTGGTCCCGATACCCGGCGAGAACCAGGTCGCGGCGCAGTGGCGGCGCACGCCCGTCTCCTACCGGTCCGGCCAGAAGCCCGGCACCATCATCGTCGATACCAGCGCGCGGTACCTGTACCTGATCACCAGCCCCACGACGGCGCTCCGCTACGGCGTCGGCGTCGGACGCGAAGGCTTCGAGTGGGAAGGCGCGATGAAGGTGACCAAGAAGGTGGAATGGCCGGACTGGCGCCCGCCCAAGGACATGATCGCGCGTGAGAAGAAGCGGGGCAAGGTGCTGCCCACCGTGGTCGCCGGCGGGCCGGGCAATCCGCTCGGCGCCAGGGCGCTCTATCTCGGGCGCTCGGAGTATCGCATCCACGGCACCAATGCGCCGAAATCGATCGGCCAGGCGTCGTCGTCGGGCTGCATTCGCATGCTCAACGAGCACGTCATCGATCTCTACACCCGCGTTCCGGTCGGCACGCGTGTGATCGTGACGATGTAGGAGGCCCGCCTGCGCCGAAACTGTCCGTGGCCGCCGTCGGCGACGTGGCGGGGGACGTGAAGTTCAGGGTAGCCACGAGGAGAGAAAGGGACATGACAAGATCGCTGATTGGGGCAGTGCTCGCCGCTGCTCTCGTGACCACGATGGGAGCCGCCGGCCTCAGTTCGCCAGCCATGGCAAAGAAGAACAACAATGCCGGCGCCGTGATCGGCGGGCTCGTCGCCGGTGCGGTGATCGGCGCCGCGGTGGCCGGCAGCGCCAAGCATCCCGACACGATCTACGTCAATCCGCGGCCGCCTCCGCCTCCGCCGGGCCCGAATCCGTGGCGGAACGCGTTCAGCCCGAAGCCCGGCGTGACGTGCTATCCGGTTCAGGCCGCCTGCTACAACGCCAACGGCGCCTTCAACGCCAACTGGACCTGGAAGGTTTATCAGAGGTGAGCACGGTCATGACCAAGTTCCGCTTTCCGGGATGCATGCTTTTCGCCGCCGCGACGCTGGCAGTAGGACTCGGCACTGCGGCGGTCGCCGAGGAGGCGCTGCCCGATGACGACCGGCTCGACGATGCCTGGGCCGACCTGACGGTCGACCAGGAGCCGATCCTGACCGAGCTCCAGTTCGCCAAGCTCAACACCATCGCCTTCCAGGCCGCGGTGACGAAGATCTGCGACGGCTACCACATCGACCAGACCAAGTTCTCCGAGGCGGTGGCGGACGCGACCTCCCCCGCGCCCGAGAAGACCGCGACCTCGCCCGACCTGATGAAGCAGTGGGAGACGGCGGTCTATTTCCGCCTCGGCGCGAGCTACGGCCTGCTGCTCGCCGAAGGCAACGCCAACGACGACTCGTTCTGCGAAAGCGCCGCCGAACTGAAGGCCGACTCCACCGTCCCGAACATCTGGCAGTAGCCGCGGGCCGGCAATGCACTCCGAACGGGCGCCCTCGGCGCCCGTTCTCGCTTCGGCTTGACACGCGGTGGCCGGCACCGCCATATCGCCGGGGTCGGGCGATTAGCTCAGCGGGAGAGCACTCCCTTCACACGGGAGGGGTCACTGGTTCAATCCCAGTATCGCCCACCATCTCGTTCCCGGCCACGTCTCGACTCTCCACGCCCGTGCGGCTGCCGCACCGGCCGGCATCCCATCCTCGGCACGCTTTGAATGCTTCGGCCCATCATGTATGTGTCTCAAGGGGGAGCATCGTGCGGGCGTCGCCCGTTCCGGCATCGCCGGAACCCGGTCGTGCTGGAGCTCACGATGAGATGCCATCAATGACCAAAGTGCCGGTGGTTCTCGCCTGCCTGCTGGTGATCGGCGGGGGGATGTATCTCGTCAGCACGCCGATCGGGCGCAATGCCGACGCCGTGGCGGTCGCCGAGGCGCTCGCCCTCCACACCCGCGCCCTGAAGACGGCGATGGCCGAGGAATGCGCCGACGCGCGCGACCGCCTCAAGGAATGGCGCGACCTCAAGGAGGCCGGCACCCCCTCGCCGGACGACAGCAAACACGCCCGGCGGCTGCTCCGCAAGCTGATCAAGAGCGGGTGCCGGGGACAGGGCTGACCCGTCCGACGGCTCGCACGATTTTCGATCGTGAACCGCTTGCGGTCGGCAACGTTATGTTATAACGTTTCGGACAGTTTACAGAGGAATTGTCGCCATGTTGCTCCGTACGCTCGCGATTCTGGCTATGACCGCCCTGCCCGCCGCTGCCCCTGCCGCCGAATCCCCCCTCCGGCTGGTTGCGGCCGAAGCCTTCTACGGCGAGGTCGCCGAGATGATCGGCGGCGACCGCGTGGCGGTCGAGAGCGTCGTGATGAGCCCGGATGCCGATCCGCACGATTTCGCGGCCCCGCCATCGGTCGCGCGCTCGGTCGCCGAGGCCGACGTGGTGATCATGAACGGGCTCGACTACGACCACTGGATGGAGCACCTGCTCGAGGCATCGCCGGGCGACCAGCGCGTCGTCATCGACGTCGCGGCCCTTCTCGCCGCCGAGCCCGGCGGCAATCCGCACCTGTGGTACGACCCGCGCGCCGTTCCGGCGCTCGCCGATGCGGTTGCCGCGACGCTGGCCCGGCTGGATCCTGAGGGCGCCGCGGACTACGACCGGCGGCTCGCCGCCTACGCGGCGTCGCTCACGGTCCTGAACGACCGGATCGCCGCGATTCGCGACCGTTTCGCGGGCACCGAGGTGGCCGCGAGCGAGCCGGTGTTCGGGCTGATGGCCGACGCCCTCGGGCTCGAGATGCTCGGCGAGGATTTCCAGCGCGCCGTGATGAACGAGACCGAGCCGCCGGCGCGGGCGATCGCCGAGGTCGAGGACGACATCCGGTCCGGCCGCGCCCGCGTTCTCTTCTACAATCGCCAGGTCGTCGACCCGCTCACCGAACGCCTCCTGGCGGTGGCGAAGGAAGCCGACGTCCCGGTCGTCGCTGTTACCGAATCGATGCCCGAGGGCGGCACTTACGTGAACTGGATGCTCGACCAGCTCGACGCGACCGACCGCGCGCTCTCGGCTCCCAACTCTTGAGCGCCGTCACCTTCGACCACGTGAGCCTCACGCTGGGCGATACCCGCATCCTCGCGGATGCCGACTTCACGATCCGCGAGGGCGAGTTCGTCGGCGTGCTCGGCCCGAACGGCGCCGGCAAGACGACGCTGATGCGGGCGATCCTCGGCCTCCTTCCCCTGGAGGCCGGCCGGATCGAGGTGTTCGGCGCTCCGGCGCGCCGCGGCATGCCGGGGGTCGCCTATCTGCCTCAGACCCGCGGTGCAGCACCGACGGCGCCGATCTCGGGTCGCGACTTCATCGCCTCCGCCGTACGCGGCGAGCATTGGGGTCCGCCGCTGCTCTCGGCCGCCGACCGGCGCGCCGTGGACGATGCCCTGGCCCAGGTCAACGGCGCCGCTCTCGCCCGACGGCCGCTCTCCCGCATGTCCGGCGGCGAACGCCAGCGGCTCCTGATCGCCGGTGCCTTGGTCGGCCGCCCGCGCCTGCTGCTCCTCGACGAACCGCTGATCAGCCTCGACCAGCACCAGCAGCAGGTCGTCGTCGATCTCGTCCGCGACCTCTCGCGCCGGCTCGGGCTCACGGTCCTGTTCAGCGCACACGAGCTCAACCAGCTGCTCGGCGCGGTCGACCGCATCCTCTATCTCGGCCATGGCCGCGCCGCCCTCGGCACCGTCGACGAGGTGGTGACGCCGGAGACGCTGTCCCGGCTCTATGGCGCGCCGATCGAGGTCGTCCGTGCCGGCGGCCGCATCTTCGTCATGTCCGGCGGCGCCCACGTCGAACGCGAGCATCACCACGACCATGCTCACCTATGATTTCATGCTCCGCGCCTTCGCCGCGAGCGGCGTGGTCGCGGTGGTGGCGGGAATCGTCGGCTGGTTCCTGGTCATCCGGGGCCAGACCTTCGCCGGCCACGCGCTGTCCCACGTCGGCTTCGCCGGTGCCACCGGAGCCGCCCTGATCGGCGCGCCGCCGCTCGCCGGCATGGTCGCCTTCACCTTTCTCGCCGGCGTCGGCATCGGGCTCCTGGGCGAGCGGATGAGCGGCCGCGACGTCGCCATCGGCATCGTGTTGGCGCTCGCCCTCGGATTCGGGCTCCTGTTCCTCGGGCTCAACAAGTCGACGTCGCTCCAGGCGACGTCGATCCTGTTCGGCAATGTGCTTGCGGTGTCGCCGGGAATGCTGACCACCCTCCTGATCCTCGCTGTCGCGACCCTGGCGGCGCTCGCCGTCATCGTCCGCCCTCTCCTGTTTGCGACGCTGCAGCCCGAACTCGCCGACGCCCGCGGCGTCTCGCCGCGCGTGATCGGCGTCGTGTTCCTGGCCGTCGCCGCCCTGGCCGTGGCGCAGTCCGTGCAGATCGTCGGCGTGCTGCTGGTCTTCGCCCTGATGGTCGGCCCGCCTGCGGCGGCGCAGCTGCTCACCGCGCACGTGGTACCGGGCATCGTCCTCTCCGCAGCGCTGGCGCTCGGCGAGGCCTGGCTCGGCATCGTCATCGCCTGGCACACGGACTGGCCGACGAGCTTCGCGATCGTAGCGGTCTCGGCGATCGTCTATTTCGGGGCGCGCGTCGTTGCACGCCGGGCGTGAGCCTCCGCCAATTTGACACACTTCCCTGCGACTCTTAAACCGGCGCGTCCAGGATTGGACGTCAGGGGCGATGTTCAGGGCTTCCGGAGATTAGGTGACTCATGGCTGCGTTCGATGCGGATCTACCCGTCGACAATTCGAATCTCAAAGAGCTGAAGATTCTGAATAAGAAGGTCCACACTTGGGAAAAGAAGGGCATTCTCTATTTCGAGCGCGACGGCATCGAAATCTCGATGAATGCCAGTGTCAAGAACAAGAACGGAAAAGAAACCGGCACGATTCATAGCATCGTCGCCAAGACCAGCGACGGCGACCCGATATGGGACATCGGCGGCCTCAAATACGACTGGACCAAGTTCTGGAAGCAGGTTTCGAAGAACAAATTCGACAAGATCTTCGATAAATTCTTCAAAGAGAAAGACACGATCTGGGGATCGCACCTAGACGACGTGCTGCACGGCGGCAAGGGCAACGACACGATCAAGGGCTGGCGCGGCGACGACATCATCAACGGCGGCAAGGGCAAGGACAAGCTGATCGGCCATATGGGCGCCGACACCTTCGTCTTCGATCAGAAGTTGAAATCCGGCAACAAGGACCACATCAAGGATTTCCACGTCGGCGAGGACATGATCGAGCTCAAGAGCAAGATCTTCACCGAACTCGACAAGGGTGACCTCAAGGCCGACTACTTCACCATCGGCAAGAATGCCGAGGGCGACAACCCGCAGATCATCTATCAGAAGAACAAGGGCAACCTGTTCTATGATCCTGACGGCGCCGGCGGCGCGGACAAGGTGAAGTTCGCCACGGTGACCAAGGACAAGGACATCACGCACGACAACTTCTTCGTCACCTGAACTCCGGGATCGGAATCGCGGGCATCGCCGTAGCGACATCCGGAACGCCACCGAACTTCGAGTCGGTCCCGGAGGTCGCGTTGCGGCGCGGACTCGGCTAGACCGCGGGCATGAAGTGGTCGCCGCAGCAGGAACAAGCCCTCAGCGCCGTCCGGTCCTGGCTTCTCGCCGGTGACCGGCCGGTCTTCCGCCTGTTCGGCTACGCAGGGACGGGAAAGACGACGCTGGCCCGTCATGTCGCGGAGAGCGTCGGCGGCAACGTCGTCTACGCGGCGTTCACCGGCAAGGCCGCCCATGTCATGCGCGGCAAGGGCTGCGCCAATGCCGGAACCATCCACAGCCTGATCTACCGCATGCGCGGCGAGGACGAGACCGGGCCGACCTTCGTCCTCAACCGCGAGAGCGCGGCCGCCAAGGCGGCGATGATCGTGATCGACGAGTGCTCGATGGTCGACGAGGAGATCGGCAAGGATCTCCTGTCGTTCGGCCGGCCGGTGCTGGTGCTGGGCGACCCCGCGCAGCTTCCCCCGGTCTCCGGCGGCGGCTTCTTCACCTCGAGCGAGCCCGACGTGATGCTGACCGAGGTCCACCGCCAGGCCGCGGACGATCCGATCATCCGCCTCTCGATGATCGTGCGCGAGGGCGGCAGCCTCGATCTCGGACGCTACGGCGAGAGCAGCGTCATCGGTCGGCGCGACCTCGAGCCGGCCGCGGTCCTCGCCGCCGATACCGTCCTGGTCGGGCGGAACAACACCCGCCGGGCGTATAACGGACGGGTACGCGAGCTGCTCGGCCGCACGGTCGCCACCCCGGTCGCCGGCGACAGGCTCGTGTGCCTGAAGAACGACCGGAAACGCGGGCTCCTGAACGGAAGCCTCTGGCACGTCGACCGCGTGCGGCAACCGCGGAAAGGGCTCCTGCGCTACACGCTGTCGCCCGAGGAGGGGGAGCACGGCAAGGGACGCACCGTGGTCACCGTCAATCCCGCCTATTTCGACGGCACCGCCGAGGCGCTGACGCCGCCGGAACGCAAGCGTTCGGACGCGTTCGACTTCGGCTACGTCCTGACCGTGCACAAGGCGCAGGGCTCGCAGTGGGACGACGTGGTACTGTTCGACGAGAGCTTCGCGTTCCGCGAGAATGCCGCGCGCTGGCTCTACACGGGAATCACGCGCGCCGCCCGCAGGGTCTGCATCGTGCGATAGCGGGCCGCTTCGATGCCCCCATGTTTGGGGCATTGCCGGTGGACGGGCGCGCCGGCAGGGTCGGCCGCCTGCTGCAGGTTTGTCGCCGATCCGGCGAGGACGTTGGAGGATACGATATGAACAGCACCGGACGCGCGACCGGCGTCGATCGCCGCACGCTCCTCAAGGCCGCCGGCATCGGCGGCGCCATGGTCGCGGCCGGAGCGCCGGAGATCGCCATCGCCCAGGCGGAGCCGCAGCCGGTCGACGGCGCCGGATCGGCGTCGCCGCAACCGCCGCCGCCGTCGTCCGCCGCGGCCGCCGATGCGGTGCACGACGTAGAGGACGCGATCCTCCGCATCTCGCGCGAGGTCTGGGCCACGCCGGAGCTGTCGCTGAACGAGATCGTCTCGCACCGGATCCACATCCGCGAGCTCGAGGTGGACGGCTTCACCATCACCAGCCGCGGCACGTCCAACATCCCCACCGCGTTCATCGCCGAATGGTCGCAGGGCTCCGGCGGCCCGGTCATCGGCTACCTGCCCGAATACGATGCGCTTCCCGGCCTCGGCAACGCCGCCGAGCCGCGCCAGACGCCGGGCCCGACCGGCGTCGATGTCGGACATGGCTGCGGCCACAACATGCTCGGCGCGGGATGCACCGGGGCCGCCTTCGCCCTCAAGCGGATGATGCAGGCGGCCGGCACCGCGGGCACGATCCGGGTCTACGGCTGCGCGGCGGAAGAGGTGGAGGGCGCCAAGGTCTACATGGCGCGCGACGGCCTGTTCGACGACCTCGATGCCGCGCTCGCCTGGCACCCGGCGCCGTTCCCCGGTGCGGGCCTGGTCCGCACCGCTGCGGCCGACATGATCAAGATCATGTTCCACGGCCGGACGGCGCATGCCGGCGTCTCGCCCTGGGAGGGGCGGAGCGCGCTGAAGGCCGCCGAGATGTTCGGCATCGGCGTCCAGATGATGCGCGAGCACCTCGAGCCGACCGCGCGCCTCCACTACGTCTACGAGGCGGCCGGCGAGGCGCCCAACGTCATCCCCGACTTCGCGCAGGTGTGGCTCTTCAACCGCGATCTCGATCGCGCCCGGGTCGTCGCGACGACTGAATGGCTGCGGCAGGTCGCCGAAGGGGCGGCGCTGGCGACGCAGACGCGGGCCGAGTTCGTGCAGTTCTTCGGGATGTACGACCTCCTGCCCAACGAGCCGCTCGCCCGTCTCTTCCACCGGCACCTGTCGGCCGTTCCCCTCGACTGGACGGAGGACGAGCAGGCCTTCGCACGCGCGTGCCAGCGCGAGATGGAGGTTCCCGAGACGGGCCTTGCAACCGCGGCCCTCCCCTTCCTCGACGACGTGTCCACCGGCGGCTCGACCGACGTCGGCGACGTCAGCTACCAGGTGCCGACCCTTGCCTTCGCCTGGCCGACCTTCCCGATGGGCATCGGCCTCCATACCTGGCCGGTGACCGCCTGCGGCGGCATGTCGATCGGCGACAAGGCCTCGCTCGCCACCGCCCGCATCCTCGCGGCGGCGGGGTTCGACCTGATGACCGACGCCGAGCTCCGCGCGGCGGCCAAGGAGGACTTCCGGCAACGGCGCGGCGACGCGCCGTTCGTCTCGCCGATCCCGCCGGAGGTCGAGCGGCCGCTGGGCCTCGACCGCTTCTTCATCAAGACCGGCGACGCCGAGCTGTTCGCCGACATCCAGCCTGGGCGCCTGGCCCCGCCGAAGTGAAACCGGCGGGCTTCAATCGTCCCGGTGCAAGTCGTCGAGGCTTCGGCACAAGCCGCTACCGTTTGCGGTCGCCCTTGTCGCCCTGGCCCGGCTTGGCGGCGGTCTTCGCCGCGCGCCGTACGTCCTGCGACAGCGAGCGGCTCACGTCGTCGACTTCCTTGAACCGGCCTGAATCGTCGCGGCGGACGTAGCGCTTGTCGCCCTTGTGGGGTTCGATCAGTTCACGCTTTGCAGCCATGGTGCCCGGGTCCCTTCGCGTTGGGGCTACCGCCGGAACGCAGGAATCGGGCCGACGGTTCCTACTGGCCAGGCGGGGCGTAGGCGACCGTGCTCGACGCGACCGGGGCCTCGCCAGGCGTCGTGGCAACGGCCGGCGGCGCCGTCATCTGGTCGAGCGGCGTGTAGCCCGGTCCCTGCAGGACGATCACCTTGGTGCCGAGCGCGACGCGATCGTAGAGATCCATGACGTCCTGGTTCCACATCCGGATGCAGCCGGACGACACGGCGTTGCCGATCGACGTCCAGTCGCTGGTGGCGTGGATGCGATAGAGCGTGTCCTTGTTGTTGGCCCACAGATACAGCGCCCGGGAGCCGAGCGGATTCCTCGGACTGCCGTCCATCCCGTTCGGATATTTCCGGGCGAAGTCGGGATACATCTTCTGGAACGTCTCACGTTCCTGCATCTCGGGCGGCGGAAACCACTTCGGCCAGTGCTGCTTGTCGTGGATCTCGGCCTCGCCCGCCCAGGCGAAGCCCGCCTTGCCGACGCCGATGCCGTAGCGGAGCGACCTGCCGTCGTCCTGGACGAGATAAAGGAACTTGTTCGCTGGATCGACAACGATCGTCCCGGGCTTCTGGCTCGCGATGTTGGCGGGCGTGGTGACCGTCTGCCGGATGTATTGCGGATCGACCTTGGCGACGGGAATCGCGGGGATCCGGAACGGCTCGCCCTCGACCGGCCCGTACATCTGCAGCACCAGCGGATCGATGTCCGCCGTCGAACCGCCCGCCGTGGTGCAGCCGGCCACGCCCAGCATGAGGAATCCGATCAGTGCCGTGCGGCGCGAGATGCCGCCGCTCTCCAGATGACCCGTCACGCCGTTGTCCTGTTCTGGTCCCGCCTGCCGACCCGTCGCCACGCATCGCGACCGGGCGCCCCTGCGGAGTGAATCCGTGTCCGCGCAGACTTGAGACACCGCAAAAGTGGCAAAGGTCGGGCCGCAGCGGCCGTCACTTTTGGCGACATCGCGCGACACATCGTGAGTATCGGTCAGCGGCCATCCGGAGTCCTGAGGCCGCCCCAGCGGTCGCGAACCGCGTTGAGATGCTCGGCCGGATCGTAGACATTGACCGCAAGGCCGAGCGTCTTGGCGTCGAGCTTGCCGTAGGCCGAGAGCAATGTGTAGGCGCCGACCACGCGCTGGTACTGGGCATTGACCAGAGACACCCGTGCCTGCAGCAGGTCCTGCTGCGCATCGAGCACGTCCAGCGTCGTCCGCTGCCCGACCCGGCGCTCCTCGATCATGCCGGAAAGCACCAGCTGCTGCGCCGCGACCTGCGCCTCCGCCGCCGTCACCTGCGCCCGCGCCGCGTCGAGCTGACCCCACGATGCAACGAACGCCTGCCGCACCTGCGCCCGCGCCGAATCCAGGTCGATCCGACGCTGACCCAGCGTCTCCTTGAACTGCCGGACATTGGCCGCCACCTCGCCGCCCTGGTACAGCGGCACCGTCAGCCGGCCGCTGATCTGCGCGATCTCGCTGCTGGTGTCGTGAATCCCCTGGTCCTCGCGACGCGACACCGAGGCCGAGACCCCCAGCGTCGGCAGCGCCGCACCCTCCGCGATCCGCACGTTGTACGAGGCGATGTCGATGTTGTAGAGCGCCGCCACGATCGCCGGATGGTTCCGCAGCGCCGTTTCAAGTCCCGCATCCATCGACCTCGGCAGCAGCCGCTCGATGCCGTTGTAGCCGCCGAGGCTCTCCGGGCGGTGGCCGATCACCTGGATGTACGTGGCGATCGCCCGGTTGAGGTCGGCAACCGCCTGGGCATAGTCCGAGATGCCCTCCTGGAGCCGCGCATTGGTCTGCGCCACGTCGGTGCGGGTGCCCTCGCCGACGTTCAGCCGGTCCTCGGCTGCCCGTAACTGCTCGCGCAGGAACTCGATGTTCTGCGCCGTCAGATTGACCACCACCTGCGCCCGGATCACGTCCATGAAGGCGGTGACGCCGTCGAGCAGAACGCTCGCCTCGACCACCTTCAGCTGCTCGCGCGCCGCCTTCACCGAGCTCTGCGCCAGCTTGACCCCGTTGGTCGTCCGGAAGCCGAGGAAGATCGGCTGCTCCACCGAGATCGTGTAGGAACGCGGCATCACCCCCTTCGACCAGTCCGACATCGGCAGCCCGGCGAGCTGCTGCCGCGTCGTCTGGGCGCCGATGTCGACCGTCGCGCTCGCGGTCGGACGATAGCCCGACAGCGCCTTCGGCACCCCCTCGTCAATGGCGCGGAGCTGCGCCCGCGCCGAGTTCAGGTCCGGATTGTCCGTGTAGGCGGCGGCCAGCGCCCCCGCCATCGATTCCGCAGACGCCGGTCCCGCCGACAGCGCCATCACGACGCAAAGCGCAGCGGCCAGTATCGGACGTTCGCCTGCCATCATGGGTACCTTCGACACCTGGACCTGACTCGAAGCGCACCTATCACGGCAAGTCTTGAAATTTCGTTCAAATTGAATCGATTGCCGTCGCGCCACGTGGGCCGCCGCACCCCGCCGTCATGAGGTAACGGACGGCGGCCCGCCGCAGGATAGCGCACTGCGCCACCGCCGTCAGCGGTCTTGTCGAAAGCGGTCCCGGCCCCGGGACGCCGGCCCGGGACCGCGAGATCATCGCCGACGCGCGACGCTTAGCGCCCGTCGGGGGTCCTGAGGCCGCCCCAGCGGTCGCGGACGGCGTTGAGGTGTTCCGCCGGATCGTAGACATTGACCGCAAGGCCGAGCGTCTTGGCGTCGAGCTTGCCGTAGGCCGAGAGCAATGTGTAGGCGCCGACCACGCGCTGGTACTGGGCATTGACCAGAGACACCCGTGCCTGCAGCAGGTCCTGCTGCGCATCGAGCACGTCCAGCGTCGTCCGCTGCCCGACCCGGCGCTCCTCGATCATGCCGGAAAGCACCAGCTGCTGCGCCGCGACCTGCGCCTCCGCCGCCGTCACCTGCGCCCGCGCCGCGTCGAGCTGACCCCACGATGCAACGAACGCCTGCCGCACCTGCGCCCGCGCCGAATCCAGGTCGATCCGACGCTGACCCAGCGTCTCCTTGAACTGCCGGACATTGGCCGCCACCTCGCCGCCCTGGTACAGCGGCACCGTCAGCCGGCCGCTGATCTGCGCGATCTCGCTGCTGGTGTCGTGAATCCCCTGGTCCTCGCGACGCGACACCGAGGCCGAGACCCCCAGCGTCGGCAGCGCCGCACCCTCCGCGATCCGCACGTTGTACGAGGCGATGTCGATGTTGTAGAGCGCCGCCACGATCGCCGGATGGTTCCGCAGCGCCGTTTCAAGTCCCGCATCCATCGACCTCGGCAGCAGCCGCTCGATGCCGTTGTAGCCGCCGAGGCTCTCCGGGCGGTGGCCGATCACCTGGATGTACGTGGCGATCGCCCGGTTGAGGTCGGCAACCGCCTGGGCATAGTCCGAGATGCCCTCCTGGAGCCGCGCATTGGTCTGCGCCACGTCGGTGCGGGTGCCCTCGCCGACGTTCAGCCGGTCCTCGGCTGCCCGTAACTGCTCGCGCAGGAACTCGATGTTCTGCGCCGTCAGATTGACCACCACCTGCGCCCGGATCACGTCCATGAAGGCGGTGACGCCGTCGAGCAGAACGCTCGCCTCGACCACCTTCAGCTGCTCGCGCGCCGCCTTCACCGAGCTCTGCGCCAGCTTGACCCCGTTGGTCGTCCGGAAGCCGAGGAAGATCGGCTGCTCCACCGAGATCGTGTAGGAACGCGGCATCACCCCCTTCGACCAGTCCGACATCGGCAGCCCGGCGAGCTGCTGCCGCGTCGTCTGGGCGCCGATGTCGACCGTCGCGCTCGCGGTCGGACGATAGCCCGACAGCGCCTTCGGCACCCCCTCGTCAATGGCGCGGAGCTGCGCCCGCGCCGAGTTCAGGTCCGGATTGTCCGTGTAGGCGGCGGCCAGCGCCCCCGCCATCGATTCCGCAGACGCCGGTCCCGCCGACAGCGCCATCACGACGCAAAGCGCAGCGGCCGTCACCCCAAAACTGTTACGTATCACGGGTCCCTCGCCGATCACCGGAGGCATCTACGCGCCCGCCGGGTCGCACCCACCCCACCGATTCACCATGTTTAGTGTACCGGCTGGACGGGTCGGGTCAAACGGTTCCGTGGCCGTCGGAGGACCGATCTCGCGGCGATTGCGACGCGAATACAACACCCTGCGTCTCTGTTCCGGGACAGCGGCACCCGACAGCGGCGGATCGCCGTGACGCGCCATGGGCGGCGACGTCTTTACGCGCCCCGAGCCGCTTTGCTAAGCCGCCGCCACAGCATTGGCATTTTCCGCCGGGAACCGGCGACATGGCCCGCCTGCTGGTCTATAGGAACGGCATGTCGATCGTCACAACTACCGAAGAACTCGCATCCATCTGCAAGCGTTTCGCGCGGTTTCCACACATCACCGTCGACACCGAGTTCATGCGCGAGACGACGTACTGGCCGAAGCTCTGCGTCATCCAGATGGCCAGCGCCGACGAGGCCGTCATCGTCGACGCCCTCGCCCCCGAACTCTCCCTCGCACCCTTCTTCGACCTGATGCGGGACGAGGCCGTGGTGAAGGTTTTCCACGCCGCCCGGCAGGACATCGAGATCGTCTACCATCTCGGCGGCCTGATCCCACACCCGGTATTCGACACCCAGGTCGCCGCCATGGTCTGCGGCTTCGGCGATTCGATCAGCTACGACCAGCTCGTCCAGAGGACCAGCGGCGCCCGCATCGACAAGTCGTCGCGCTTCACCGACTGGAGCCGGCGGCCGCTCAGCCAGAAGCAGATCGAATATGCCCTGGCCGACGTGACCCACCTCCGCGACGTCTATGCGGCGCTGTCCGCCCGCCTCGACGAGCAGCAGCGATCCGAATGGGTGCGGGAGGAGATGGAGGTGCTGACCTCGGTCGAGACCTACCGGATGGAGCCCGAGGAAGCCTGGAACCGTCTCAAGCTTCGCGTGAGGAAACCGGCGGAACTCGCGATCCTTCAAGAGCTTGCCGCATGGCGGGAGCGCGAAGCGCAGAGCCGTGACGTGCCCCGCGGCAGGATCGTGAAGGACGACGCGATCTACGAGATCGCCGTCCAGCAGCCGACCACCCAGGCGGCGCTGGCGCAGCTCCGCACCGTGCCCAAGGGGTTCGAGCGGTCGCGCGCCGCCGACGACATCCTCGCTGCGGTGAAGAAGGCCCTCGCCCTGCCCAAGGATCAGATGCCCAGGCTGCCGAAGGCCCGGGTGCCGGCGAACGGCAACGGAGCGGCGGTGGACCTCCTCAAGGTGCTCCTCAAGATGATCAGCGAGGACCACGGCGTCGCCGCCAAGATCATCGCCACCGTCGACGACCTCGAGGCGATCGCCGCCGACGACCGCGCCGACGTGCCCGCACTGCACGGCTGGCGGCGCGAACTGTTCGGCGAGACCGCGCTCCGCATGAAACGCGGGCGGATTGCACTCGCGGTCCGGCAGAACCACGTGGTTGCAATCGATACCTAGCGGCGCGTCCGCGATCCTCCGCCGGCGCGACATCCGCCGGCAGCGGCACGGCGTCGACCGAAGCGGAAGACAACCGTGAGTTTGCGCTTGCCAGTGACGTTTTCATACGACAATTTGACCCTCCCCTGACCGGCGCAACAAGCGCCGGCCTGGGACAGCTCAAGGGAGGAAATGAGCGATGAGTGATTTCGAGATGTCGCCGCAGTCGCGGCGCGACTTCTTCAAGATGGCCGGTGGCTCGGCGCTCGCGATGGCCGCGCTCGGCGGCATCGGCATCACCCCGGCCATGGCGCAGGACGCCGCCACCGGGCGCTCGGAAAAGCCGTTGAAGGCCGCATTCTCGAACGCCGGCCTACAGGCGAGCTGGTGCGCGCAGGGCAAGGCTGCCGCGGAGCACTGGGGCAAGCTGTTCAACGTCGAGGTCACCTGGTTCGACGGCCAGCTCGACGCCACCAAGCAGCGCGCCGCTATCGACAACATGGCGACCCAGGACTGGGATTTCGTCGCGATCCAGGCCTTCGGCATCGGCACCCTGACCGCACCCGTCCAGAAGATGATCGACAAGGGGATTCCGGTCATCGACATGGACACCCTGATCGCGCCGCTCGAGTCGATCGACGTCCACACCTTCCTCGCGCCGGACAACGAGTTCATGGGCTCCTCCATGACCCAGGCGATCGTGACGGCGATGGAGGGCAAGGGCACCATCGTGATGACCCAGGGCGCGCTCGGCCACACCGGGGCGCAGGGTCGCGCCCGGGGCTTCGAATCGGTCGTGAAGCAGTATCCGGACATCGAGGTGCTCGACACCCAGCCGGCCGACTGGGACGTGTCCAAGGTGGCCCGCATCTGGGAGACGCTGCTCACCAAGTACCCGGTGATCAACGGCGCCTTCTTCCACAACGACGACATGGCGCTCGCCGCCGCCGAGGTGATGAAGCGCCACAACCGCACCGAGACCCTGATCGGCGGCGTCGACGCCATGCCGCCGGCGATCGAGGCGGTGCTCGAGGGCCGCATGCTCGGCACCGTCCGCAACCCGTCCTGCCGTATCCATGGCGGCGCGATCGTCGCCGGCGTGGCCGCGGTCAATGGCGGCGAGAAGACCGGCGAGGGCATCCCCAAGAACATCGTCACCGACGGCCCGGTCGTCACCAAGGCGAACGGCGAGGGCATGCTCTGGATGCAGCGCCACTTCCTCATCTAAGGGCTGAAGCCTCTGGCAGAAGCGCCTGAAATGGCTGAAGGCAGCGCCAAGCCGCTGCTCGAAATGATCGGCATCTCGAAGTCGTTTGGCGGTGTCCAGGCGCTTCGGGATGTCGACTTCGCGCTTTATCCCGGGGAGATCCACGGGCTGGTCGGCGAGAACGGCGCCGGCAAGTCGACGATGATGAAGATCATCGCCGGCGTGCACCACGAGTTCGACGGCACGATGCGGATCGACGGCAAGGAGGTCCGCTTCCGCTCGGCCCGCGACGCGCTCGATGCCGGCGTCGGCATGGTTCACCAGGAGCTCAGCATCGCCCCCGACCTGACGGTGGCGGAGAACGTGTTCCTCGGCTCGCAGCCGGTCACCGCCATCGGCACGATCGACTGGAGCCGGATGGTGCGCGAATCGCGCGAGCACCTCGCCGGTCTCGGCATCGACGTCGATCCGCGCCGGACCATCGGCGAGCTGCCGATCGGCCTCCAGCAGCTGATCGAGATCGCGCGCGTGCTGTTCTCCGGTGCCCGCATCATCATCCTCGACGAGCCGACCTCGGCGCTCTCGCCGCCCGAGGTCGAGCGCCTGTTCACCACGCTCCGCGGCCTCAAGGCGAGCGGCCGTTCGATCATCTTCATCTCCCACTTCCTCGACGACATCCTGAGCATCTCGGACGAGGTCACGATCTTCCGGAACGGCCGGAAGGTGCTGACCTCCCCGGTCGCCGAGATCGACAAGCGGCGCGTGATCGAGAACATGATCGGCGCCGGCCATCGCGAGCTCGAGGAGAGCTATACCGGCGAGATCAAGCTCGACACGCGTTTCGACGCGCCGGTGGTGATGGAGGCGGACCACCTGTCGTTCGACCGCGCCTTCAGGGACGTCTCGCTGAAAATCCGCGCCGGCGAGGTGCTCGGCATCTACGGCTTCATGGGCTGCGGCCAGCTCGAGCTGGCGCGGGCGCTGTTCGGCAAGATCCGCGCCGACGGCAAGCTCACCCTGGACGGCAAGCCGATCCGGCTCACCCGCACGTCGGTCGCGCGCCAGGAGGGCATCGCCTACGTGCCGGAGAGCCGGCGGGCGATGCTGTTCCACCACGAGCCGCTCTACAAGAACATGTCGATCAGCATCCTCGACCGCATCTCGAAGTGGCTCCTGAAGCCGTCGACCGAGCGCAGGATCGCGGAGGGTCACATCCAGAATCTCCGTATCCGGACGCCGGGCCCGAACCAGCTCCTCGGCAATCTTTCCGGCGGCAACCAGCAGAAGGTCGCGCTCGCCAAGTGGCTGACCCATGCGCCGAAGGTGCTGATCCTCAGCGAGCCGACGCGCGGCATGGACGTCGGCGCCAAGGAGGACGTGGTCCGGATCGTGCGCGGCCTGCGTGACAAGGGGATCGGCGTGATCGTGGTCTCGACCGAGCCGGAAACGGTACTGTCGCTGGCCGACCGCATCCTGGTGATGAAGCGCGGGGAGATCGTGCGCGAGTTCGCCGGCGACACCGTCAGCAAGGACCGGCTGCTCGAAGCGGCCTGAGGGGGAAACGCATGTCGGATACCGGAACGGCAGTGGCGCGCCGCGGCAGTACGGGGAACTGGATCCGTGGCCAGATGCGCAACATCGCGCCCTTCGCCACGCTCATCTTCCTCGTGGTGTTCTTCGCCTTCGCCAGCGATTCCTTCCTGACCACCGCCAACTTCTCGAACATCCTCAACCAGATCTCGATCACGGCGATCATCGCTGTGGGGCTCACCTTCGTGATCCTCTGCGCCGAGATCGACCTGTCGGTCGCCGCGGTCGCCAACGTCACCGGCATCGTCGTCGCGTTCTTCACGCTCCAGGAAAGCTACGTCAACATCGCCAACCTGCCGCTGCCGGGCGCGTTCGCGATCATCCTCGCGCTTGCGGTCTGCTTCGCCCTCGGCCTCGTCACCGCCTTCGGCGTCACGTTCATCGGCATCCCGTCATTCATCATGACGCTGGCGATGATGCAGATCGCGGACGGCATGTCGGCGCTGTTCGTGCGCGGCCAGATCGCCTACGCGGTGCCGCCCTTCGTGCAGACGCTCGGCGCCGGCTCGGTCTTCGGCGTACCGTGGATCGTGATCATGGCGGGCCTGTTCCTGCTCGTCGCCCATCTCGTGCTCACCTACACGCGCTTCGGCCGCTACGTCTACATGGTCGGCGGCAACCGCGAGGCGGCCGAATATTCAGGCGTCAACGTCAACTTCATCATCGGTGCGGTGCTGGTGATCGGCGCGGTCTGCTCGGGCGTCGCCGGCATGCTCGGCGTCGCTTATTTCGGCAGCGCGCAGCAGAACGAGTTCACGCCCTATCTCCTCGACGCGATCGCGGCCGTGGTGGTCGGCGGGACCAGCCTGTTCGGCGGCCGCGGCGGCATCCCCAACACGATCGTCGGCCTGCTGGTGCTCGGCGTCCTCAACAACGGCCTCGACCACGTCCAGATCGACCCGTTCCTCAAGGTCCTGATCCGTGGCCTGATCCTGCTCGCGGCGCTGATCGTCAACGTCTACGCTCAGAAGCTCCGCTCGCAGACCGAGACCGGCGGGGATTGATCCCACCGGAAGCGAGGCCGGGCGCGCGCCGCGGCGGGTCTAGTCCACCAGGATGGCCGCCTCGAGCCCGGCGAACTTCGCGAGCTGCGAGAGCCGGCGCTCGACCCGCGAGCCGCCGAGCGGGGCGAGGTCCTCCGGCAGGATAAGCGCCAGCAGCTTGCCCCGCTGCTCGACCCGCACGCGGCCGATGGCGCCGGGCATGCCGGCGGAGATCAGGTGGCTGATGCGAAGCGTCGCGCCGAGCGCCCGCGCCCGCTCCATGTAGCGGGTCGACGCCAGCTCGCGGATCTGCGGGCTCAGCCCTTCGTCGATCAGCCCTTCATGCCGGTAGAAGTTGGTCAGCGCCAGATAGGCCCGGCCGGGATGATCGACGCCGATGAAGGTGGCATGGGCGATCAGGTTGAGGCTCTGCACGCCGCGATATTCGGGGTGCGCGCGCCAGCCGATGTCGGTCAGGAGGCAGGCCGCGTGGCGAAGCCGCGCCTCCTCCTCGGTCTCGTCGAGGCCGAGCGCGGCGAAGACCATCGCCGACCAGGCCGGCAGCTCGCGGGCATGGGCCGGCGAGCGGGCGCGGAGCCAGGCGAGTTCCTCGCAGGCCGCGATCAGCGGATCCTGCGCCTTCTCCTCCGGCGGCAGCATGTCGTAGAGATGCCCCTCCCGCACCCCGAGCGCCGACAGCACGATCTCAGACGGCCGCATCACCCGGATGACCTGGTCGAGGACCACGGCGCCGTAGGCGAGAAGCGGCCGGCGGTTGCGCGAGACGACCTCGATCGAATCGAGCGAGTCGACGTCCCGCCGGGCGATCATGCGGCAGAACTCGGACGCCTCGGTGGCTTTGATCGAGTATTGATGCATCACGTGGAGCGGATAACCCTTCTGCCGCATGTGCAGCCGGGCGAGCGAGCGCCAGGTTCCGCCGATCGCGTAGAACGGACGATTCTCCCCGCCCGGGAGCACCTTCGATTTCGCCAGTGCCTCGGCGACGATCTTCTCCGCCTTCTTGATCGACTTCTGCGATCCCTCCTCGAGGCGAAGGCCACCGACGGGAAACGTCTCGCCGGTGCCGAGCTCGGTGCCGTGGACATCGATGACCTCGAGGCTGCCGCCGCCGAGGTCGCCGGCGATCCCGTTCGGATCGTGGATGCCGGAGATCACGCCGAGGGCCGTCAGCCGCGCCTCCTCGGTCCCCGACAGGAGGTCGACCGAGACGCCGGTGATCGATTCGACCGCCTTGACGAATTCCGGCCCGTTCGAAGCGTCGCGGGCCGCCGCGGTGGCGAGCACATGGATGTCCTTGACGCCGAGCTGCGTGCTGAGCGCGCGGAAGCGGCGGATCGAGCCGAGGGCGGAGGCGATCGCCTCCTGATCGAGCTTACCGGTGGTCTCGATGCCGCGTGCGAGCCCGCACAGCTCCTTCTCGTTGAACAGCGGGGTCGCCGAGCGCACCAGCCGCTCGTAGACGACGAGCCGGACCGAGTTGGAGCCGATGTCGACCACGGCGATCGGGCCGGTGCCGTTGAGGCGTCCGGGAGAAGGCATGGTGCCTATCGCGCGTGCCGGCTCGGTTCGACTGCTCATGTCGTCTGCGCGGCGATCGGCTGTCCCATCCTCGGTGTTTGCCATGATTCGCCTCGATGTCTGCGCATGCGTGGGCGTCGCTCCACGCCTTTTCGGCTATAGTCTCCGGAGCTGGCGAGCAAGAAAAATGACCGAAGGCGCCATGACCGAAGACATTTCTCTCAACCAGTTCAAGGCCATGGACCAAGCGGCTGATGTGCCGGCCTATGTCGCCGCGCTCGAGGCCTTCGACGCCATTCCCGAACTCCAGGAGCTCAAGGCGCTCGGCAGGACGCGGGGCGGCGTGGTCGCCGGGGCCAGCGTGCTCGACGTCGGCTGCGGCTTCGGCCTCGAGACCTTCCGGCTTGCCGCGCTCGCCAAGCCCGGGCGGGTCGTCGGCATCGACAAGAGCGCCGACTTCATCGCCGACGCGAAGCAGCGCGCGGCGGCGGCCGGACTCGCCGTCACCTTCGACGTCGGCGATGCCGAGGCCCTGCCCTATCCGGACGCCTCGTTCGACTGCGTCCGCGCCGAGCGCCTGCTCATCTACCTCGCCGACCCGGAGACGGCCGTCGCCGAGATGAAGCGGGTGGCCAGGCCCGGCGGACGGATCGCCCTGATCGAACCGGACTTCGGCACGACGACGATCAACCTGCCCGACCGGCCGATGGTGCGCCGCGCACTCGCGCATGAGGCCGACACGGCGGTGGCGCAGAGCTGGCTGCCCGGTCCTCTCCTCCAGATCCTTCGCGGCCTCGGGCTCTCCGACATCGAGGTCGCGACGCGGGTGGTGGTCTTCCCGCAAGACCTCGCCGCCGAGTATTTCACCGACGTCGGCAAGCACGCTGCGGCCGCCGGCGCCGTCACCGCGGCGGAGCTCGCCGCCTGGACCACGGGCATCGACTCCCTCGCCGCGCAGAAAGCGCTGTTCGGGACTGTCGGCTACTTCCTCTTCACCGCCCGGACCTGAGCGGCGTTCATCCGGTCCGCGCGCCCTTCCGGAGCGGCTTCGGCGGATTGGTCTTCAACGACTTGCCGCGTCCGGAGAGGCTGGGATTGGTCATGAAATAGGTGTGGACGTTGAACGGCGCCTCGCCCTTTTTCCGTGTGATCCGCTCCGAGGTGCCGTCGGGCAGCACGGCCCAGCTCTGCTGGTTGTCGGCGAGATTGGCGACCATGATCTGGTCGAGGATCTGTTCGTGCACCGTCGGGTTGGTGATCGGCACCATGGCCTCGACGCGGCGGTCGAGGTTGCGGGGCATCATGTCGGCGGAGCCGATATAGACCAGCGCCTCCGGCGACGGCAGGCCGTAGCCGTTGCCGAAGCAGAAGATGCGGGCATGCTCGAGGAAGCGGCCGACGATCGACTTGACCCGGATGTTCTCCGAGAGCCCCCGAATGCCCGGCCGCAGGCAGCAGATGCCGCGCACGACGAGATCGATCGACACGCCCGCCGTGCTCGCATCGTAGAGCGCGTCGATGATCTGGCGGTCGACCAGGCTGTTCATCTTCATCCAGATCGCCGCCGGGCGGCCGGCCCTGGCGTGTGCGACCTCGGCCGCGATCAGGTCGAGGATGCGGCTGCGGAGCGCGATCGGCGAGATTGCGATCTTCTCGAGCTCGCCCGGCTCCGAGTATCCGGTGATGAAATTGAAGATCCGGGCGACGTCGCGGGCGATGCTGGGATCGGCCGTGAAGAACGACAGGTCGGTGTAGATACGGGCCGTCACCGGATGGTAATTGCCGGTGCCGATGTGGCAGTAGCTGGAGAGCTGTCCGCCCTCGCGGCGCACGACCAGTGACAATTTGGCGTGGGTCTTCAGCTCGATGAAGCCGTAGACCACCTGCACGCCGGCCCGCTCGAGGTCGCGGGCCCAGCGAATATTGGCCTCCTCGTCGAAGCGGGCCTTGAGCTCGACCAGCGCCGTCACCGACTTGCCGCTCTCGGCCGCCTCGGCCAGCGCCTTGACGATCGGCGAGTCCTTGGAGGTGCGATAGAGCGTCTGCTTGATCGCGACGACCTCGGGATCGTTCGCCGCCTGACGGAGAAACTGCAGGACGACGTCGAAGGACTCGTAGGGATGATGGACGACGAGGTCCTTCTGCCGGATCGCGGCGAAGCAGTCGCCGCGGTTCTCCCGGATACGCTCGGGAAAGCGCGGGGTATAGGGCTCGAACTTGAGCTCCGGCCGGTCGACGCTGACAAGCTGGCTGAGGTCGTTCAGGGCGAGCAGGCCATGCACGGTGAAGATCTCGTCGCCGGACACCGCCAGCGCCTCCGCCACCATCGCGCGGAGGTCGTCGGGCATGCTCGCCTCGATCTCCAGCCGGATCACCGAGCCGCGGCGCCGGCGCTTCAGCGCCGTCTCGAAGAAGCGGACAAGGTCCTCGGCCTCCTCCTCGACCTCGATGTCGGAGTCGCGGATGACGCGGAAGGCGCCGAGCCCGTCCACGGCATAGCCGGGGAAAAGCCGGGTGATGTAGAGGGTGACGAGCTGGTCCAGCGCGATGAAGCGCTCGCCGGCGGAATCCCGCGACGGCAGCCGGACGAAGCGGTCGAGCGAGCTCGGCATGCGCATCAGCGCCATCATCCGCTTGCCGCCCGACTTCCGTGAAAGCTGGAGCGCCACCGTCAGCCCGAGATTGGGGATGAACGGGAACGGATGGGCCGGATCGATCGCCAGCGGCGTGATCGCCGGGAAGATCGAATCGAGGAAGTAGCCGTCGAGCCACGCGCGGTCCTCGTCTCCGATCTGCGATGCGTCGATGAGCACGATGCCGGTCTCGGCGAGCTGACGGCGAAGGTTCGCCCAGACCCGCTGCTGCTCGTTGGCGAGGCTTTCGACCGCGACGCCGATCCGGCGGAGCTGCTCGGACAGCGACTGGCCGTCGTCGCTGATCATGGCGATGCCTTCGCGCTGCTGGCCGCGGAGCCCGGCCACGCGCACCATGAAGAACTCGTCGAGGTTGTTGGCGGAGATCGACAGGAAGCGCAGCCGCTCGAGCAGCGGATGATGCGGATTGGTGGCCTCCTCGAGCACGCGCCGGTTGAACTGCAGCCAGGAAAGCTCGCGGTTGATCAACCGTTCCGGCCGCTCACGCAGGCGCTGGCCGTCGGCGAGGTCGACCTCCACGCGGGTTGCCTCGGTCGGGATGACGATGTCGGGAGTCTTCTGGTCCATGATGCCGCCGAATATAGGGTGACAGACCCTAGGCGGGAATTGTGACAATAGTCCAAACGTCGGCGCGGAAGCTGCGGTCTGCTCCCCTCGCCCCTACAGGAACCGTTGCGGAGCATGTCCGCGGTTCGCAAATGCGTGACCCCGACCTGCTCGTCCCAGAGTGGGACGGCCGGATGCTACGCCCGCCGCTCGTCCCAGAGATCGCCTTGCGCCGCGTCGGCGATCTCGCCGAGGATCTGCGTCGCCAGGCGGCGGGTGACCCCCCTGCCCTCAGCGAGCGCGGCCCTGTCGAGGGCGGCGGCGACGTGGTTCGCGGCGGCGAAGGAGCGCTCCATCCGCGTCGCGACATAGCTGATGACGCCGGGCTCGACCTCGACCTGACGGTCGGCGAACAGCTTCACGAGCACGCGGCGGAGCAGATCGTCATCGGGAGCGCCGAGGGTCACCAGGCGCATCGCGCGGAGCCGGGAGACCAGATCCGGCAGCGCCAGGTGGAGGCTCGCGACCGGCACGCGGGTGGTGAGCAGCACCTTCGCGTCGCGCTCGTTGGCGAGGTTGAGCAGGTGGAACAGCGCCGCCTCGTCGAGCACCCCCTCGTGCAGGTCCTCGACCGCCGCCGCCCCGCCGGCGGTCAGCCGGTCCGCGTCGTCGCGCGTCAGGTCCCGGGCCGCGACCACCGCCGCGCCCGGGAAGGCGCTCCAGATCGAAACGAGGTGCGACTTGCCGGCACCCTCGGGGCCGACCAGCAGGAGGCCGCGCGGCGGCCATTCCGGCATCGCCTCGATCAGCGCGATCGCCTCCGCGTTGGCAGGGCCGACGACGAAGTCGTCGCGTCCCGTCGTCGGTTCGTGCGGAAAGCCGAGGGTGAGCTGCGTCCCCGGCGGCTCGGGGGGCGGGCTCACGGCCCCGTGCCGGTGCCGCGGTAGAGCGGACTCGCCAGGTAGCGGGCGAGCGCGTAGCGGACCAGGACGCCGATCGCGGCCGCAATCGGGATCGCCACCAGCAGGCCGACGAAGCCGAACAGGAGGCCGAAGGCGAACAGGGCGAACATCAGCCAGACCGGATGCAGCCCGACATTGGTGCCGATCATGTAGGGCTGGAGCACGTAGCCCTCGATCAGCTGGCCGGAGATGAACAGCGCCGCGGTGGCGAGCGGCATCACCCAGTCCGGCCAGAACTGGAGCAGCGCGACGCCCACCGAGACGACGAAGCCGAGCGTCGATCCCAGGTACGGGATGAAGGAGACGATGCCGGCCACCAGGCCGATCAGGAAACCGAAATTGATGCCGAGCAGCACCAGGCCGGCGGCGTAGAAGGTACCGAGGGTGAGGCTCACCAGCGCCTGGCCGCGCACGAAGCCGGCGAGCACCCGGTCGATCTCGGCGGCGAGCATGCGGACCTCGTCGACGCTGTCGCGGGGGATCCAGCTGTCGATCAGCGCGATCATCCGGTCCCAGTCGTAGAGCAGGTAGAAGGCGACCACCGGCGTCACGACGAGGAGCGCGAGGATGTTGATGATGGCGAGGCCGCCGCTCCACAGGCCCGTCACCACCGTGGTCAGCCAGGTCGCGCCCTCGCTGAGGAAGCCCGTCAGCGAGGCCCGGACCGCATCGGCATCGACGCCGAGGCTCTCCGCCCAGGCGCTCTGGAGAATCGACCTGATCAGCACGTCGAGCCGCTCGACATAGCTCGGCAGGTTCTCGGCGAGGAGGATGAGCTGGTTGACGACGATGGGCAGCACCAGCAGCATCAGCGCCACGAGGACGACGATGAACAGGACGAGGATCGTCATCGTCGCCGCCAGCCGGCTGAATCCCTGCCGCTCGAACCAGTGGGCGATCGGGTCGAGCAGGTAGGCGATGGCGGCGCCGACGACGAAGGGCAGCAGGATGGAGCTGAAAATGAACAGGAGGACGAGGAGCGTGACCAGCGCCAGTCCCCAGAACAAGACCTTCCGGTCCACCTTCATCTAGGTCCGCCCCGGATCCGGCGGCGTGCCTTCCGGCGCACCGCTCCCCATGTGCTTCACCCAGTCGTTGGCATAGACCAGCGTCGAGGCGATGGTCAGGAAGCCGACCAGCACCACCACGACGTTGCGCAGCATCGACAGGTCGATCGGATAGGCGAGGTCGCCGAGCACGATGCCGGCCAGCACGATCTGGGCGACGGTATTGGCCTTGGAGATGATTCGCGGGCGGATCGCGACCGGCTGGCCGAGCATGCCGGCGAGCATCACGGCGCCGACGATCAGGATGTCGCGGCTGACGATGAGGATCGCGAGCCACAGCGGGATCTCGGTCATCACCGCAAGGGTCACGTAGATCGAGACGAGCAGCACCTTGTCGGCGAGCGGGTCGAGATAGGATCCGAGCTCCGAGCGGAGGTTGAACTGCCGGGCCAGGAACCCGTCCACCGCGTCGCTCACCCCGGCGAGGATGAAGATCCAGAACGCGGTGAGCGACTCGCCCTTCACGATCAGCCAGACCGTGAACGGGACGAGGAAAAGCCGGCCGATGGTGATCAGGTTCGGGATCGTTACGGGCATGGTCCAGACCTTTCCGCCACCCGGTCCCGAACGGCGGAGATTGACGGCTAGGAATGACATGCAGACGCGAGACGCGCAATCTCGCGCGGCCGACGCGTCTTTGGCTTGCATTCGGGCCTGCCGCGTCCGATACGGGCGGGACTCCGGAACGGGGAGACCAAAACGATGACCAACGCGGCGCGCGAGCCGGGTGCACCGCTGGCCTATGCCGATGCCGGCGTGAGCATCGACGCCGGCAACGACTTCGTCGAGGCGCTGAAGCCGATCGTCCGGACCACCCGGCGTCCCGGAGCCGACGCCGAGCTCGGCGGCTTCGGCGGCCTGTTCGACCTCCGGAAGACCGGCTTCAGTGACCCGCTCCTGGTCAGCGCCACCGACGGCGTCGGCACCAAGCTCAAGATCGCCATCGAGACCGGCATCCTCGACACCGTCGGCGTCGATCTCGTCGCGATGAACGTCAACGACATCGTCGCCCAGGGTGCCGAGCCCCTGTTCTTCCTCGACTATTTCGCCACCGGCAAGGTCGACCCGGCCGCGGCCATCGCCATCGTCGCCGGCATCGCCAAGGGATGCCGGATCGCCGGCTGCGCGCTGATCGGCGGCGAGACGGCGGAGATGCCCGGCATCTACGAGCCGCAGGAATTCGACCTCGCCGGCTTCTGCGTCGGCGCCGTCGAGCGCGACCGGGTGCTGCCGCGGCCGGACGTCGCCGAGGGCGACGCAATCCTCGGCCTGGCCTCGTCGGGCGTCCACTCCAACGGCTACTCGCTGGTCCGGCTCGTGGTCGCCCGCACCGAGACCCCCTACGACTTCCCGGCGCCCTTCGGCGACGGCCCGCTCGGCCGGGCGCTGCTGACGCCGACCCGCATCTACGTCAAGCCGCTGCTCGCCGCCATGAAGGAGCCGGGCCGGGTCAAGGCCGCCGCCCACATCACCGGCGGCGGATTCGTCGACAACATCCCGCGCGTCCTGCCGAAGGGCCTTGCCGTCCGGCTCGACCTCGGCGCGATCGCCGTGCCGCCCGTCTTCCGCTGGCTCGCCGACGCCGGGCCGATCGCGCAGCCGGAGATGCTCCGCACCTTCAACTGCGGCGTCGGCATGGTGGTGGTGGTGGCCAGCGAGGCCGCCGACCGGGTCGCGGACCTGCTCGCAGCCGAAGGCGAGACGGTGTTCCGCCTCGGCACCGTCGTCCGGCGCGAGGCCGACGCGGTCGTCTTCGACGGCGCGCTGGACCTGACGTTCGGCTAGGGCCCGTGGCACCGCGCCGACGGACCGCGATCCTCATCTCCGGTCGCGGCAGCAACATGACGGCGCTGATCGCTGCCGCCGCCGACCCCGCCTTCCCGGCCGAGATCGCCCTGGTCGTCTCCAACCGCGCGGCCGCAGCAGGACTCGAACGGGCCGGCGAGGCCGGCATCGCCACCGCCACCGTCAGCTACAAGGAGGGCAATGCGGCGGCCGAGGGCGCGATCGACGCCGCGCTCGCCGCGCACGGCATCGAGCTCGTCTGCCTCGCGGGCTTCATGCGGCTCCTGTCGCCCGGCTTCGTCGACCGCTGGCGGGACCGGATGATCAACATCCATCCGTCTCTCCTCCCCGCCTTCCCCGGTCTCGACACCCACCAGCGCGCCCTCGACGCCGGAGTGAAGCTGCACGGATGCACGGTCCACTTCGTCCGTTCGGAGATGGATTCGGGCCCGATCATCGGCCAGGCGGCGGTGCCGGTCCTGTCCGGCGATACGCCCGATGCGCTCGCGGCGCGCGTGCTCGCGGCCGAGCATGCGCTCTACCCGAAGGCGCTTGCCATGGTCGCCGCCGGCCGGGTCCGGGTCGTCGGCGAACGCTGCGTCTTCGATACGCCCGCAACCGGCGCGGAGCCGCCGATGCTGATGTCGGTCGGCCTCGGCTGAACCGCGCCGCGGGGCTACCCCGCCGCCTTGCCTTTCTCGACCTCGGCCGAGAAGTCGACGCCGTTGGCACGGCCGACGAACTCCGGCAGATGCGGGACGAAGTCCGCCGCGCCGCCGCCTCCGGTCGCCACGGCGCCGGCGAAGGCGTTCTTCACCGCGTTGCCGACGGGGTTCGCGAGCGATGCCGCATCGGCCATAGACTCGAGGTACTTCATGTCCTTGAGGCCGTTCGAGAGCGTGAAGCGGTGCGCCTCGCGATTGCCCTCGACCACGCAGCCCATGAAGGTCTGGTAGAAGCCGCAATCCATCCGACCGCCACGGATGACGCTGTCGAAGCGCTGCGGCGAGATGCCGACCTTGGCGGCGAGCACCAGCGCCTCGGCATAGATCGCGGCATAGCCCAGCGAGACGAAGTTGTTGAGGAGCTTCATCTTGTGCCCGTCGCCGACGCCGCCGATGTGGACGATCCGGCCCGCCCAGGTGACGAGCACCGGGCGGATGCGGGCGAACACCGCGTCGCTCGCCCCGACCATCGTGTCGAGCGTCCCTTCCCACGCCTCTTTCGGCGTGCGTGACAGCGGCGCGTCGGCGAAATCGACGCCCATCGGCGCGAGCTCGGCCGAGAGCGCCAGCGTCGAGTTGGGATCGGAGGTCGAGCAGTCGACCACCACCGAGCCCGTCCTCAGTCCTTCCTTGAGCCCGCCCGCCCCTCGGATGACCGCCTCGACCTCGCGCGAGCCGGTGACGCAGAGGAACACGATGGAGGAGCGCTCCGCCACCTCCTTCGGCGAGGCGCAGGCGACGGCGCCGCGACCGACCAGATCCTCGAGCGGCTTCCGGTTTCGATTGGCGGCGACGGCGAGCGGATAGCCCTTCTCGACGATGTTCTTCGCCATGCCGTGCCCCATCATGCCGAGGCCGATGAAGCCAACCGTTTCCGTCGAACCCGTCGTCATTCCCGCATCTCCCTTCCGCTTCCGTGGCGGCCCGGCTCCCCGGCCGCGGCCGTTGATAGCAGATCGGGTCGTGCTGCCCGCCGGAAATTCGCCCGATCGCCGCCGTTGTCACGCCCGACGCCGCCGCTATATTTGCCGCGGCCACGCCAGGGAGCACCGTGTTGTCAGCCAAGTCCGCCGGGCGGAAGCCCGCCAAGCATCCGCCGAAGGCGAGTCCGACCCCGGCGAAGGGCGCCGGTACGCGGTCCGCGATCATGATCGGGGTCGCCGGGGCCGCCGTGGTCGCCGCAGTCGTGGCGTTCCTGGTGTGGCAGAACCGCGAGCCGGACATTGCGCTCGCCGCCGGCACCGAGGCCGGCGTCGTCGCCCAGGTCGAGTCGCTCTACAACGACATCTACGTCTATCGCCGGCCGAACGGCTTCTACGTGCTGTCCTTCGGCGCCGAGCGGCTCCGCTACACGGAATCGGTGGTGAACCCGACCGACGAGCTCGACCTGCCGGTCTACTACACCCAGTCGATGACCGCGGGCCTCGCCTATGCCCCGGACCTGAAGGACGCCGCGATCATCGGCCTCGGCGGCGGCCGTACCGCCTGGTACCACCACAAGAGCGTCCCGGAGCTCGACATGGTGGCCGTCGAGCTCGATCCCGCGGTGGCGCAGATCGCCGACCGGTTCTTCTCGGTCCGCGACGAGGACAACTTCAAGGTCGACGTCCTCGACGGGCGCATGTGGCTGACCAAGAGCGACCGGACGTTCGACATCGTCATGGTCGACGCCTATCGCGGGCCGTTCGTCCCGTTCCATCTCCTCACCACCGAGTTCTACGAGCTGGTGGGAGAGCACCTCAAGCCCGGCGGCGTCGTGGTCCAGAACGTCGAGCCCTCGACCATGCTGTTCGACAGCGCCGTCGCCACCATCCGGTCGGCCTTCGACCACCTCGTCTTCTTCGAGGGCCAGGGCAACATCGTGATCCTGGCCTATGACGGCCCGGAGAAGGACGAGGCCGAGCTTCAGCGCATCGCCGCCGAGCGCCAGGCGACCTACGGGTTCCGCTATCCCCTGCCCGACATCCTCGCCCGCCGCTACACGCCCGAATACGACACCGCCACCCAGCCGCTCACCGACGACTTCGCCCCGGTCGAGTACCTCAAGGCCATCGAGCGCCACAACGAGAAGCGGACCTGATCGCCCGCATGGAAAAGTCGCAGCTTCCCTTACGCCACCGGCTTGCGGTCGGGGTCGGCGCCGCCCTCCTCGTCGTCGCCGACGTGTTCACCCTCGGCTTCGTCACGCTCGGCTTCGAGATGGTGACGAGCCGCATCCTGACGCCGCTCTTCGGCAGCGGCATCTATACCTGGGCGACGATCATCTCGATCTCGATCGGCGGCCTCATGTCCGGCTACTTCCTCGGCGGCATGCTCGCCGACCGTTTCCCCGGCTTCGGCTTCGCTGCGACGATCAAGTTCGTCTCGGCCGCCTACCTGTTCTTCATCTACTTCGTCTCGCAGGGCGGGCTGGAGACGCTCATCGACGGTGTCGCCAACGAGTATGCGGCCCTGTTCCTGTCGGGCTTCATCGTCTGCTTCCCGCCGCTCCTCGTTCTCGGCATGTATTCGCCGCTCTCGGTGCGGCTCCTCCTCAGGCTGCCGAGCGACGCCGGCAAGATCGCCGGCGGCCTGTTCGCCATCTCCTCGTTCGGCAACATCATCGGCATCATCATCACGACGTTCTTCTTCATCCCCACGATGGGGACGCGGACGATCACCGCCGGCTTCGCCGTCTTCCTCCTCGCCTCGGGATTCTTCTCGCTCACGATCCGCGCGCTCTATCGAGGGAACGGGGAGCACTAGACGAAGCCCCTCGCCGTGCCCGACCGCCGGCGATCACGGGCGACCGTTTTTGAA
>JBIQKL010000036.1:0-1600 GCA_044506555.1 Hyphomicrobiales bacterium | reverse complement strand
CCGCCGCCGGTCACGTCGGGCCGGATCTCGGCGGCCATGAGGCCCTTCTCGCCGTCGCCGTAGCGGACATAGACGATCTGGCCAGGCCGCAGCTCGGCCAGGCCGTAGCGGCGGAGCGTCTCCATGTGGACGAAGATGTCCTCGGTGCCCTCGCCGCGGGTCAGGAAGCCATAGCCGCGCATGCGGTTGAACCACTTCACCGTTGCGCGCTCGAGGCCGCTCTTCGGCGTGACGTTGACATGGGTGCGGGCCGGAGTCACCTGGGGCGGCCGCGCGGCCGTCGCTTCGTCCATGCGCAGCACGCGGAAGGCCTGCAGGCCCTTGGTCCGCCGGACCGCCTCGACCACGATCCGGGCGCCTTCATAGGCGGTCTGGAATCCGTCGCGGCGGAGGCAGGTCACATGGAGCAGGACGTCCGGCGTGCCGTCGTCAGGGACGATGAAGCCGTATCCCTTGGAGGCGTCGAACCACTTGATGGCACCGGCGACCTCGACGAGGTCCAGCGGCGTCTCCTCCCCCGCTTCATGATCGAGCGGAATTTCGGAAGGAAGTTTCGCCCCCATGTGCCTCCGGCCCCCGGAACGCCCCAGAAATGTCGGCGTTGAACGCCGATTCCTCTTAGCAGCATAACACCCGCTTGTCTCGGTTCCAGCCCAAAATGGGACACCGGCGGGACATGGTGTATGGCGTGTGTGTGCCTGGCGCCACACCGTGGCCGCGACGCGACGATTGCGCTCGGAACCGGTGCCCCTATGCTGCCGCACGAAGACGATCCAGAGGGAGCAGGCCCGATGAAATATCTCCATACGATGGTGCGCGTCACCGATCTCGAAGAGTCGCTGCGCTTCTACCGCGATCTTCTCGGCCTCGAGGAGACGCGCCGGATCGAAAACGAAAAGGGCCGCTTCACCCTCGTCTTCCTCGCCCCTCCCGGCCAGGAGGAAGCGCCGATCGAATTGACCTACAACTGGGACCCGGAGGTCTATACCGGCGGCCGCAATTTCGGCCACCTCGCCTACGAGGTCGAGAACATCTACGACTTCTGCGAAAAGCTGCAGAAGGCCGGAGTCACCATCAACCGCCCGCCGCGCGACGGCCACATGGCCTTCATCCGCTCGCCCGACAACGTCTCGATCGAGATCCTTCAGGCCGGCGAGCGCCTGCCGCCGCAGGAGCCCTGGGCCTCGATGCCCAACACCGGCGTCTGGTAGCGCCGCCGGCTCGACGGACCGTCCCGGCCCTGGACATATCGACCCGCCGCCTCATCGGAGCGGCGGGTGCTCACGTCACCGGTGGCCGCAGCGCTCTCCAGCACCTACATTCGATCCGCCGGTCCTTCGCGCCTTCTCGATTTGGGCGAGACAAATCCGCCGAGTCGGGTTAGAAGGCGCGCCGACGCTCCCTTCGTCTAGTGGTCAGGACGCCCGCCTTTCACGCAGGAAACAGGGGTTCAATTCCCCTAGGGAGCGCCACTCTCACCCGTCCACCATTGTCGCCGACCAGACGCGGCCCTTCCCTCTCCCATGGGGAGAGGATACCGCAGCACGGCCGCTTGCGGCCGATGCGAAGGTTGGTGAGGGGCGAGTCCTTCCCGGCAAAG
>JBIQKL010000165.1:0-5331 GCA_044506555.1 Hyphomicrobiales bacterium | reverse complement strand
CATGAGCGAGGTCGACGTCGTCGTGGTCGGTGCCGGTGCCGCGGGCCTCGCGGCGGCCAAGGTGCTGGCGAAGGCGGGACGGACCGTGACCGTGTTCGAGGCGATGGACCGCATCGGCGGCCGGGCCTGGACCGAGACGACGACCTTCGGCTTCCCGTTCGATCGCGGTTGCGCCTGGCTCCATGCTGCCGACCGCAATCCCTTCTACGCCGAGGCGAGCGTTGCCGGCCTCCGCCTGTTCCACCACGACATGGGTGTCGACCATCTCTACTACGGGCGGTCGAAGGCGACGCCGGAGGCGATCGCGGCGATGACGGCCGCCGACGCCGCGCTTGGCGTGGCGATGGCGAGCGTGCCGCCGGACGGGGCCGACATCCTCGCCGGGCTTATTCCGCAGTCGCTCGATGCGAGCGCCGCGGCGACCTTCGGCGGCCCCATGGATTACGCGATGGACGCCGACGAGATCTCGGTCGCCGATTTCGCCGCCGCCGCCGACCTCGATCCGAACTACTTCACCTATGACGGGTTCGGGTCGATCGTCGCCCGCTGGGGCGCCGACGTTGCGGTCGAGCTGGCGACGCCGGTCCGCGAGATCCGCTGGGACGGACCCAGCGTGACGGTGGTCACCGACCGTGGCTCGGTGCGGGCCGGCAAGGTGATCGTCACCGTCTCGACCGGCGTGCTCGCCTATCATGGCATCCGCTTCACGCCGGACCTGCCGGAGGCCTATGACGAAGCCTTCGACGACCTGCCGATGGGGCTCCTCACCAAGATCCCGCTGGTCGTCGAGGGGACGCGTTTCGGCAAGCAGCCGTTCGACGACCTCCTGATCGAGCGCCGCAGCCACCACGACATCTACTTTCTCTGCTTCCCCTTCGACCTCGACGTCATGGTCGGCTTCGTCGGCGGCGATTTCGCCTGGGAGCTCGAATGCGCCGGCGAGGCGGCCGCGGTCGACTTCGCCACCGAGCGGCTGGCCCGGACCTTCGGCAGCGACGCTCGGCGCGCGGTGAAGAAGGGCGCGATGACCAACTGGGGCGGGGAGCGCTGGACGCGCGGTGCCTATGCCGCGGCGCGCCCGGGTCGGGCCGCGGCGCGGCGCACCCTCGCGCAGCCGGTCGCGGACCGCATCTGGTTCGCCGGCGAAGCATTGGCCGGGCCGCTGATGCAGACCTGCGGCGGCGCCCGGCTGTCGGGCGAACGGGTGGCGACGGACGTCGTCGGGGCGCCGCGGTGAAGCTCTTGCGTTCCTGGCAGGCTCTGCTTGCGATCGCGGCGATCGTCGTTGCCGGCATCGCGCCGCTCGGCGACGGGGCTGGATCGCCCGCCCTCATCGACATGGGGCCGGTGGCCATCGGCGTCCTGGTGATGATGCTGCTGGCGGCCGCCGTGGCCGGCGACCTCGACCGCACCGGGTTCTCCGACGGGGTGGTCGTCTTCATCGGCGCTCACGTGGGGGCATGGCAGGCGCTCGAGATCCTGCCGATGGTGACGGACGGCAGCGCCGGATGGGGCTTCTGGGCCCTGGTCGTGGCGTCGTGGCTGCTTGCGTGGCGGACGGTCGCGATCCTCGCGCTCGCCCGGCCGACGAGCCGTATTCTCGACCTCCTCCTCAGGATCGTCGTGCCGCTGATCTTCGGTGCCTGGCTGCTGTTCCTGTGGGAGGTCGCGGTGCGCGGCGCAGGTGTCCCGCAGGTGCTGTTGCCGGCGCCCTCGGCGATCTGGGCGAGGATCGCCGTCTCGCTGCACATCCTCTGGGCCGATTTCCAGCAGACGTTCCTGAAGGCGGTGCTGATCGGCTATGCGATCGGCTGCTTGTCCGGCTTCCTCGTGGCGATCGTCGCCGACCGCGTGCCGTTCCTGAAGCGCGGCCTGCTGCCGGTCGGCAACCTCGTCTCGGCGCTGCCGATCATCGGCATGGCGCCGATCATGGTGATGTGGTTCGGGTTCGACTGGCCGTCCAAGGCGGCGGTGGTCATCATCATGACCTTCTTCCCGATGCTGGTGAACACCGTCGCCGGGCTTGCCGCGTCCGACGCCATGCATCGCGACCTGATGCATACCTACGCCGCCGGCTACTGGCAGACGCTGTTCAAGCTTCGCCTGCCGGCTGCCCTTCCTTTCATCTTCAATGCCCTCAAGATCAACTCGACGCTGGCGCTGATCGCCGCCATCGTCGCGGAGTTCTTCGGCACGCCGACGGTCGGCATGGGCTTCCGCATCTCGGTCGAGATCGGGCGGCTGTCGACCGACATGGTGTGGGCGGAAATCGCGGTGGCGGCGCTCGCCGGCTCCGTGTTCTATGGCATCATGGCGCTCGTCGAGCGCGCCGTGACGTTCTGGCATCCGTCCTTCCGGGCACGGTAGGGCGGCTTCAACAGCTCGATTTGGGAGAGGTCAGACAAATGCGCAATCTTCTTCTCGGTACGCTTGCCCTCGGCCTGGGGCTCGGCTTCGCCTCGGCCAATGCCGCGGACCCTGTCACGCTGCAGCTCAAGTGGGTCACCCAGGCCCAGTTCGGCGGTTACTACGTCGCCAAGGACAAGGGCTTCTACGAAGAGGAAGGCCTTGACGTGACGATCAACCCCGGCGGCCCGGACGTCGCTCCGCCGCAGGTGCTCGCCGGCGGCGGCGCCGACGTGGTCGTCGACTGGATGCCGTCGGCCCTGGCCACCCGCGAGAAGGGCGTGCCGCTGGTCAACATCGCCCAGCCGTTCAAGAGCTCGGGCATGATGCTCACCTGCCGCAAGGAATCCGGCATCACCAAGCCGGAGGACTTCCGCGGCAAGACCCTCGGCGTCTGGTTCAGCGGCAACGAGTATCCGTTCCTGTCCTGGATGTCGCATCTCGGCATCCCGACCAACGGCGGACCGGACGGCGTGACGGTGATCAAGCAGGGCTTCAACGTCGACCCGCTGATCCAGAAGCAGGCCGACTGCATCTCGACCATGACCTACAACGAGTACTGGCAGGTCATCGACGCCGGCATCCCGGCCGAGGAGCTGGTCGTGTTCAAGTACGAGGACGAGGGGATGGCGACGCTCGAGGACGGCCTCTACGTGCTCGAGAGCAACCTCGAGGATCCCGCCTTCGTCGACAAGATGGCGCGCTTCGTCAAGGCCTCGATGAAGGGCTGGGAGTGGGCCCGCGAGAACCCCGACGAGGCGGCGATGATCGTTCTCGACAACGACGAGACCGGCGCCCAGACCGAGAAGCACCAGAAGCGGATGATGGGCGAGGTCACCAAGCTGATCGACGGCTCGAACGGCTCGCTCGTCGAGGCCGACTACGACCGCACCGTCGAGATCCTGCTGTCGGGCGGCTCGGACCCGGTCATCACCCAGAAGCCGGAAGGCGCCTTCAGCCACGCCGTCACCGAGAAGGCCGGCATCCCGACCATGCAGTAGCGGGTCCATCGCATCGCATGACGGACGGGCGCCCTCGGGCGCCCGTTTCGTTGTGGGGATCAGATGATCTCGAAATCGTGGTGGCTGAGGTCGAGGCCGGGCGCGAGCTTGGCGATCTTCACCACGCCGCCGGCCTCGTCGCCGTTCTTGTCGTACTTCAGGAATCCGGTCTCGGCGTCGTAGATGACGCGATCGTCGGCATCGCCGGCCGTCGCGCCGATGCGGAAGGCCTCGGCCGACAGCACGCCCTCGGCCCCGAGCTTCCGAAACACGGCATTGTCGAGATGGATCGTGTCGTCGATCGGGTCGAAGTCGCGGATCCGGTCGACCCCCTTGGTGTTGAGGAAGACGAAGGTGTCGCTGCCGTCGCCGCCGTCGAGCACGTCCTTGCCATAGCAGCCGACGAGGATGTCGTCGCCGTCGCCGCCATAGACCTTGTCCTTGCCGCGGCCGCCGACGAGGATGTCGGCGCCGTCGCTGCCGATGATTACGTCGCGGCCTCCGCCGCCGTCGACGTGGACGGCACCGCCGTCGCTCCCGATGAACGTGTCCTTGCCGCCGCCGAGCGAGACCCCGCCGTCGAGGATCCCGTGGTTGACGACGCGGTCGTCGCCCTTGCCGAGGGCGACCGCGCCGAGAATGGTGCCGTCATTGGCCATCTCGACCGGCGCGCCGCCCTTGACCCGGATGGCGCCGGCCCCTTCGATGGTCCCGGAATTGTTGATCCGGATAGGGCCGCTATCGCTCCGGCCGTCGATGTCGATGGCGGGCCGGCTGTCGCTGTAGGTGATGATCTCGCCGAAATTGTCGACGTTGCTGCGGGCGCCGGCCTTGACGCCGCCCCGGCCGGAGATGGTCGCGCCGGCATTGTTGACGACCCAGCTGCTCTCGCCGTCGAGGCGGACGCCGTAGTCCTGCCAGGCCGAGAGCGTACCCTCGTTCTGGAGGGTGACCCCATACTGGTAGCCGTCGGCGTGGATCGCGTAGCCCGTTTCTGAGAGCACCGTGACGCCGCGCTCGATGATCCAGATCTCGTTCCTTCCGGTCACCTCGATCGAGGTCCTGTAGGTCTGGAGGCTTTCTTTCTGGAAGTGTATCGCCATCGTGGCATCCCCCTCGCACCCAGCGGCATCGTGGTCCGCTGTTCGCTTATGACTCATGTCGGGCCCGGCTGGCAGCCGCTCGGACGATTAAATCTTCGCAAGGTTTACCGGGATTCAGACGACGTTCTCCTCGCGGAGCGGGCGCCCGTCCGCGATGCGTTCGTAGCCGAGCGGCGCCAGGTCGAGACTCGTGTAGCGGCCGTAAACGACGAGTTCGGCCAGGCCGCGGCCGACGCCGGGCGATTGCTGCAGCCCGTGGCCGGAAAAGCCGGTCGCGACCAGCAGCTTCGGATGGCCGGGCAGGGGGCCGACGATCGCGTTCTGGTCGAAGGTGTTGAAGTCGTAGTGTCCGGCCCAGGCCCGGCCGGGGCGGATCGCAGCGAAGGCGGGCACGCGCGCCGCCAGCACCGGCCAGATCGCCTCCTCGAAGAAGGCGTGGTCGACGACGAAATCGGTGGCCGGCGGCTCGGCATGCTCCGGCGGCGAGGCGCCGCAGATGTAGATATCGCCCTCGGAGCGGACATAGACGCCGCTCGGGTCGACAATGAGCGGGATGCGCGGCAGCGGCGCGCGGCAGGCGAAGCTGAAGACGTAGCGCTTCCGCGCCTCGACCGGGACCGTGATGCCGAGCGGCGCCAGCAGGCCCGGCGTCGCGGTTCCTGCGGTGACGATCACGGTCCCGGCGGCGATCCGCGTGCCGTCGGCCAGCCGGACATTGTTGTCGGCCTCGATGGCGGCCACCGTTCCCGTCAGCAGTTCCACGCCGAGCGCCTTCGCCTTTCGGCGGAGCGCCTGCGCGAGTCCGTAGCCGTCGAGCCAGC
>JBIQKL010000035.1:33974-36535 GCA_044506555.1 Hyphomicrobiales bacterium | reverse complement strand
GGCTTCACCGCCGAGACCTTGATCACCGCGCGGCCGAGATTGCCGTCGAGCAGCTTGAGCCCGCCCTCGGGCGAGAAGGCGCGCGCCGCCGGCCGCAGGACGGCGTCGTCGCCGCTCTCGGCGGGACCCTCCCTCCAGGCGAGGTTGCCGGCGTCGTCAAGATGCGGCGCCTGCGTATAGCCGCCGAGCCCCGTGCCCCACACGGTCTTGACGTCCTCGTGGAGCAGCCCGGCGCCGAGCAGATCGCGGATCAGGAACTGCATGCCGCCGGCCTGATGGAACTGGTTCACGTCGGCCGCGCCGTTGGGATAGACGCGGGCGAGCAGCGGCACGATCTCGGAGAGGTCGGCGAAGTCGTCCCAGGTCAGCCGGATGCCGGCCGCCTTGGCCACGGCGACAAGGTGAAGCGTGTGGTTGGTCGAGCCGCCGGTGGCATGGAGCCCGACGACGCCATTGACGATCGCACGCTCGTCGACGATCTGCCCGACCGGGGTGTACTCGTTGCCGAGCGCGGTGATCGACAGCGCCCGGGTCGTGGCGGCGCGGGTGAGCGCGTCGCGGAGCGGCGTGTCCGGATTGACGAAGGTCGCGCCCGGAACGTGCAGGCCCATGATCTCCATCAGCATCTGGTTGGAATTGGCCGTGCCGTAGAAGGTGCAGGTGCCGGGGGCATGGTACGAGCCGGCCTCGACGTCGAGCAGCTCGGCATAGCCGATCTTCCGCTCCGCATAGAGCTGGCGCGCCTTCGAGCGATCCGTGTTGGAGACGCCGGAGGGCATCGGCCCGGCGGGGACGAACACCGCCGGCAGGTGGCCGAAGGTCAGCGCCCCGATCAGCAGGCCCGGCACGATCTTGTCGCAGATGCCGAGGAACACCGCCGCGTCGAACATGTCGTGCGACAGGCCGATCGCCGCCGCCATGGCGATCGCATCGCGCGAGAACAGCGACAGCTCCATCCCGGCGCGTCCTTGGGTGACGCCGTCGCACATCGCCGGGACGCCGCCGGCGACCTGCGCGGTCCCGCCCGCCGCCCGTGCCGCGTCCTTGATCAGGTCGGGGAAGCGACCATAGGGCTGATGCGCCGACAGCATGTCGTTGTAGGCGGTGATGATGCCGAGGTTCGGACCGGCGTCGCCGCGGAGCTGCGCCTTGTCGTGGGCGTTGCAGGCGGCGAAGCCGTGCGCGAGGTTCGAGCACGAGAGCCGGGTCCGGCTCGGCTTCCGCTCTGCCGCCGCTGCGATCTGGTCGAGATACTGGCGCCGGCCGGATTCGCTCCGGCGACGGATGCGTTCGGTCACCTCACCGATGCGGGCGTCGAGGGTCATGGTCGTCTCCGTGCGGCGCGGGCCGGGAGCGGCCCACGCCCGTCAATGCATGATCCGGTCCAGCGCCGCGAAAGCCGCGGTGGCTCAGCGCGGGAAGCAGGTCCGCGGCCGTTCGCCGTAGCGGCTCCACCGGACGTGGTCCTCGCGGAGCGTCAGCCGCGCCTCGCCGGCGACGTAGCGGCCGAGCGGTCCGTCCGGGATCCATTGGAGGGTCAGCGGCGGCGCGCCCTGCTCGGTGAGCACCGCCGTGCCCCGGTTGCCGTGGAACGTGATCCGGAATCCCTGCCCGACCTCGCAGGCATAGCGCGCCGTGATGCCGCCTCCGCTCGGCGGACCCGCCTGCGGGGGCGGCGCCGGTGCCGGCGGCGCGGCCTTCATGCATGCTGCGAGCAGTTCGCGCGCCGGGCCGGCGCTGCCCTTGAGCGACAGCGTCGCCGTATAGGCCGGACCGGCGACCACGACGAGGTCGAGCTCGCGGATCAGCGCCGGCCACAGCGGATCGCCCGCCGAGATCACGACTTCGGGATGGGAGGCGCCGGACATCTGGTCCACCGGACCCATCCTGCCCTCGAAGGATTTGCTGAAGCCGCCGGCGGTGAACGACACCGGCACCGCGGTCCCCGGCTCGAGGCCGGGCGCGGTGGCGTTGTAGAGCGTGACGGTGATCCGCTCGCTGCCGCGGTTGCAGGTGGCGGTGAAGGCGCTGTCGTCCGTCTCGGGCATGCCGTAGACCAGCGTCGCCGCGATCTCGCCGCCGGCGAAGCTCCAGACCCGCGGCGCCTCCGGCGTCGCGGGCGGTGCCGGGGCGGCGCCGCCCGGTGCGGGCGCGCCCGGATTCCCGTCGGCCAGGGACACGGTCACCTGCCAGTCGTTGAGGCAGAGGTTGACGTCGCGTGTCACCTGCCGTCCGTCCGAGAGCGTCAGGCCGAGCTGGTGCGCGCAAACGATGCCCTGCTCGCTGCCTTCGATCTCGAACTGCACGCCGGCGCCGATATGGCCGCTGATCGTCACCGGCTTGCCGTCGAGCGTGAGCGCCGTGATCGAGGGGCCGGGCTCGTCGAGCGACACGGTGACCATCTGCTTGAACGTCTCGCCCGCGATCGGCGGCGGGGTGCCCGGCACTTCGGGGATCTCCGGGATCGGCGGCGCCTCGGCAGCGGCGGGCGGCGACTCCGGCTCCGGCGGCGGAGCCTCGGCGGCGGCCGGCGGCGGTTCCGGCGCTGCCTGCGGCGGCTC
>JBIQKL010000035.1:27307-33874 GCA_044506555.1 Hyphomicrobiales bacterium | reverse complement strand
GGTGCCGCGGCGACCTTGACCGTGACCGACCAGTCGAGGACGCAGAGGTCGGCGGCGAGGTTCACCTTCTCGCCGGTCGAGGTGACGAAGTCGAACCGGTTAGCGCAGCCGACGACCGTGCTGGGCTCGTCGATGCGGAAGAGCGTGGTCCCCTCGCCGCGCCCGACGATCGCCAGTTCCTTGTCGTTCCGGAATGCCTGCTCGATGGTGACGCCCGGCTCGCTGGCCTGGGCGGTGAAAATCCGCGTGTCGGCGAACGCGCCCTGGCCGGACAGCCAGAGGGCGGCGACAGCCCCCATCACAACGCCTTGGAACCTCAGCATGACCCTCGTCTTCCGCTGCGATCGCCCCGACCCACGGTGTACGGGCTGTCATGCCAAGCGGGGAGAAATATGGCAATATCGATGAGGCTCTCTTTCCGGACTGGGGAAACATCCATGATCCATCGCCTGAAGACCACCGCCGCCGGGGTGTCGATCGCCGCCGCTCTCCTCGCCGGGCTCGCGCCGGCGATCGCCGATGACGGCCCCACGGAGCCTGCCTACACGTACAATGCCGAGGTCGTGGACGTGATCGACGGCGACACCGTGGACCTCAATGTCAGCCTCGGCTTCTACGTCTGGATCCGCTACCAGCGCATCAAGCTCGCCGGGATCGACGCGCCGGAAGCCGGGACGCCGGAGGGCGACGCCGCGACGAAGCATCTCGAGGACCTGATCGGCGGCAAGGCGGTCATCCTCAAGAGCATTCACGGCGACGACGATCCGGCGCGTCGGGATTCCTTCGGCAACTGGCTCGGCCTGGTCTGGCTCGACGGCAAGAGCATCAACGACGCGATGGTCGAATCCGGAAATGCGGTGAAGACGGAGTAGCGTAGAGGCGTGTCGCGCGTCGGCGTCAGCTGACGTTACCGGGCCCGCAGCCGGAGCCGACGCCCGCGAGTGGGACGTCGATGCAACAACCTCCCCTACGCTGCGGGAGGTGTGATCACGGCCGCTTTACCGCCACAGAGCGGCTCAATAGAGTGGCGGACAGATTGCCCTCGAGGGCGGGCGCCAGGCGGAGGAAATCCATGCGCAACGTCGTCCACGCGGCTCGTTTCCTGATTCTCGCGCTCCTGCTCGCAGCCGGCATTCCGACGGGGATGGCGGTCGCCCAGGAGACCCGCGTGATCATCACGCCGGATGCCGACTATCCCGGATTCGACTACGAGACGATCAAGGACGTCGACCTCGACGCCTGCCAGGACGCCTGCATCGACGGCACCGAGTGCCGCGCCTTCACGTACAACAACAAGGCGCGCTGGTGCTTCCTCAAGAGCGACTTCGGCACCCTCACGGCCGCGGCCGGCGCCACCGCCGGCCGGCTGGTGTCGACCGCCGAACTGACCCCGAGCCTCGAGGCAACGCGCCTCGCCGAGCTCAGCCACGTCCCCACCCGCTATGTCGACGAGGCGCGTGAGCTCGTCACCACGATCAAGCGCCGCTTTGCCCCGCCCGAGGGTGCCGCCTACCAGGCGCTCCGCGACCAGGGCACCGGCGCCTACAATGCGGGCAACTACGACCGCGCCGCGACCCTGTTCGGCCAGACGCTGGCGATCGCCGACGACAACCCCGGCCTCTGGATGGACTTCGCCATCGCCAGTCTCGCCCGCGATCCCGACGATTGGGACCAGCGCCAGAGCGCCCGGCGCGACGTCACCGCGGCGAGCATCAACGCCTTCGTCCGCTCCGAGACGCCGGACAACCAGGCCAAGGCCCTTGCCATCCTCGGCGACGGCTTCGCCCGCCGCGAGGAGTGGAAGCTCTCCTACCGCTCCTACCGGGCGAGCCTTGCCCTGGTCGAGGACGCGAGCGTGCGCGCCGACTACGAGCGGGTCATCGCCCAGCACGGCTTCCGCATCGTCTCCCACAATGTCGACGCCGATCTCGCCGACCCGCGCATCTGCGTCGTCTTCTCCGACGACCTGCCGGTCACCGATCCGCGGCTGACCGACTTCGTCACCGTCTCGGGCGGCGACGGACTCGCCATCGAACCGGAGCGCCGCCAGATCTGCATCGACGGCGTCAAGCATGGCGGCCGCTACGACGTCCGCGTCCGGGGCGGGCTGCCGGCGGCCGACGGCGAGGTGCTCGCCCACCCGGTCGAGATCAACGTCTATGTCCGCGACCGCGCCCCATGGGTCGGATTCGCCGGCAACGCCTACGTGCTGCCGTCGGGCCCCGGCGCCTCGATCCCGATCGTCTCGGTCAACACCGACAAGGCGCTCGCCCAGATCTACCGGATCGGCGACCGCGGCATCGCCTATGCCGTCCGCAACAACCAGTTCATGCGCGGCCTCGCGCAGTGGAGCGCAGAGAACATCGGTTACGAGAGCGGCGAGAAGGTCTGGGAAGGCGAGATCCTCATCGGGTCCGAGCTCAACCAGACCGTCACCACCGCGGTGCCGGTGACCGACGCGATCCCCGACCTCAAGCCGGGCGTCTACGTCATCACCGCCAAGGCGGAGCTCGACCCGAATCAATGGGGCCAGTTGGCGACGCAGTGGTTCGTCGTCTCCGACCTCGGACTCACGGTACTGTCGGGCAGCGACGGCATCCACGCCATCGTCCGCTCGCTGTCGACCGCGGAACCGGTCGCCGGCGCCAAGCTCCGCCTCGTCGCCGTGAACAACGACGTGCTCGGCGAAGCCACGACCGACGCCAACGGCTATGTCCGCTTCGATCCCGGCCTCGCCCGCGGCACCGGCGGCGCATCGCCCCAGATGATCGACGCCACCGCCGGCGAAGGCGACTACGCCTTCATCGACCTCAAGCGCTCGGCCTTCGATCTCTCCGACCGCGGCGTCGAGGGACGCCCCGCGCCCGGCCCGCTCGACGTGTTCCTCACACCCGAGCGTGGCATCTACCGCCCCGGCGAGACGATCCACCTCACCGCCCTGGTCCGCGACGCGCGCGCCGACGCGGTGTCCGACCTGCCGCTGACGCTGGTGGTCGAGCGGCCCGATGGCGTCGAATATCTCCGCGAGACGCTCAGCGACGGCGGCCTCGGCGGCTACTCGGCCGACGTGGCCCTGATCGCCGATGCGATGCGCGGCTCGTGGCAGGTGCGGCTCTACGCCGACCCCGAGGGCTCCTCCATCGCCGAGACCTCGGTGCTGGTCGAGGACTTCCAGCCGGAGCGCCTGGCCTTCGACCTGGTCACAGAGGCGAAGGCGCTCGGCGTCGGCTCCCCGGCGATCATCGACCTGACGGCACGCTATCTGTACGGCGCGACCGCGCCGGGGCTCTCGATCGACGGCGACATCGACATCCGTGCCGCCGACGGCCTGCCCGGCTTCGCCGGCTATCGTTTCGGCCTGGCCGACGAGCGTTTCGAGCCCTTCCGCGACCCGATCGACCTCGGCGCCTTCACCGACGAGGAGGGGAAGGCGACGATCCAGGTCGACATGCCCCAAACGCAGCAGACGACGCGACCGCTCCAGGCGCAGATCGTCGTTCGCATCGCCGACACCAACGGCCGCGCGGTCGAACGCCGGCTGTCGCTGCCGGTGACGCCCGAGGTGCCGATGATCGGCATCAAGCCGCAGTTCGACGGCGACGAGGTCGAGGAAGGCGCCACGGCCAACTTCGACGTCATCGTGGTCGACCCCGACGGCGCGCGCATCGATGCGTCCGGCCTGACGTGGCGGCTCGAGCGGATCGTCTCGGACTACCAGTGGTACCGCTCGGACGGGAACTGGAACTACGAGATCGTCACCAGCGCCGAACGCATCGCCACCGGCGAGGTCGCGGCCGACGCCGCGGGTCCGGTCACCGTCTCCGCCAATGTCGACTGGGGCCGCTACCGGCTGACCGTCGAGCGCCTCGGCGACGAGCCGGCCGCGTCCAGCTACGAGTTCTATGCCGGCTGGTACGTCTCCTCGGCGTCGTCGCAGACGCCGGACGTGCTCGACGTCGCCCTCGACAAGCCGGCCTACCGCGTCGGCGAGATGGCGAAGCTTCGTCTCGATCCGCGCTTCGCGGGCATCGCGCTCGTCACCGTCGTCGACGACCGGCTGATCACGATGAAGGCGGTCGAGGTGCCGGAGACCGGCACCAGCGTCGATCTCGAGGTCACCGACCAGTGGGGACCCGGCGCCTACGTGACCGCGACGCTGTTCCGGCCGATGGACGTGCCGGCGAAGCGGATGCCGTCCCGCGCCCTCGGCCTCACCTGGGCCAAGGTCGCGCCCGGCGACCGCGACCTCGCCGTCTCGCTCGACGTGGTCGACGAGATGCGGCCGCGCCAGCCGATGACGATTCCGGTCGCCATCGACAATCTCGAGCCCGGGACGGAGGCCTTCGTCACCGTCGCGGCGGTCGACGTCGGCATCCTCAACCTGACCAACTTCCAGCCCCCTGCCCCGGACGACTGGTATTTCGGCCAGCGCAAGCTCGGCATGGAGTTCCGCGATCTATACGGCCTGCTCATCGACCGGATGCAGGGCGTGCCGGGCGCGATCCGCTCGGGCGGCGACGGCGGCGGCGTTCGTCTCGCGGCGCCCCCGCCGACGGAGAAGCTCGTCGCCTTCTATTCCGGCATCGTCGAGGTCGGGCCGGACGGCAAGGCCACCGTCTCGTTCGACATGCCGCAGTTCAACGGCACCGTACGGGTGATGGCGATGGCGTGGTCCCGCGCCGGGGTCGGCCACGCGGTGAAGGACGTGCTGGTGCGCGATCCGGTCGTGGTCAGCGCCAGCATTCCGCAGTTCCTCCATACCGGCGACAGCTCCCGGCTCCTGGTCGAGGTCAACAACGTCTCCGGCCCGGCCGGCGATTACGGCCTGACGGTCGAAGCCGACGACGGCATCGGCCTCGACGTTGCGGACCGTGAACGCACGGTGACGCTCGCCGAGAAGGAGCGGCAGAGCTTCGTCATCCCGATCTCGGGAGACGAAGTCGGCGACTTCCACGTCACCGTGACGCTGAATACGCCGTCCGGCGAGAGCTGGCCGCGCGAGCTCGCGCTCGGGGTCCGGGCGCCGGGCCAGCCGGTGTCGCGGCGGAACGTGGTCGCGCTCAACGGCGGGGCGACGCTGACCGTCGACGCGGCGCCGCTCGCCGAGTTCGTACCCGGCACCGCCTCGGTGGCGGTGTCGATCGGCGGGGCGAGCCGGCTCGACGTCGCAGGGCTGCTCGCCGCGCTCGACCGCTACCCCTATGGCTGCGCCGAGCAGTTGACCAGCCGCGCGCTGCCGCTGGTCTATCTCAACGACGTGGCGATCGCGGTGGGGGCGGCGACCGATGCCGAGATCGGCCCGCGGGTGCAGAAGGCGATCCAGGGCGTCCTGGCCAATCAGTCGTCCTCGGGCTCCTTCGGCCTCTGGGGTCCCTACGGCGACTCGAACCTCTGGCTCGATTCCTACGTCACCGACTTCCTGACCCGCGCCGCGGAGAAGGGCTACGACGTGCCGGAACTGGCCCGGACGCTGGCGCTCGACAACCTGTCGAACCGCCTGTCCTATGCCGACGACTTCCAGAACGGCGGCGAGGACATCGCCTATGCCCTCTACGTGCTCGCCCGCACCGGCCGCGCTTCCCTCGGCGACCTCCGCTACTACGCCGAGACGAAGATCGGCAACTTCGGCACGGCGCTGGCGAAGGCGCAGGTCGGCGCCGCCCTTGCCCTCTACGGCGACCGCGGTCGGGCGGCCCGTGCCTTCGACGCGGCCTTCGCCGACCTCGGAAGCGGCCGCAGCCCCGACTACTGGGCGAGCGACTACGGCAGCCAGCTCCGCGACAAGGCCGCGGTGCTGACGCTTGCGGCCGAGAGCGACGTCCGCGTCGCCGACCTCCGCCAGCTCGCGAGCGAAGTGGCGAACGAAGAGGAGAGCCGCCGCTACACCAGCACCCAGGAGAACGCCTGGATGCTGCTCGCCGCCGCCGCGTTGATCGAGGATGCGGCCGGCACGCAGTTCGAGATCGAGGGCGCCTCGGTCGCCGGGCCGCTGTTCAAGGAGTACAGCCAGGCGACGCTCGAAGCCGCCCCGGTGGCGATCAAGAACCTCGGTACCGACACGCTCGATGCCGTATTGACGACGACGGGCGTGACCGTCGCCCCCGAGCCCGCCGGCGGCAACGGCTTCACCATCGAGCGGGCCTACTACACCGTCGACGGCGAGCCGACCGACATCGCCGCCATCGGCCAGAACGAGCGGATCGTCGTGCTGCTGACGGTCACGGCCGACCTCGGCCGTGACGGCAACCTGCTCGTCGTCGACCCGATCCCGGCCGGCTACGAGATCGAGAACCCCAACATCTCGGCGAGTGGGGACACCTCGAGCTTCGGGTGGCTGTCGGTCGACCGCAACGCCGACCACACCGAGGCGCGGGTCGACCGCTTCGTCGCCGCCCTCGACCGCTCGAGCAGCGACCCGCTCCAGTTCAGCGTAGCCTATTCGATGCGGGCGGTGTCGCCGGGCACCTTCGCCCAGCCGGCGGCGACGGTGGAGAACATGTACCGTCCCTACCTCAACGCCCGCACCGCGAGCGGCACCGTCGAGGTCGTCGGCCCGACGCGGTAGCG
>JBIQKL010000035.1:20809-27207 GCA_044506555.1 Hyphomicrobiales bacterium | reverse complement strand
GGTTCGGCGCCCCTTGAATTCGCGCTCCGGCGCCGAGCCTATTCCGGCTGCGGGACGATGCGGATGTAGGGCTTCGGCTCCTTCCAGCCGGCCGGCCAGATCTTCTTGGCGTCGTCGTTGGTGACCGAGCCGGAGATGATCACGTCCTCGCCCTGCTTCCAGTTCACCGGCGTCGACACCTTGTGCTTGGCGGTGAGCTGGAGCGAATCGACCACGCGGAGGATCTCGTCGAAGTTCCGGCCGGTGCTCATCGGGTAGGCGAGCAGCAGCTTGATCTTCTTGTCCGGGCCGATGACGTAGACCGTGCGGACGGTCTGGTTGTCGGCGGCGGTGCGGCCCTCCGCCGTGTCGCCGGCGGCCGCCGGCAGCATGTCGTAGAGCTTCGAGACCTTGAGCTCGGGATCGCCGATCATCGGGAAGTTGACCGGATAGCCCTGCGTCTCCTCGATGTCCTTGGCCCAGCCGCTGTGCTTGTCGATCGGATCGACGCTGAGCCCGATGATCTTCACGCCCCGCTTCTCGAAGTCCGGCTTCAGCCTGGCCATGTAGCCGAGCTCGGTGGTGCAGACCGGCGTGAAGTCCTTGGGGTGCGAGAACAGGATACCCCAGGAATCGCCGAGCCAGTCATGGAACTTGATGTGCCCCTGGGTGGTGTCGGCTTCGAAGTCGGGCGCGGTATCGCCGATGCGCAGTGCCATGTCTCAATCCTCCTGTACGTCTTGCCGGTCCGATGTAGGTCGCTACGCCTGCCCGGTTCAAGCGAGGAATTCCCGCGGAACGGGCCGTTAGAGGAAAATGCCGCCCGTGACTTGCGGATTCGAGCACAAATCCCCCGCGCGCCGATCAGCGATGCCGTTTCACTCGGCCGCGGCGGGGACGGACAGGTTGTCGAGCGACGAGACGATGTGCTCCGCCAGTGCCCTGACGATCGGCGCATCGGCCCGTCGCGGCGCCCGGACGATGCCGATCTCGCAGTTGGGCAGCCGGGGCAGGCCGTCCGCCTCGCCGAGCACGCGCATGCCGCGGCGAAGCGCCGATTCGGCGAGTACCGAGACGGCGAGGCCGGCGAGCACCGCCGCGGAGACCGCAGTGGCGTTGGCGCTCTGGTAGAGCACCCGGTAGTTGCGGCCGATGCCGGTCAGCGCCGAGACCGCGGCATCCCGCCAGATGCACGGCGCCTTGGACAATGCCAGCGGCAGGATCTCCTCCTGCCCGACGAGGTCGTGCTGGGCCGAGCCGACCCAGAGCAGCGGCTCCTGCCGGACCACCTCGACCGGCCCGGTGCCGCAGGCGGTGACGATCGCGAGGTCGATCTCGCCGATCGCCGCCTGACGGATCAGCTCCGTCGACTGCTCGCAGGTCACCGTCACCTCGACGCGGGGGTTGGAGCGCGAGAACCGCGCCAGCACTTCGGGCAGGAAACGGTCGGCGTAGTCGTCCGGCGTGCCGAGCCGGATCGACCCGGACAGTTCGGTGTCGTCGAAGGCCGCCACCGTCTCGTCGGCGAGACGGACGATGCGGCGCGCATAGCCGAGCAGGCGCTCGCCCTCCTCGCTCAGCCGCGAGGCGCGTCCGTCGCGGACGAAGATCGGCTTGCCGATGCGCTCTTCGAGCCGCCGCATCTGCATCGAGACGGCGGATTGCGTCTTGAACACCACGTCGCCGGCGCGCGTGAAGCTGCCGGTCTCGGCGATGGCGACGAAGGTGCGGAGCTGGTCGAGGTCGAGATTGGCGGCCATGGCGGCGTGCCCTTTTCCAACATCACGAATACTTATCGGTCATATTAGAAACATTCGTTGGAATGATCAATCGTCGTCGCGCATGTATCGGGTGTCCCTAGCCCGAAGCGGCTCCGATAGTGCGGACCGATCCCGGCCCGGCACCATTCGGGCTCCGTCTCAAGGAATACGACGATGGCCACGTTCGACGACACCCGGCACAGCCTTTCCTCCGGCCACTTCTTTCCGTTCGCAGCGGCGACGTTCTACCGCGCGATGGAGTTCGTTGCGGCCGTCCGCAACCGCCGCCAGGTCGCGAAGCTGATGAGCTGGGATGCCCGCATGCTGCGCGACATCGGCCTGACCCGGGGCGACGTGCAGTCGGCGATCGCGAGCCCGCTCCGCGAGGACCCCTCATACCGGCTCGACACCATTGCGCGGGAGCGCCGGTCGGCGTTCAGGGCCGCGGCGCGCGAGCACCGCGACGGGCGATAGATCGGCATTTTTCTTTCTGGCGGAGCCATCAGTCCCCTGGGGCTCCGATAAACTGGCCCGCCCCCGTGGCGGGCCGATTTTTTCAGGGCTTGCAGCCGGCCCGCGTCAAGCCTATCGGCGAGCATGGCCAACCCCGATTCGAATCTGCAGCGCCTGTTCGTCCGTGCCGTCCTCGCTCCCGGGGCGCGCGTCGACCTCGACCGCGCGCAAGCGCATTATCTCGTCAACGTGCTCCGGCTCGGCGACGGCGGCCAGCTGCTCGTCTTCAACGGCCGCGACGGCGAGTTCAGGGCGACGCTCACCTCGGTCGGGAAGCGCGGCCAGGGCCTCGAGATCGGCGAGGCGGTCCGCGTCCAGCCCGCCGCGAGCGACCTCCGTTACCTGTTCGCCCCGCTCAAGCAGGCCCGGCTCGACTACATGGTCGGCAAGGCGGTTGAGATGGGCGTCTCGCGCCTGACCCCGGTACTGACCCAGCACGGCCAGGTGTCGCGCGTAAACCTCGAGCGGATGGAGGCCAATGCGATCGAGGCGGCCGAGCAATGCGGCATCCTCTCGCTCCCCCGGATCGACGAGCCGGTCGGCCTGGATGCGCTGATCGAGGCGTGGCCGCGCGAGGAGGGGTCGCGCCGGATCGTGTTCTGCGACGAAGGCGACGGGCGAACCGACCCGCTGACGATTCTCGCAGGCATGCCGAAGGGGCCGCTCGCGGTGCTGATCGGCCCGGAGGGGGGGTTCGCCGAGCCCGAACGGGCCCGGCTCCGCGCCCTCCCCTTCGTCACGCCGCTGCCGCTGGGCCCCCGCATCCTGCGGGCCGACACCGCCGCCGTGGCTGCGCTGGCGCTGGTCCAGGCCGCGCTCGGCGACTGGCGGAACGGCGGTTCCCCCGCCGCTTCGGCACCCTAGCCGCGATGATTGCAGCCGTCTCGCGCCGAGGCTAGATTGCGGCCCCGTTCCCCTATCCGAAAGACAAGGAATGGCCCGCGACGTAACTGACGCGACGCCGATCGAATCGCGCGACCAGCTCGTCGAAGCGCTCTCCTCCGGCGGCAAGCCGAGAGACGAGTGGCGCGTCGGCACCGAACACGAGAAGTTCGGCTTTTACGAAGCCGATTGCAGCCCGGTGCCCTACGAGGGGGAACATGGCATCCGGCGCCTGCTCGAGCTCATGGAGGGGCTGCTCGGCTGGGACCCGATCGTCGACCAGGGTCACATCATCGGGCTCACCGACCCGACCGGCATGGGCGCGATCTCGCTCGAGCCCGGCGGGCAGTTCGAGCTCTCCGGCGCGCCGCTCGAGACGATCCACCAGACCTGCCGGGAAGTGAACGCCCACCTCGCCCAGGTGCGCGAATGCGCGACGCCGCTCGGGATCGGCTTCCTGGGCCTCGGCGGGTCGCCGCTGTGGACGCTCGCCGAGACGCCGCGGATGCCGAAGTCGCGCTACAGGATCATGTCCGACTACATGCCGAGGGTCGGCACGCTCGGCCTCGACATGATGTACCGGACCTGCACGATCCAGGCGAACCTCGACTTCGGCGACGAGGCCGACATGGTGAAGAAGATGCGGGTCGGCATCGCCCTCCAGCCGATCGCCACCGCCCTCTTCGCCAATTCGCCGTTCACCGACGGGCGGCCGAACGGGTTCCGCTCCTGGCGCTCCCACATCTGGCTCGACACCGACGCCGACCGCACCGGCATGGTGCCCTTCGTGTTCGAGGACGGGTTCGGCTTCGAGCGCTACGTCGACTGGGCGCTCGACGCGCCGATGTACTTCGTCAAGCGCGGCGACACGTATCACGACGTCGCCGGGCTCTCGTTCCGCGACCTGCTGGCCGGCCGGCTCAAGGAACTGCCCGGCGAGCGGGCGACTTTGTCGGACTGGAAGAACCACCTCTCGACGCTGTTCCCCGAGGTGCGGCTCAAGAACTACCTCGAGATGCGCGGCGCCGATGGCGGTCCCTGGCGACGCATCTGCGCCCTGCCTGCCTTCTGGGTCGGGCTCATGTACGACCAGGATTCGCTCGACGCGGCGTGGGACCTGGTCAGGGACTGGACGACGGAGGAGCGGCAGGCGCTCCGCGAGGCGGTGCCGGTCACGGCGCTGGCGACGCCGTTCCGCGACCGCACCGTCCGCGACGTCGCGCGCGACGTGCTGGCGCTCGCGCGCCACGGGCTGACGCGCCGACGGCGGCTCAACGCCGAAGGGCTCGACGAGACGATGTACATCTCGTCGCTCGACGAGATCATCGCCAGCGGGCGGAGCCCGGCGGACGTGATGCTCCACGAATATGAGACCTTGTGGCACCGCGACGTGCGTCCGGTCTTCCGCCAATATGCATATTGATCGCGATCAATCGGCGGCCGGCGCGACGCTGTAGGATCGCCGCCCGACGGAATGATGGAGACGAAGATGGCACAGCGCGGAATCAAGGACATCACGGTCATCGTCGACAATGGCGGCGAGCGCCGTCCGGCCAGGCTCGCGGCCGAGCTGGCCCGCGTCACCGGCGCGCACCTCACCGGCATCGCGCTGGCGGTCGACCCGCTGGTGCCGGTCTACACCGTCGCCGCCCCGATCCCGACCGACTTCATCGTCGCCGCGCACGAGCAGGGCATCAACGACGCGAGGAACGCACTCGCCGCATTCGACGCTTTCGGGCAGGCCGCCGGCGTCACCACCGAGGCGCGACTCTCGGAATCGATCAGCGGCGACTTCTCCGGCGTCGTCCGCAACACGCTCCTCACCGACCTGGTGATCGTCGGGCAGGACGATCCCGACCGCGAGGAGCCGCTCCGCAGCGCGCTGATCGAGGCCCTCCTCTTCCAGTCCGGCGTGCCGACGCTCCTCGTCCCCGTTAAGGGCGTCAGCGAACTGCGCACCGAGACCGCGATCGTCGCGTGGAACGGCAGCGCCCAGGCCGCCCGCGCGGTCCGCGCCGCGATGCCGCTGCTCGCCACCGCCAAGTCCGTGCTGGTCGCCATCGTCGACGAAGGGGCGCCGCCGTCCGACATTGCGCAGGGTTCGGACATCGGCGCCTATCTCGCCCGGCACGACCTCAACGTCGACGTCCGGGTCATCGCCAATGCCCACGAGGGCGCCGGCGCCGCGATCCTCAACCTCGCCGCCGAGGAAGGAGCGACGTGGCTGGTGATGGGCGCCTACGGCCACAGCCGCATCCGCCAGTTCCTGCTCGGCGGCGTCACCCGCCACGTGCTCGGCCGGGCGACGATCCCGATCCTCCTGGCGCACTGAGGCGGCGCGCCGGACGCGTTCGCCCGCTTGCATTTCCGCGTCCCGCGCGCGATGCAGGCGCCCATGATCATCGTCACCGGCGGCGCCGGATTCATCGGCTCGAACCTCGTCCATGCGCTGAACGCGCGGGGCCGTGACGACATCGTCGTCGTCGACGACCTGACCGACGGCCGGAAGTTCGCCAACCTCGCCGGCGCGCGGATCGCCGACTACATGGACCGGAACGAGTTCCGCTCCGCCATCGCCTCCGGCGCCGGTCTCGGCCCGGTCGAGGCGGTCCTCCACCAAGGCGCCTGCTCCGACACCACCGAGTGGAACGGGCAGTACATGATGGAGACGAACTTCGCCTTCTCGAAGGCTTTGTTCGCGTGGTGCCGGGCGAACGGCGTGCCGCTGGTCTATGCCTCGTCGGCCGCCGTCTACGGCGCCGGCACCGACTTCCGCGAGGACGCGCCGGACCTCCGCCCGCTCAACGTCTACGGCTGGTCGAAGCTGGTCTTCGACCGGTGGCTCGCCGGCCAGGACCAGGGCGGCATCCGCGTCGCCGGCTTCCGCTACTTCAACGTCTACGGTCCCCGCGAGGCGCACAAGGGCAGGATGGCGAGCGTCGTCCATCACTTCGCCCGGCAACTCGATGACGGCGGCACGGTCCGGCTGTTCGCCGGCTCGCACGGCGTCGGCGACGGCGAGCAGCGGCGCGACTTCGTCCATGTCGACGACGTCGTGGCGGTGAACTTGTGGGCGCTCGAGTCCGACACGGCACGCGGCGTCTACAATGTCGGCACCGGGACGAGCCGCACCTTCAACGACCTCGCCCGGGCCGTGATCGCCGCCCGCGGCGGCGGCAACATCGCCTACATTCCGATGCCGGCGGACCTCGTCGGCGCCTACCAGGCGTTCACCGAAGCCGACATCGGCCGCCTCCGCGCCGC
>JBIQKL010000035.1:15849-20709 GCA_044506555.1 Hyphomicrobiales bacterium | reverse complement strand
TGCATCAGGCCCGAGTCGAGCCCGACGGCGAACTCCGCCGCACCGACGACCCTGGTAAGTTCGGTGCCGGCCATCACCCGGGGCAGCACCACCGCGCCGGGCACACCGGCCGCGAGCCGCTCCGCGCGCGCCTTTTCGTCGGCGTTGCCCCAGGGCAGGACGATGCTCCTGCCCCCCTCCGCGAGCGCCGGCAGGAGCGCGTGCCATTGCGTCTCCGGCCAGAGCTTGGTCGGCCAGCTCGCCGCATGCATCGCCATCGCGTAGCGCGGCGGCAGCCCGAGGTCCGGATCGGGCGGACCGTCGGCCGCAATGCCGAATCGGCCCGTCTCGCCGAGGACGGCGTAGCCGACGGCGGCGGCGAGCAGCGCCCGCGTCCGCTCCACGGCATGCGTCGCGCGCGGCACAGGAAAACGACGCGCATAGAGCCGCGATGCCGCAGGCTCGCGAGCGCTCGCCGCGTCGTAGCCGGCCACCGCGCCAGCGAGGCGCGCCGGCAGCGCGCTCTTCACGAGGCCCTGCAAATCCACGACCATGTCGTAGCGGCGCTCGCGAAGCGCGCGCCTGAGCCGCCACGTCTCGCCCGCGAGCCTCGGCCAGCGCGACGGTGGCTTCCGGAGCCGGCGGAAGGCGAGCGTGTGGATCCGCGACACGGCGGGATGCAGCGCGACGAAGGGGGCGAAGCCCTCCTCGACCAGCCAGTCGATCTCGACGTCCGGGCGCGCCGCCGCGAGGTCGGTGACCGCCGGAAACGCGTGGATCACGTCGCCGAAGGACGAGAGCTTGACGACCAGCAGCCTCATGGCGCGAGGCCTGCGAGATCGTCGACCAGGTCGAGGTGAAGCGGCCACGACGCGGCCGCGACGGCGTCGCGGTCCCGCCTGCCCTGCCCGGTCAATACGTGGGCGGCGCGCGGCAGCCCGGCGGCGGCGGCCGCCTCAATGTCGAGGTATTTGTCCCCGGCCATCAGCGACCGGCCGAGGTCGAGGCCGAGCGCATCGGCCGCGCCGCGGATCATGCCGGCGGCGGGCTTCCGCCAGCCGCAGGCCGCCTCCGGCGCGTGGCCGCAGGCATATTCCGCATCGACGGCGATCCCCTCCGCCGCCAGCAGGTCGCGGAGGCGGGTGGCAACCGCGTCGTAATCCTCCCAGGCATAGAGGCCGCGGCCGATGCCGGACTGGTTGGTGACGATCACCAGGGCGTGGCCGGCATCGCGGAAGCGCCGGAGCGCCCCCGGCACGCCGGGCAGGATGCGGACGCCGTCGGGATCGGCGAGGTATCCCGGGTCCTCGATCAGCGTGCCGTCGCGGTCGAGGAACAGCGCCGGCGCGTCGCGGCGGGGCGCGACGGCATGGCGGAAGCGGTGCTCGGCATCGTCCACCCGCGCGTCATGCTCCGGCTGTCGGCGTGAAGGCGGCATCGGCGGCAGCGCAGAGGAGATGGCCGAGGAAGATGTGCACCTCCTGGATCCGCGCGGTGCTCTCGTGCGGCACGACGAGGCAGTGGTCGGCGAGGCCGCCGGCCGCGATCTCGCCGCCGTCGCGCCCGGTCAGGCAGGCGGTGACCAGGCCGCCGGCCCGCGCCGCGACCAGGGCGGCGCCGACGTTGGGCGAATGACCGGAGGTGGTGATGCCGACCAGCATGTCGCCCGGCCGCCCCAGCGCCTCGACCTGGCGGGCGAAGACCTGCTCGTAGCCGAGGTCGTTGCTCGCCGCGGTCAGCGCCGAGGTGTCGGTGGTGAGGGCGATGGCGGGCAATCCCCGCCGCGTCGTCTCGAATCGCACCGTGAACTCGGTCGCGATATGCTGGGCGTCGGCGGCGCTGCCGCCGTTGCCGCAGAGGAGAATCTTGCCCCCGGCGCGCAGCACCGATATCACCGCCTCGGCGAGCTCGGCCGTAGGCGCAAGCAGCGGCCGCGTCGCCTCGAAGGCGGCCAGATGGTCGCCGTAGAGACGATCGAACAAGGAATCCACGGCCGCGCGGTTGGTCAAGGCTGTCGGCTCTCCATCGGAAGTTCCAAGGAAAACAGTCCGTTGCGCCATGGATGCTAATGTCATAGGCCGGCTGGCTCAAGCGAAGGTGGTCGTCGTCGGAGACGTTCTGCTCGACCGCTTCGTCGAAGGCAAGGTCGGTCGCGTCTCGCCCGAGGCGCCGGTGGCCGTGCTCAACCATCGCGGCGAGCGCCAGCTTCTCGGCGGCGCCGGCAACGTCGCGGCCAATCTCGTCGCCTACGGCGCCACGGCGACGCTGGTCGGCGTCGTCGGCAACGACGGCAGCGCCGCCGAGATGCGCGCGCTCTGTGCCGCCGCACCCGGCCTCGACTGCCGCTTCATCACCGACCCGGCGCGGCCGACCACGGTCAAGACGCGATACCTCAGCGGCTGGCACCAGCTTCTCCGCGTCGATGCCGAAGACGCCTCCCCGCTCGATGCCGAGATCGCCGACGCGCTCCTCGCGGCCGCGGCGAGCGCGCTGATCGGCGCGGGCTGCCTCATCCTCTCCGACTACGCCAAGGGCGTCCTCGACGAGGCGACGATTCCGGCGCTCATCGGCCTCGCCCGCCAGCGCGGCATTCCGATCGTCGTCGACCCCAAGAAGAGCGAAGCATCGGTGTTCGCCGGCGCGACGCTGATCACGCCGAACACCGACGAGATGACGCGCTTCGCCGGCCTGCCCATCCGGAACGACGCGGAGGCCGAAGCCGCCGGGCGCCGCGTCCTGGCGACGACGGGCATCGACGCCGTGCTCGTCACCCGCGGCGAGCATGGCATGACGCTCTGCCGTCGCGGTGAGCCGCCGCTCCACGTCCCGGCCGAGTCGCGGCGGGTGTTCGACGTGACCGGCGCGGGCGACACCGTGGTGGCGACGCTGTCGGCGGCACTTGCCGCCGATCTATCCCTCGAGGACGCCGTGCGCCTCGCCAATGCCGCCGCCGGCGTCGCCGTGACCAAGCCGGGCACCGCGACGGTCAGTCCCGCCGAGCTCGCCGGAGCACTGGGCGCCGCCGCCTCGGCCAACGTCCTCTCGGCGGCGCACGCGCGTGAGCAGGTCGCCGCCTGGCAGCGCCAGGGGCTCCGGGTCGGCTTCACCAACGGCTGCTTCGACCTCCTGCATCGCGGCCACCTCCACTCGCTCGAACAGGCGGCCCGGCGCGTCGACCGCCTCGTCGTCGGGGTCAACACCGACGCCTCCACCACGCGGCTCAAGGGCCCGGGACGTCCGGTCCAAGATCTCGACACGCGCGGCGCGGTGCTTGCGGCCTTGAAGTACGTCGATCTCGTCGTTCCCTTCGACGACGACACGCCGGCGACACTGATCGCGGCGATTGCGCCGGATGTGCTGTTCAAGGGCGCCGACTATGCCGAGGCCGAGGTCGTCGGCGGCGATTTCGTCAAGGCGCGCGGCGGCAAGGTCGAGCTCCTGCCGCTCCTGCCGGGTCATTCCACGACGTCGACGGTCGGTCGGATCAGATCCAGAAGCGAATGAGCAGCATGAACAGGACGACCGCCAGCGCCGCGGCCTGCAGCGTGAGCTGAACCGGCAGGAGGTCGGGCACCGCGCCGGCGAAGCGCGGCGCCAGCCGGCGGAGCTGGAACGACAACACCACGGCGACGAACGGCAGGAAGGGGATGAAGTAGCGCCCCTGCACGCCGATCACGATCGGCGAGCCCACGCCGTCCGGCTGCCGCGACGTCCAGATGATGTAGAGCGACAGCATGATCCCGACGAAGGACAGGAGCATGCCGCCGAGCGTCGCCAGCCGGGTCCATCCGTCGACCGGGCGGAGCGGGCCGCGGCTGTCGTTGAACAGGGCCAGGAGGAACAGGCCCCACACCAGGAGGAGGAGCGACGGCGGCACCGCCGTGTCGAGCCAGCCGAAGTGGCCGAAGAGGCTCCGGAAGTAGAACCCGTCCCGGTCGCCGAGCGTCCGCCAGATCAAGCCGGGGATGTTGGCGAGGTCGCCGAGGAGGAAAGCCACCTGCTGCTCCGCCACGTCCATCGGCTGGCCGCTCAGCGGCAGGAAGACCAAAGCGCCGAGGATGCCGACGACCACGGCGATGGCAGCGACCGCGAAGGCGATCAGGCCGGATCGGCGTGAGACGCTCAGGAGCGCCGGCAACAGCGCGAGGAGAAGCGGCACGTAGACGATCTTGCCGTGGCCGAGCAGGAACGCCGAGACGCCGAGCAGCGCCAGCTCGCCCCGCGGGAAGTCGCCGGGAAGCACCGTCCGGCGGACGACGACGACGAACAGCCCGAGACAGGCGAGCAGCGTCATCGAGTCGTACTGGACCGACGACGACAGGAACATCGTCATCGGCATCAGCGCGACGAACGTGACCACGGCGTGGAAGCGCGGCAGCGCGATCAGCGCACCGGCGACGGCGAGGGCGAAGACGAACAGGTTCCCGAGCCGGCCGAAATACTGCATCGTCGCCCAGTTCCAGGCGTTCGGCTCGGCGAAGCTCACCGTGTGGAGGAGCGCCCCGGCACCGACGCCGAGCAGCGAGGGCAGGAACATCACCGGCGACGTCGCCTGGCTCGGAAACGGCGTGAAGGCCCTCGGCTTCAGGTTCGACCGGGCGCGGATCTCGCCGACGACGCGCTTGTAGTCGTACTTCGCGTCGAGATCGGACTTAAGATACTCGTGGCGTCGCTCGAAGCGGAGCAGGCTCTGCGGCAGCGGAACGCCCTCGACGCCGTCCTTGGTCTCGGGCAGGAGATCGCCCATGGCCAGCATCGCCAACCGGCTGAAATGCGCCATCTCGTCCGGCGCCTGGTAGGGCGGCGTCACGTAGACGAAAAGGACGCCGAAGAACAGCATCAGCGCCGCCACGCTCCGCGCCAGCGCCCGGCGGGCTGCGA
>JBIQKL010000035.1:0-15749 GCA_044506555.1 Hyphomicrobiales bacterium | reverse complement strand
CCGAGGGCGAGCAGCTCGGCGTGCTTGCCGCTCTCGACGATCTCGCCGCCGACCACCACGCAGATGCGATCCGCGCCGAGCACCGTCGACAGCCGGTGGGCGATGACGATCGTCGTCCGTCCGGCCATCAGCCGGTCGAAGGCGACCTGGACCTGATGCTCGGACTCCGCGTCGAGCGCGGAGGTCGCCTCGTCGAGGAGGATGATCGGGGCGTCGCGGACCATCGCGCGGGCGATCGCGATGCGCTGGCGCTGGCCGCCGGAGAGCTTGCCGCCGCCGGCCTCGAGCTCGGTGTCGTACCCGTCCGGCAGGTTGGTGATGAAGTCGTGCGCCATGGCGTTCTTCGCCGCCTCTTCGACCTCGGCGTCGGTGGCGCTGGGGCGGCCGAAGCGGATGTTCTCGCGGACGGTGGCGCGGAAGATGACCGTGTCCTGGCTGACCAGGGCGACGTTGTTGCGGAGCGACGCGAGCCGGACCTTGCTGATGTCCTGGTCGTCGATGAAGATCCCGCCGGCCTGCACGTCGTAGAAACGCTCGATCAGGCTGATGATCGTGCTCTTGCCGGATCCCGACGGCCCGACCAGGGCCGTGACCTTCCCCGGAACCGCTCTGAAATCGAACGCCTTCAGGACCGGCCGCTTGGCGCGGTAGCCGAAGGTCACGTCCCTGAAATCGATCGCGCCCGCCGTCACGGTCAGCTCCGGGCCGTCGGGGTTCGGGTCCATCGACGGCTTGGCGTCGAGGATGCGGTAGACGGTGCGCGCCCCGACCACTTCCCGCTCCAGCATGACGCGGGTATTGGCGAGGCGCTTGGCCGGCTCGTAGGCAAGCAGCAGCGCGGTGATGAACGACACGAACGGGCCGGGCGTCGAATCGGCGAAGATCGTCTGGTAGCCGGCCCACAGCATCACGCCGGCGATGGCGAAGCCGCCGAGGGTCTCCATCAGCGGCGAGGTCGCGGCGGTGATCGACCCGATGCGGTTGGACCGCCCCCGGACGTACTCGACCGAATCCCTCGTCCGCTTGGTCATGATCGGCTCGAGGTTCAACGCCTTGACGACCCGGACGCCCTGCGCCGTCTCCTGGGTCGCCGCGATGATGCCGGTCATGCCCTCGAGCTCGCCCTTGGAGGCGTTCCGGATGCGCTTCACCAGCAAGCGGACGCCGATCACCGCGATCGGTCCGATGACCAGGACGATGAACGACATGCCGGGGCTCTGGATGACCATGACCGTGACCAGTCCGACCAGCGAGAGGATCTCGCGGCCGAACGTCGTCATCACCGTCTTGAGCGTGTTGCCGGGCGAGTTGGCCCGCTGCGTCATCGCCGCGATGAGGTCGCTCGACGGCGTCCGGTCGAAATAGTTCACGCCGAGATTGAGCATGTGGCCGAAGACGCGCATCTGCATGTCGGCCCGGATCGCGTTGCCGACCCGCGTCATGATCACCGCCGAGCCGTAGAGCGAAATGCCGCGGGCGATCGAGATGACGAAGATCGCCGCGACCAGCACCGTGACCTCGGCAATGTCGCGGTCGACAAACACCTGGTCAACAACGTCACTGATGATCCACGCGCTGAGCGCCGTGGTCACCGCAACCATAAGCATAAACAGAGTACCGAAGACGTAGCCCCAGAAATGCTTGCGGCCATATTCCTGCAAGACACGCCGGACGATGCTCCACGGCCCCTTGGGGTCGAACTCGATCTTGGAGAACATGTACCCGGGAAACCTCCGGCTCGAACCAGGACGACGGCATAGCCCATTCACCGGACGAAGGCGAGACCGCGGCATCGCGGCGCTGCAGCCGCGGCGCCTCGCAGGCGGCCCACGACGCGCCAGCCCGACCGGAAGCGGTCCTCGCGGGCAGGCGCCGTCGCCGCAATGCGTGCCGAAGCCCTAGCAGAGACGCCCCCTCCGCCGCCAGAGGGGCCTAGGGTCGCATCCGCGCCGCAGGGCCGCCGGCGGCCCTGCGGCGTCGCTACCGGCGAAAGGGGAGATGCCGGCGACCTATGCCGGCAGCGGCCCGGACGGGTGCGATGCCGATTCGGCCGACCCGAGCACCTGCTGGTCGAAGTCGACATTGGCGCCGGTCATCAACCCCGACTCGTCGCTCGCCAGATAGGCGACGGCACGGGCCACCTCCGCCGGCTTGATCAGCCGGCCGAAGGGCTGCTTCGCCTCGGCCTTCTTCAGCCAGTCCTTGTCGTCGGTGTGATAGCGCATCTGGATGTCGTGCTCGCCCGGCGTATCCATCCAGCCGATGTTGAGGCCGTTGACGCGGATCCGGTCGGGCATCAGCGAGAAGGCCGCGTTGCGGGTCAGCGCCGCCAGCGCCGCCTTGGACATCGAGTAGGCCGAGATGAACGGCTGGCCGCCGTGGCCCGACATCGACTGGATGTTGACGATCGTGCCCTCGATCTTCTCGCGCCGCATGACTTTGGCCGCCTCCTGGATGAGGAAGAACGGCGCCCGCGCGTTGACCGCGAACATGTCGTCGAACAGCTCCGGGGGCGTGTCGAGGATCGTCCCGCGGTGGGTGTTGGCGGCGACGTTGACCAGCACGTCGACGCGCTTGAACGCTTTGTCGGTGTCGGCGATCACCTTCCGGCAGTCCTCGACCTTGCCGAGGTCGGCCTGGACGTACCTGACCCTGGTCGCATCCGTGGCGATGTCGGCGGCGACCGCCTTGCCCTTCTTCGCGTTCCGCCCGCAGATCACCACGCCCGCCGCGCCGCGCGCGACGAACATCCGTGCGATGGCCTCGCCGAGGCCCTGGGTGCCGCCGGTGACGACGGCGACCTTGCCGGCAAACTGCTTCTTCAGGTTGGTGGTGGGCATTCGAACCTCCAAGGAGCGAAAGCGCGAATAGCGAAATAGCGAGTAGCGATAGTAAGATTCGCGCCGCCTTCCTCTATTCGCTACTCGCTATTCCCTATTCGCTGATTGCGTATCCCGCCGCCTCGAAGGCGGAGGTGAGATGGCGGCGCCCCATGAGGGCATATTCGTAGGCCGGGGCCTTGGCCGGGTCCTGCTCCGCCTCGACCACCACCCAGCCCTCGTAGCCGATATCGAACAGCGTGCGGGCGAAGGCGTGGAAGTCGATGAAGCCATCGCCGGGGACGGTGAAGACGCCCTCGAGCACCCCTTTGAGGAAGCTCATGTCCTTCTGGCGGACCTGCTTGAGGAGGTCGGAGCGGAGATCCTTGCAGTGGACGTGGTTGATGCGCCGGCCGTGCTTCCGCGTGACCTCGGCGATGTCGCCGCCGGCGAAGGTGAGGTGGCCGGTGTCGAGGAGGAGGCCCACCGCCTTGCCGGTATGACGCATCAGCAGGTCGATCTCGCGCTGCGTCTCGACGATCGTGCCCATGTGGTGATGATAGGTCATCGGCACGCCGTAGTCGGCCATCCACTCGGCGAGCTCGGTGAGCTTCCGTCCGTAGGCCGGAAAGTCGGCGTCGGCGAGCTTCGGCCGCGACGACAGCGGCGCGTCCATCCTGTTCTGCACGGTGCCGGTGGTCTCGGCGTAGACGTAGCAGGGCGCTCCGAGCGCCTTGTACGTGTCGATCTGCGCCATCATGCGCTTCTGCTCGGCCTTGACGGTCGAGTTGAGCAGCTCGCCCGAGAACCAGCCGGAGATCAGCTTGAGCCTGTGCTTCTTGAGGATCGGGCCGAGCACCGCCGGGTCCATCGGGAACTTGACGCCGGTCTCGGTGCCGGTGAAGCCGGCCTTCCGCTCCTCCTTGAGGCAGGTCTCGAGGCTGGTCTCGCCGCCGAGCTCGAGCATGTCGTTGTTCGACCAGGCGATCGGCGCGACGCCGAGGCGGATCGGTCCGGGCACTGTGATGATCCCTCTGTTGCTGGAAAGGGCGAATAGGGAATAGCGAGTAGCGAATAGAGAGATTCGCGTCGCCGTCCTTCTATTCGCTATTCGCTACTTCGCTATTCGCTTGTGTTCACACCCCGATCCGCTGCTTCGCCTTGCCCTTCTCGAAATCGGCGCGGGCGGCGCGGACCTCCTTGCGGGCCGAGACCTCGGGAACGCCGACCTCCCACCACGCATCGCCGGGGGTCCACTGGTGCGACTGGACCTTGATGACGATGACGGCGGTGCGGTCCGCCTTCTTGGCGCGGGCGAAGGCCTGCTCGAGGTCGCCGATCGAGTGCGCCGTCTCGGCGACGGCGCCCATCGACTCGGCATGCTTGGCGAAGTCGACGCCGACCAGCGTCTCGATCTTGCTGTCGGCGATGAGGTTGTTGAAGGACTTCGACCCCTTGGCGTTCTGGAGCCGGTTGATGACCGCGAAGCCGCCATTGTCCATCACGACGACGATCAGCTTGTGGCCGGTCAGCACCGTCGAATAGATGTCCGAGTTCATCATCAGGTACGAGCCGTCGCCCACCATGGCGATCACGTCGCGGTCCGGGGCGGCCATCTTCTGCCCCCAGGCGCCGGCGATCTCGTAGCCCATGCAGGAATAGCCGAACTCGCAGTCGAAGGTGCCGACGGTCTTGGCCCGCCAGTTCTGGCAGAGCTCGCCTGGCAGGCCGCCGGCCGCGGTCAGCGCGAGGTCGGTCGGGTCGCAGATGCGGTTGATCGCGCCGACCACCTGGGCATAGCTCGGCACCTCGGCATTGGTCGGGCCCGAGACCTTGTCGATCAGCGCGTTCCAGGCCGCGTATTCCTTGGCGCCGCGCTTCGCCCAGCTGTCCGGCGCCCGCCAGTCGGTGAGGCCCTCCGACAGTTCCTCGACGCCGACCAGGGCGTCGCCCACCACGGCAAGCGAGCGGTGCTTGACCGCGTCGAACCGGGCGGCGTTGAGGCCGATGATCCGCGTGTCGTCGCCGAAGATCGTCCACGAGCCGGTGACGAAGTCCTGGAGCCGGGTGCCGATCGCGAGGATGACGTCGGCATCCTTGGCGAGGGTGTTGGCCGAGGTCGAGCCGTTGATGCCGATCGGGCCGACGTTCATCGGATGCTCGTGGACCAGCGCGGTGCGGCCGTTGATCGTCTCCGCGACCGGCACGTTGTGCTTCTGCGCGAAGGCGGCGACCGCCTCGTTGGCCAGCGACCAGTGGACGCCGCCGCCGGCGATGATCAGCGGCTTCTTCGCCTTCCTCAGCACCGTCACCGCCTCGCGGATCGAGTCGGCGTCCGGCCGGGCTCGCGGAATCCGGTGGACGGTCTTCTCGAAGAAGGCGACCGGATAGTCGTGCGCCTCGGCCTGGGCATCCTGGGCGAGGCCGATGAAGGCCGGCCCGCAGGTCGCGGGATCGAGCATGGTGGCGATCGCCTGGGGCAGCGACGAGATGATCTGCTCGGGCCGGATGATGCGGTCCCAATAGCGCACCACCGGCTTGAAGCAGTCGTTGACGGTGATCGTCGGGTCGCCGAACTGCTCGATCTGCTGGAGCACCGGGTCGGGGGAGCGCCCGGCGAAGGTGTCGCCGCCGAGGAGGAGGAGTGGCAGGCGGTTGGCCATGGCGACGCCCGCGGCGGTGACCATGTTGGTCGAGCCCGGGCCGATCGAAGCCAGCGCGATCATGATCTGACGGCGCTTCATCGCCTTGTTGAAGCCGATCGCCGCCAGCGCCATCGACTGCTCGTTCTGCCCGCGCCAGGTCGGCATCACGTCCCGGACCGGCTCCAGCGCCTCGCCCATGCAGGTCACGTTGCCGTGGCCGAAGATCGCGAACACGCCGGGGAAGAGCGGCACTTCCTTGCGGTCGACGACGGTCTTCTGGGCAGTCAGGTAGCGGACCAGGGCCTGCGCCATGGTCAAGCGGACGGTCTTCATCGGTAACTCCTCCCCTCGCGCCCCGCCGGCCAATCGCCGGACGGATGAGGCGCGATCGTGCGCTGCGGACGACTATAGTTGAACGGCTTCGCGCGCGGAAACGCAAAACGCAACAAACGTTCCGGATTCTGATCGCTTGTCATCAAACATTCCAGGCCATCGTTCCCGTTGCGGTGACGCGACGACGGACCGAGTGCGCTCCTCGGCGAGCCCCCACTCCGCTCGTCCCCGCGCATGCGGGATGAGCGGTGGAGATTGACACGCGACCCTCTCAGGTCCGCCGGCCCGGCAGGACATCCTTCAGCCGCTCGCGGGCGCCGCGCATGCGGTCGCCGGTCCAGTCGGCGGTGCCGCCCTGCCCCGGGCCGATGATTGCGATGTCCGATGGCGTCGCGATCGCTACCGTCGTCGTCGACGCGACCACGAGCGAGGCCGTCAGCGCGGCACAGGCAAGACGAGTCATGGAATCTCTCCGGGCGGGGCTCGATGAGGGAGATCCGGCCCCGCGGCACCGGTCACTCCGGTTCCGCGTCCTCGCCGCCCGCCGCGGGGTCTGCCGCGTCGCGACGGATCCGCGGCGTCGGCATCGGCTTCGCGGCGCGCATCCGATCGCGCGTCCAGTATTCCTCTATCCGTTCCCTGCTGTCCGGGACCTGAACGTCGATGTCGGATTCCGCCGGCCTCGGCGCCGGATCCGGAGGGCTGGAGCCTGCGGCGCCCGCGGCGGCGGCGCCGGTGCCGATGGCCACGCTCGCGGCCGCCGCGACGACCGGGACAAGGGCCTTGCGCATATCGGGATTCTCCTCGCTCATGCCCTTCCCTCCTCCCCCCTAATGGGGCGCGGAATGCGGCTTTTCTACCCGTGGCGAGGCGAAGCGCCGCCGAACGAAAAAAGGGCGCGCGGGTATCGGCCCACGCGCCCTCGCGAACGGTGAAATCGAAAACGGCTTACTTGCAGCCGTTCTCGACGTAGTCCCAAAGATCCTTGAAATTCTCGTCGAGATACGGACCGTAGTCGATGCCCGGTTCCTCGACATAGCCGAAGGACTCGACGCTGATCACATAGTTCCCGTCGTCGTTGCCTTCGGTATCGGAGAAGCTGCCGATCCAGGCGCCGCCGCTCGAACCGCCCTGATCGGCCATGTTGCCGTGCTTCATCTGCACGACACCGTCGACGAAGGCGAGCGGCCCCTTCTCGACCTGGATCACCTCGCCGTTGGCGACGCCGCCGGGATAGCCGATCTTGACGCCGTCATTGTACTGGCCGCGCCAGCCCCAATGGGTGCCGAAATTGCCGGTCCGCGAGGGATTGTCGACGCGGATCATGGCGTAGTCGTACAGGTACTTGTCGAAGCTCGGCGACAGCCAGCCGTTCTTGGTGGCGACGCAATCGTAGGAGTAGATGCCGCCGTATTTGCCCTGATTGTACTGAAGAGCGAAGATGAAGTCCCGGTACCACTCCCCGGTCTCGCCGTCGCGGACGCAATGCGCCGCCGTGAGGATGACGTTCGGCGAGATGAACTGCGCCGAGCAGACGTAATCGCCGTCCGGCGTACGGTAGAACAGCTTGCCGGCCCAGTAGAGCGGCTTGCTCAGGACATTGCCGGCAGCGCGCTCCTGCGGCCCGGCGGAATCGCCGAGGTCCGCTGCCGGCGTCGTGCCGGGATTGTCGGGCGTGACGGCGGCGCGATCCCGCGCTGCGGAGCGGACATCGTCGGGGTTGACGTTCGGCCGCGGCGCCAGCGCGGCGCGCCCCATGGCGTCCGGCGACCACACCGTCGCCGAACGGGCACCGCCGCTCGGCGCGCTGGCAGACGAATTGCCGTTCGACTGGGCGAAGGCCGGAGCCGTGGCGAGGGCCAGAACGGCCATCGCGGGAATCACCAGATTGCCTTTCAAGGAAGTCCTCCTTCAGAAGATCGCCGGCGGCGGAAGGTGCCGACGGCGCGGGTCCGGAACCGCGAAGCGTACCGGCGTCCTCCGCTCAATCCTCTACAACAGGCCTCCGCACGGCTCAAACGGCGAGCCGCCAGGAAGGCACAGGATGAACCACCGGGCGCGGGAGGATGCCCGTGGCGGCAGAGGATTGCAGGCGGAGAGACGGGATTCCGGTCATCCGGTCCGAGCCACGAACACCACGTTTCCCCTCGCCCGAGCATATGGCGGGCGATGATGGCGGAATGAAGTTGGCGGACCGAAGAACGGGTACGGCGGGCTAGTAGAGCCCGCCGGTCCCGGAGATCACCGCGCGGTCCGAATCGGGCGCCACGGTCAGCGGCCGTCCGGAAGCGTCGGTGTAGCCGATGATCGAGTAGCTGTCGGGCGGCCCGGTCCCCGGCTTGAAGGCCTCGAGGATGACGCCCGGGCCCTCGCCATGGGCGAGCATGCCGGTCTTCCGGTCGATCGGGATGAAGTTCATGCCCGGCGGCACGCGGAACGGGATCGGCGGCTCGTCGGCGAGCGCCATCTTCATGAAGTCGAGGAAGATCGGCGCCGAGAGCTGCCCGCCCGTCCCCCCGCGGCCGAGCGGCTTGGGCTGGTCGTAGCCGATATAGAGTCCGGCGACGAGGTCGGGGGTGAAGCCCACGAACCACGCGTCGCGATAGTCGTTGGTGGTGCCGGTCTTGCCGGCGACCGGCTTCTCGAGCCCCTGGACCACCCGCGCCGTGCCGCGCTGGACGACGCCCTCGAGCATCGAGGTCATCTGGTACGCCGTCATCGGGTCGAGGACCTGATCGGAATTGTCGATGATCGTCGGTTCGTCCTGGCCCTGCCACGATTCGGCCTCGCAGCCCTCGCAGATCCGCTTGTCGTGACGGAAGATGGTCTCGCCGAACCGGTTCTGGATGCGGTCGATGAGCGTCGGGCTGATCGAGCGGCCGCCGTTGGCGAACACCGAATAGGCCGACACCATGCGCAGCACCGTGGTCTCGCCCGCGCCGAGCGACATCGGGAGATACGGCGGCAGGTTGTCGTAGACGCCGAACCGGCGCGCATATTCGGAGACGAGCGGCATGCCCATGTCCTGCGCGAGGCGAACCGTCATCACGTTCCGCGACTGCTCGATGCCCGTCCTGAGCGTCGAGGGACCGTAGAAGTCGTTCGCATAGTTGGAGGGCCGCCAGATCGGCTGGCCGAAGCCGGGATCGATCTCGAGCGGCGCGTCCATCACCACCGAGGACGGCGTGTAGCCGTTGTCGAGCGCCGCCGAATAGACGAACGGCTTGAACGACGAGCCGGGCTGCCGCATGGCCTGGGTGGCGCGGTTGAACTGGCTTTCCGAGAAGGAGAAGCCGCCGACCATCGCCAGCACGCGACCGGTATGCGGATCCATCGCGACCAGGGCGCCTTCGATCTGCGGCACCTGCTGGAGTTCGTACTCGCCCTCGCCGGCGCCTTTCGAGACATAGACGACATCGCCGACCTTGAGCGCCCCCTTCTTCGCCCATTTCATGCCGGCGGCGGGGATCACGCCGGTGATCCGCTCCGGGCTCACCTTGCCCGTGCCGGGCTCGTGTCCCGGCTGGAGGCCGATCTTCGCCTGGCCGTCGCCGGTATCGAGGACGACCGCCAGATCCCACTCGATGACGTCGGTCAGCGCCGGAACCTCGGCGACGGTGACGCCCCAGTCCTCGCCGACGGCATCGAAGTGCTTCACCGGCCCGCGCCAGCCGCGGGCGCGGTCGAACTTGACCAGCCCGTCCATCAGCGCCTTCCGCGCCATGAGCTGCATTTCCGGATCGAGCGTCGTGCGGACCGAGAGCCCGCCCTCGTAGAGCGCCTTCTCGCCGAACATCTGCGCCAGCTGGCGGCGCACCTCCTCGGCGAAGTAGTCGGCAGCGAACAGGTGCGGCAGGGCGCGGCGGGTCTTGACGCCGATCGGCGCTTCCTTGGCCGCAGCCCCCTCCTCGGCCGTCACGAAGCCGTTCTCGATCATGCGGTCGAGCACCCAGTTGCGGCGCTCGATGGCACGGTCGGGGTGACGGAACGGGTTGTAGTTGTTCGGCGCCTTGGGCAGCGCTGCGAGATACGCGGCCTCGGGCAGGGTCAGCTCGTGGACCGACTTGTCGAAATATTCGAGCGCCGCGGCGGCGATGCCATAGGAGCCGAGGCCGAGGAAGATCTCGTTCAGGTAGAGCTCGAGGATCTTGTCCTTGGAATAGGCCTGCTCGATGCGCAGGGAAAGAATCGCCTCCTTGATCTTGCGGTCGACCGAACGCTCGTTGGTGAGCAGGAAGTTCTTGGCGACCTGCTGGGTGATCGTCGAGGCGCCGATCATGCGGGCGCCGCTGCCATAGGACTGGACGTTCTGCACCATGGCGCGGGCGATGCCGTAATAGTCGAGGCCGGAATGGTGGTAGAAATTCTTGTCCTCGGCCGAGAGGAACGCCGCCTTGACCCGGTCCGGGATCGCCTGGATCGGCAGGTAGAGCCGCCGCTCGTGGGCGTATTCGGCGACGAGCTGGCCGTCCGACGCATGGATGCGCGTCATCACCGGAGGCTCGTATTTGGCGAGCACTTCGAAGTCCGGCAGGTCCTCCGCCAGACCGGAAACGTACCAGGCGATCGCACCAGCGATGAGCAGGAAGAACACAGCGCCTATCCCGAAAAGGTAGCCGAAGATCCGAAGTATCATATTCCGTGCTGTCCCCGACGGCGCTCGAAGCCCTTTGACGGCGCCACGGTCGCGCCTCGCATATGAAGGAGTTCGGCTCTGTCGTAAATTGGGAAGATTTGTGGAGAAACTGCGGCGCGCCGGAAGTTCCGTCGGAAGTCGAGCCGGCCGTGCCCTTTGTGCCACAGGCTCATTGGCCGCCCCGCTGCGCCAGCTGCTTCTCGAAATAGAGGTCGATCGCCTCGACGACCGAGCCGGCCATCTTCTGACGCCACTCGTCGGAGAGGAGCAGCTTCTCGTCCTCGGCGTTCGAGACGAATCCGAGTTCGATCATGGCCGAGGGAAAGTCGTGCGCCGTCAACACCTTGAACCCGGCCTTCTGATGCGGGACCTTGAACATCTTGGTCGATTGCCCGAGTTCCTTCACCAGATTCTGCGCGAACACCATCTCGAAGTTCCGGGTCTCGCGGCGCGTCAGGTCGAACAGGATGTCGCGGACCTCGTCCGCCCCTTCGGCGGCCATGTCCAGGCCGGCAAGCGCATCCGCCTGGTTCTCCGAGGCGGCGATCTCGCTCGCCATCGCGTCGGCGGCGCCGTCGGACAGCGTGTAGACGATCGTGCCCCGAATCGAGCGGCCGCGGAACGAGTTGGCGTGGATCGACACGAACAGGTTCGCTCCATGCGTGCGGCCGATCGCGACCCGATCGCCGAGCGCAACGAAACGGTCGTCCGATCTGGTTAAGAAAACGTTGTAGCGCCCGGTCGCGTCGAGCCGCGCCTTGAGGATCCTGGCGAAGGCGAGCGTGATCTCCTTCTCCACCGCCCCGTTGCGCCCCTTGGCACCGGTGTCGATGCCGCCATGGCCGGGGTCGAGGACGATGGTGGGCTTGTCGGAATCGCTGGCCGGGGCCGCCGGCGCGGTCGGGGTGCGCCGGTCGTCCTCGTCGCGGCCCCGCAAGTCGCGCGCCGCGTCCTCGACGGCGAGGAACGCCTCCCGCGTGGTGCCGACCACGTCGATCACGAGGCGGGCGGGCTGGTTTCCCTCCGCCGCCACCGTGAAGGCCTTGTCGATCTCCACCGGGCCGGCGAGGTCGAGGACGATCCGGGACTTGCCCGGCGAGATCTGGCCGAAGCGGAAGGCGGTGAACAGCCCCCGCCCGGTCACCGCGTCCTCGTCGTTGAGCCCGAACCGGACCTCGGGGATGTCGACGATCACCCGATAAGGGTCCGAGAGGGTGAACACCGACATCTCGACCGCGCTGGTCATGTCGGCGATGAACCGGGTCCGGTCCCCGTCCCCGACGATTCGCGCGTCGAAGATCAGCGGCGCCCTCGTGCTGCCGTCGTCATCGGCGGCGAAATCCGGCCCGAGCGCCGCGAACACCGCAATCACGGCGGCGGCGAGAACGGCTGTGACGTGGCCTAGCGCCCGCATTGCGATCCGGGTACTCCCCTTGGAAACGGCGGTTCGCCGCGCCGCGCCCCGCCCTACATACCGAAGCGCCGGTGATTAGCCAACGACCGGGCGATTTTGCGGCCGCGCCGGCAATTGTCGGCGTGTCTTGCAATGCGTCATCGGCGCACATACAACACGGGGCACGGAATTCATTCCCCGTCCGTAGGTGCTCCCGAAAAGTGAACTGCGGCGGTCGACAGGCAGCGGATCTCCATTCGCTGTCGGCCCGCATGCCGGAAGGCCGGGACGAGGGAATGTAACGGACGACCGCCCGCCAGCCGTGGCGAAAGGCCCTTCCCGGGCGGCGATCCGACAACCCGGCGGTGCAGCCGCTTCCCGCGGCCTGCCACCGAATGGACCGGAACCCCGTTCCGGACGAACTGAAAGGTACCGGCGCAAGGACATGCACCAGAAGGCGCGACGCGAGATGCCGAAGTCCGACCCGGCGGCAGCCGGCCGGCCGCATCCGTGCCGCCTTACGGTTCCGGGCGCCATCGATCACCAACGAACGGACCGCCCCCTTGTCGTCGCGGCGCGTGCATTTGCTGCACGCAGCCCGTCGGCGACGGGCGGTCATGGAGATTCCCTGTCATGGCCAACAAGATGCTTATCGATGCCACCCACCCCGAGGAAACGCGGGTGGTGGTGCTGCGCGGCAACCGCGTCCAGGAATTCGATTTCGAATCCGCGAACCGCAAGCAGCTCCGCGGCAATATCTACCTAGCCAAGGTCACCCGCGTCGAACCCTCGCTGCAGGCGGCGTTCGTCGATTACGGCGGCAACCGCCACGGGTTCCTGGCCTTCTCCGAGATCCATCCCGACTACTACCAGATACCGGTCGCCGACCGTCAGGCGCTGATCGAGGCCGAGCGGCGCGAGATCGCCGAATCGGACGACAAGCATGGCGATGACGATGCCGGCGAAGACGACGGCAACGGCGACGCCGACGCGAGCGCCGCGGACGACGGGCCGGCGCGGGAAATGCCCGCCGAGGCGATCGCCGCGCCCACCGTCGCCGAGCCTGCCACCGTCGAAGCCGAGGACGGCGAGGCGCCCGGCGCTTCCGGCGAATCGCCGGTGGCGGAAAGCGCGGCGCCGGTCGCCGCCAGCGAGGAGCCAGCGGGCCCGGGCGTCGAGGACGCCGTCGTCGTCGAGGCGGCGGAGACCGATCACGGCGACCACGAGGAATCGCAGGGCAGCAGCGACACCGTCGAGGTGATCAGCGACGATCAGGTCGAATCGGTCGGCGCCGAGGACGCGCTCGAGGAGGTGCCCGAGCGGCGGCACCGCCAGCGTCCTCGTCAATACAAGATCCAGGAAGTGATCAAGCGCCGCCAGGTCCTCCTGGTCCAGGTCGTCAAGGAGGAGCGCGGCAACAAGGGCGCGGCGCTCACCACCTATCTCTCGCTGGCCGGCCGCTACTCGGTGCTGATGCCGAACACGGCGCGCGGCGGCGGCATTTCCCGCAAGATCACCTCGCCGGCCGACCGCAAGAAGATGAAGGAGGTCGTCGCCGACCTCGACGTGCCGGAGGGGATGGGCATCATCCTCCGCACCGCCGGCGCGAGCCGCACCAAGGCCGAGGTGAAGCGCGACTTCGAGTACCTGCTGCGGCTGTGGGAGGACGTCCGCGAGCTGACGCTCCGCTCCACCGCTCCGATACTGGTCTACGAAGAAGGCAGCCTGATCAAGCGCTCGATCCGCGACCTCTACAACAAGGACATCGACGAGATCACGGTCGCCGGCGAGGAGGCTTTCCGGGAGGCCAAGGACTTCATGCGCATGCTCATGCCGAGCCATGCGAAGAACGTGAAGCCCTACCGCGAGACCCAGCCGCTGTTCGCCCGCGCCGGCATCGAGGCGCAGCTCGACGCGATGTTCTCGCCGCAGGTGACCCTCCGCTCCGGCGGCTACCTGATCATCAACCAGACCGAGGCGCTGGTCTCGATCGACGTCAATTCCGGGCGCTCGACCCGCGAGCACAACATCGAGGACACCGCCCTCCAGACGAATCTCGAGGCAGCCGAGGAGGTGGCCCGCCAGCTCCGGCTTCGCGATCTCGCCGGCCTGATCGTCATCGACTTCATCGACATGGAGGAGAAGCGGAACAACCGCGCCGTCGAGCGGCGGATGAAGGAGGCGCTGAAGAACGACCGCGCCCGCATCCAGGTCGGCCGCATCTCGCATTTCGGCCTGCTCGAGATGTCCCGCCAGCGGATCCGGACGGGCGTTCTCGAATCGACCACCACGATCTGCCCCCACTGCCAGGGCACCGGCCATGTCCGCGCCCCGTCGTCGGTGGCGCTCCATGTGCTCCGCTCGCTCGAGGAGCAGCTCCTCAAGAGCGCGACGCACAACCTCGCCATCCACACCCGGACCGAGGTCGCGCTCTATATCCTCAACCAGAAGCGCGCCAACCTGTCGGAGCTCGAGCAGCGCTTCGGCGTGACCATCGCCGTCCTGGCCGACGAGTCGATCAACACCAGCGCCCACTTCACCGTCGAGCGCGGCGAGCCCGCCGGGCCGCGGCAGCAGGTGCGGGCGCCGGTGCAGCCGGATTCGGTGCAGCCTTTCGCCGAGGACGAGGAGGACGCCATCGACCTCCAGCTGGCGGAGGCCGAAGAGGCTGCCGACGAGGCCGAGGAGAGCGAGGCCACGACGGCCGCGGGTGATGGCGAGGAACGCGGCGAAGGCGAAGGCCGCCGCCGTGGACGCCGGCGTCGCCGCGGACGCCGTTCCGGCACCAACGGCGAGCGGGAGTCCGCAGAGGCCGCGGCCCCCGAGGCCGTCGCCGCGGCTCCGGCCGGCGAGGAGGCCGATGGCGAACCGTCAGAGGACGCGTCCCCCGCCGAGGCTGCCGAGAGCGAGCATGCCGAGGGCGGCGACGCCGAGGGCAACGGCAGCCGCCGGCGCCGGCGCGGACGGCGCGGCGGCCGGCGCGGTCGGCGCGGCGCCGAGGAGCAGGCCGCGCAGGACGGCGAGGCGCACGACGAGGAGGAGACCGGCGAATCCGTGCCGGCGGCCGCCGCCGGGACCGGCGACGATCACCCCGTCGCGGAGGACCACGCCGCACTGGCCAACGGCGCCGAGGCCGCCCTGCCGCCGGTCGAGGCCGCAGCGCAGGATTCCGCGCCGTTCGCATCGCGCGCGGATGACGATGTCACCACCGGCGATGCGGTCGAAGCTCCGCCTGCGATCATCGTCGCCCCGACGCCCGAGCCCGACATCGGCCCGGAGCCCGAGGTGAACACCGGAGCCGAGCCGCCGCAGGAGGCCGCGCCCGAAGCGCCCGCCGAGGAGGAGCCCGCCCCCGCGGAAGCCGAGCCCGCCGCACCGCCGCCTGCCGCGCCCGAAGAGGACGACCGGCCGAAGAAGACCGGCTGGTGGCAGCGCCGGAGCTTCTTCTGATCGGAGCGCGCGTTCCGGCCGCGCCGGCTCGGCCGGCCGGAACCTGCGCTGGACAGCACCTTCCCGCCGGGATAGATCGACGCCGATGAAAAACTTCCTGCTCCAGTTCTTCACCTGGTGGAACGGCCAGACGCTCGGGACGCGCTTCTTCACGTGGCGGAAAGGAACCTTCGTCGGCGACGACGAGCAGGGCAACCGCTACTACCGCAATGCCGACGGATCCCGCCGCTGGGTGATCTACAAGGGCGTGGCGGAAGCCTCGCGCATCCCGCCCGGCTGGCACGGCTGGATGCACCACCGCACCGACGAGCCGCCGGCGGCCTACAAGCCGCGCGACTGGCAGAAGCCGCATCTGCCGAACCCCACCGGCACGGCGATGGCCTACCGTCCGCCGGGGTCGGTCCTGCACGGCAAGCCCCGGGTTCCGGCCCGCCCCGACTACGAGCCCTGGAGCCCTTCCGGCCGGTCGTAGG
>JBIQKL010000164.1:0-5410 GCA_044506555.1 Hyphomicrobiales bacterium | reverse complement strand
GGCCTTCAGTACTCGGACGTCAACGTCTCGTTCCTGCCGCCGGCCGACGCCCGCGCCGCCTTCGAGAAAGGCGCGGTCGACGCGTGGGTGATCTGGGAGCCCTTCCTCGCCGCGGCCGAGGCCGCCACCGGCGCCCGCCAGCTCGCCGACGGCACCGGCCTGGTCAACAACCACGAGTTCTATCTCGCCTCGCGCGAACTGATTGACCGCGATCCCGAGGTGGTGTCGGTCATCCTCGAATCGCTCGACGAGGTCGACGACTGGGTGAACGCCAACACCTCGGAGGTGGCGGCCGAGTTCGCGCCCTCGCTCGGCATTCCCCTGCCGATCCTCGAGGTCGCGGTCGACCGGCGCACCTACGGCGTCAACCCGATCACGCCCGAAGTGGTGGCGCAGCAGCAGGAGATCGCCGACGTCTTCCACGCGCTCGGCCTGATCCCCAACCCGATCCGGATCTCGGACGCCGTCGCGGAGCCGCAGTCATGAACGCGCCCGCCGAGCTTTCGCCGGGTGGCGTCAACGTGCTGTGGTTCCTGCCGACCCACGGGGACGGCCGCTACCTCGGCACGACGGAGGGCGGGCGGGCCACCGATCTCGGCTATCTCCGCCAGATCGCCCGGGCCGCCGACGATCTCGGCTATTTCGGCGTGCTGATTCCGACCGGCAAGAGCTGCGAGGACTCGTGGCTCGTCGCCGCCGCCATGGTGCCGGAGACGACCCGTCTCCGCTACCTGGTGGCGGTCCGGCCCGGGCTGCAGCCGCCGACCCTCGCCGCGCGGATGACAGCGACGCTCGACCGGCTCTCCGGCGGCCGGGTGCTGATCAACATCGTCACCGGCGGCGATCCGGTCGAGAATGCCGGCGACGGCATCTTCCTGAGCCATGCCGAGCGCTATGCGGTGACGCGCGAGTTCATGGCAGCGTACAAGGCGCTGCTCGCCGGCGAGACGGTGGATGTCGCGGGCGAGCACATCCGGATCGAGGGCGGGCAGCTCCTCTTCCCGCCGGTGCAGGCGCCGCACCCGCCGCTCTATTTCGGCGGCTCCTCGGAGGCGGCGATCGACGTCGCCGCCGCGACCGTCGACAAGTACCTGACCTGGGGCGAGCCGCCGGCGGCGGTCGCCGAGAAAATCGCGACGGTGCGCGCCGCGGCGGCGGCGAAGGGGCGGCGGGTCAGCTTCGGCATCCGGCTCCATGTCATCGTCCGCGAGACCTCGCGCGAGGCGTGGGCGGCGGCGGAGAAGCTGATCGAGCACGTCGACGACGCGACCATCGCCAAGGCGCAGTCGATCTTCGCCCGGATGGACTCGGTCGGCCAGAGCCGGATGTCGCAGCTCCATGGCGGGCGGCGCGACCGGCTGGTGGTCGGGCCGAACCTCTGGGCCGGGGTTGGGCTGGTCCGCGGCGGCGCCGGCACCGCGCTGGTCGGATCGCCACAGGAGGTGGCGGCCCGGATGGAGGAATACCGCGAGATCGGCGTCGACACCTTCATCCTCTCCGGCTACCCCCACCTCGAGGAGGCCTATCGCTTCGCCGAGCTGGTGTTCCCGCTCCTGCCGATCTCGCACCGGCGCGAGGACCGGCAGGTTGCCCTCAATACCGGACCGTTCGGCGAGACCATCGCCAACGACTTCCGGCCGCCGGCACGACGGGCCTCGTGAGATGAGCGCGCGCGGACGGATCGGGCGGGCAGCGGCCGCCGCCGGGCGGTGGGTGCTCCCCTGGGCGCTGCCCATCGCGCTGGTCGCGGCGTGGGAGGCGGGCTCGCGCCTCGGCCTCATCTCCTCCCGCCTCCTGCCGGCGCCGAGCGACGTGGCGATCGCGTTCTGGCACAGTCTCGCGGACGGCACCCTGCTCCGCCATGCGCTGATCTCGACGGAGCGGGCATTCAAGGGCCTGCTGATCGGGGGCGGCATCGGCTTCGTCCTCGGCGTGCTCGCCGGCATCTCGCGGCCGGCCGAGACCGTCTTCGACTCCTCGATGCAGATGCTCCGGAACGTGCCGCATCTGGCCATCATCCCGCTGGTGATCCTGTGGTTCGGGATCGGCGAGGAGGCGAAGATCTTCCTCGTGGCGCTCGGCACGGCGTTTCCGATCTACCTCAACACCTTCCACGGGATCCGCACGGTCGACCATGGTTTGATCGAGATGGCCCGGGTCTACGGCCTCGGCCCGGCGGCGGTGTTCTGGCGGGTGGTGCTGCCGGGGGCGCTGCCCTCGATCCTGGTCGGCCTTCGGTTCTCGCTCGGCCTGATGTGGCTGACGCTGATCGTCGCCGAGACGATCTCGGCGTCGTCGGGCATCGGCTACATGACGATGAACGCCCGCGAGTTCCTCCAGACCGACATCGTGGTGCTCGGCATCATCGTCTACGCGCTGCTCGGCAAGCTCGCCGACGCCATGACCCGCTGGATCGAGGCTAGGGCGCTCGCCTGGCATCCCGCCTTCCAAGCCCCAGCCCAGGAGATACGGACATGATCGAGTCCTTCGCGCTCAGCCTCAGGCACATCTACGAACTGGAGGCAGCCTACGAGATCCCCAAGACGGCGCCGCGTTCGACGGCCGCGCCGCCCCGGGTCGCGCCGCCCGCGCCCGGCCAGGGCGTCCCGGTGACGCTTCGCGGGGTGTCGAAATCGTTCGGCGCGCGCGCGGTCCTGAAGGACCTCGACCTCGGTGTCGGCGCCGGCGAATTCGTCGCCGTCATCGGCCGCTCGGGCTGCGGCAAGTCCACGCTGCTGCGCCTCATCGCCGGCCTCGACGCGGCGAGCGCCGGCAGCGTCGCGCTCGACGGGCAGCCGATCGACGCGCGCCGGTCGTCGGTCCGCCTCCTGTTCCAGGACGCGCGGCTCCTGCCCTGGCTGCGCGTCGCCGAGAACGTCGGCATCGCCCGCGGGGCCGGATGGCGCGAGACGGCGCGCGCCGCGCTCGCCGATGTCGGCCTCGCCGACCGGGCCGGCGAGTGGCCGTCGGTGCTCTCCGGCGGCCAGCGGCAGCGGGTCGCGCTGGCGCGCGCCCTGGTCAGCCGGCCGGGGGTCCTGCTCCTCGACGAGCCATTCGGCGCGCTCGACGCGCTGACCCGGATCGAGATGCATCGCCTGCTCGAGCGCATCCGCGCCGAGCACGGCTTCACCACCATCCTCATCACCCACGACGTCGCCGAGGCGGTGGCCCTGGCCGACCGGGTCGTCCTGCTCCGCGACGGCCGGGTGACGCTCGACCTGCCGATCGACCTGCCGCGGCCGCGCCGCGAGGGCGCCGACCCGGCCGCCGCGGCGCTGCAGGCGCGAATCCTCGACGCGGTCTGAGCGCCGATCCGAACCAGTCAGTGAAGGAAGACATGAAAATGCGTGAAAGAACGATTGTCGGCCTCAGCGGCAATCTCACCCGGCCGTCGCGGACCCGTGCGCTGGTGCAGGAGATCCTTGCCCAGGCCGAGCGCCGCGGGCTCGGCCGAACGGTGCTGCACGACCTCGTTGATGCGGGTCCCGAGCTCGGGGCCGCCGTCCAGCGGGGCAACCTGCCGCCGGCGCCGGAGCGGGTGGTCGCCGCGATCGAGCAGGCCGACGCGCTGGTCGTCGCCACGCCCGTCTACAAGGCGGCCTATACCGGGCTGTTCAAGCACCTCTTCGATCTGATCGAGCCGAAGAGCCTAGAAGGACGGCCGGTGATCCTCGCCGCGACCGGCGGCTCCGACCGTCACGCGCTGGTGATCGAGCACCATCTCCGTCCGCTGTTCGCGTTCTTCAGGGCCCACGCGGTTCCGACTGGGCTCTATGCGGCCAACGCGGACTTCACGCCGGAAGGCGACCTGACCGAGGCGATGCAGGGCCGCATCGCGCCGGCGCTCGATCAGATCGAGGCGTGGCTCGGGATGCCGCGGGCGGCGCCGGCGACCCCGGCGCTGCGGGTCGCCTGAGGCCGCAGATTCGGAAGGAGGCGTCCATGCCGTTGCCGATCCCGAGGGGCTTGCACGCCGCGCGCAGGGAGGAACCGCCGCCGCGATCGGCCGTTCCGTCCAGTCCGCCACGCAAGCGAGAGCAGCGGCCATGACCCTCCCGAGCTACGACGTCGCGGTCATCGGTGCCGGCGCGACCGGCTGCGCGCTGGTCATCCAGCTCGTCCGCCGGATGCCGGCCGGAAGCCGCATCCTCCTCCTCGGCACGCCGCGAGAGACCGCGCGCGGCGTTGCGTACGGCGCCGCCCTGCCCGGCCATCTCCTCAATGTCCGGGCGGGGCGGATGAGCGTGATCGACGACGAGCCGGGGCACTTCGTGCGCTGGCTCGCCGATGCCGGCCGGTGGGACGGGCCGGCCGCGGAAATCGCCGAGACCTACATCCCCCGTCTCGTCTACGGCAGCTACGTGGCGGACACGCTCCAGCGCGCGATCGCCGCCGCCCGCGGTCGCGTGCACGTCGAGATCGTCGCCGGCACCGCCACCGAGCTCGCCGAGCACCACGGGCACTACGTGGTGCAGACCGCGGCAGGGGAACGCATGCAGGCCGGCACGCTCGCGCTCTGCCTCGGCCACGGCCGGCCCGAGTTCCCGATCGCGGCGGATGCGGTCGACCCCGAGGCGCGCGCCTGGATGATCGCCGACCCGTGGTCCGACCACCGGACGGCGAGCATCGGGCCGGACGAAAGGGTGCTCGCCGTCGGCACCGGCCTGACCATGGTCGACCAGGTGCTGGCGCTCGCCGCGCGCGGCCATCGCGGGCCGATCACGGCCGTGTCGCGGCGCGGCCATCTCCCCGCCGCGCATCGCGCGAGACGGACCGAGCCCCGCACCATCGACCTGCCGCCGGGACCGCTCTCGACCCGGACGCTGGTCCGCCTCGTCGTCGCCGCGGCACGGGACGACGTCGCCGCCGGCGGCGACTGGCGCGCGGTAGTCGACGGGTTGCGGCCGGTCACCCAGGACACATGGGGGCGGCTCGGCCACGCCGAGCGCCGGCGGTTCTGCCGCCACGTCGAGAGCCTCTGGTCGGCGGTCCGGCATCGCATGGCGCCCGAGGTCGCGGCGCGGCTCGATGCGCTGCGGAACGCGGGGCCGCTCACCGTCCGCCCCGGTCGCGTCGTGGCGGTGAAGGCGACCCCGCGCGGCCTGGTGGTCGCGATCCGGGCGCGGGGTGGGCGGACGGCGGAGCTCGCGGGGTTCGACTGGATGCTGAACTGCGCCGGCACGGGGCGCTTCGCGGTCAATGCGTTCGAGGCGCCGTTCGGTCCGCTCGTCGCCGCGGAGCTGCTCAAGGCCGACCGGCTCGGCCGCGGCGTCGAGGTCACGCCTCTCGGCGAGGCGATCGGCCGCGACGGCGCCGCGACCCCCGGACTCTACGCGCTCGGTCCCCTGGGCGCCGGCTCGCTTCTCGAAATCACGGCGATCCCCGACATCCGCGAGCAGTGCGCCGCGGC
>JBIQKL010000163.1:0-5439 GCA_044506555.1 Hyphomicrobiales bacterium | reverse complement strand
GCGAATTCCGCCTGACTGACGCCGGCGAGCGTCCGGGCCGCGGCGATCATCCGTCCCGTTATCCGCTGCTTGCTGCTCATGTCATTGCCTCGTGCGCAGTTCCGGACAATGCGGTGACGGCCGTGCATCGCCCGGTGTCTCGCATGTGTCGCATGCAGGTCGTCATGCTACGCGATCCCCGAATTTCCGCTATAGCCAGGCGGGGACGACTCGAACGCCGGCGGCGACGTACCTCAAAACAGCGATGCCGCGACCGCAACGAGATTGATCGCCAGAGCGACCAGGCTGGTCGCGACGACGGCGACCCCGAAGAGTATGGCGACGGCGCCCGTGCCGTCGATCTGCCAACCGATGATGCTGGGCATGGCGTGCTCCGGTATTCCCTATGGGATGGGTGCGTGATGTTGCCCGTCGGCGGGGTCCCGGCCGGACCCGTCTCCGGTGCTGCCGGCCACGGTCGGACCGGTCTCGCGCGCGGGCGGCCTCTCCACGATCGGCCGGTCGATCCGCTGGGCGAGCAGGACCCGTTCCGCCGCGCCGTCGAGATCGTCGTATTGGCCGGTCCGTGTCGACCATATGAAGGCGAGCAGGCCGACCACGCCCATCGCGAGGGTGATCGGGATGAGCCAGACGAGGGTGTTCATGGGACTATCCGGCGAGTGCGGCATCGACCCCGGCCGGGCGATCTCCCGCTTCCGGGGCGATCGCCCGATAGGCGTGCCAGGTCGCGTGCCCCAGCCACGGGAAGATCACGATCAGGCCGATCAGGCCGGTCGCGAGGCAGACGAGAAAGAGGACGAGGACGATCGCACCCCACGTGATCATCGGAGCGAGGTTGTTCCACACCAGGGCCATGCTCGTACCCATGGCCGTAAGCGCGTCGGTGCGCCGGTCGAGGAGCATGGGAATCGAGAACACGCTGACGGCGAACGCGAAGGCGGCGAACAGGCCGCCGATGGCGGTGCCGACGACGAGCATGGACCAGCCGAGCGGCTGCGTCAGGAGCAGTTCGAGGATGTGGTCGAGACCCGGAAACGGTCGCACGCCGAAGAACAGCGCATAGACCAGGACCGCGGCGCGCATCCACAGCAGCATGAGCAGGCACAGCAGGACGCCGGTGAAGTAGACCTGAGCGCCGGCCTTGGGACGAACGAAGATCATACGCGCCAGGCTGACGCGCTCGCCGGCCTCGAGGGCCCGGCTCTTCTCATAGAGCCCGAGCGCCATCATCGGGGCGACGATCATGAATCCGGCGAGAGCGGGAAACAGGATGTAGTCGTAGCCGAGATGGCCGAGCAGCCACACCAGGCCGAGAGACAGGAGAAAGATGCCGGCGCCGTAGGCCAGGCTCGGCCCGGGCTGCCGGACGAAGTCGCGCCAGCCGGCACGGAGCCATTGCCGGCCGGCATCAATCGGCAGGTGCCGTTGCCACTGCCGGTTCCGCGTCTCCTCGATTCCCGAGGTCTCGGTCAACAGGCCGTAAGACTTGTCGGCTTCAGTCATCCGCCGGTTCTCCTAGCACGCTGACCGGGCTGCGCGGAACTGCCCGTCGCCGCCGCGGTCCTTCAGGTGCGGCACGCAATCGGGTTGGGAGCTGACGGCAACATAGACGAGATGGACGTTGGCGGCCGCGAACAGGAGGATGGCGAGCGGGACGACGACCCAGACCAGCAGCCGTATCCGGCGGGCCGTTCGTGCGCGGATCGCCGTCATGGCTGCGCCGTCCCGAGCGAATGAACGTAGAGCGCGAGGATCCTGATCTCGGTGTCGGTCAAACGTCCTTCCCAGGTCGGCATGTGCCCTTGCCGGCCCCCATGGATCGTGGCTGTGATCGTCCGCAGGTCGCCGCCGAAGATCCAGGACGCGTCGGTCAGGTCCGGGGCGCCCATGTCCTCGCTGCCGCGCGCGGCCTCGCCGTGACAGGCAGCGCAATTGGCAAGGAAGATCTCTTCCCCCGACGCGATCGCATCCGTGCTCTCGGCGCCCGCGGAACCCGGTACTGAGAGGGAATGGACATAGGCCGCGACCTCTCTCACCTGGTCCCGCTCGAGGATCCCGTCGCGCCCGAAAGCCGGCATCTCGCCGAAGCGGCTTTCCGGGTGCTCGCTGTTGATGCCGACGCGAATGGTCTCGGCGACGGTGTCGACGTCGCCGCCCCATAGCCAGCTGCCCGCGGTCAGGTTCGGGAAGCCTGGGCCGCCCCTGCCCTCGATGCCGTGACATGCGGCGCAATTGTCGCCGAACAGGCGGTGCCCGGTACTCCGCACGATCGCCATGAGCTGATCGTCCGCCTGGATCTCATCGAAGCTCGACGCCTCGATCCGGTCCGTCCAGTTCTCCCGCCGGGTGGCCGCATCGACCAGCTGTGCTTCCACCGTCCGCCGCTGATCGACCTCCAGGAGTCCCTTCGTGTAGGTCGTGCCGAGTGGCCAGGTCGGCATCAGCATCCACCAGAGCACCGCAAAGACGTGGGTGAGGATCAGGAAGATCAGGACGCCGCGCGGGATCGGCGTATCGAGTTCCTTGATGCCGTTCCACTCGTGGCCGGTCGTCCTGCGGCCGCTGACCGGATCGTGCTCCTCTACTGCCATGGCTTGTCGTCCCGGTCGAGGATGCTGTGCTTGGCCCGGTGGAACCGTTTCCGGTTCGAGGGCCAGAACGTGTAGAGGAGAACGCCGATCACCAGGGCGATCAGATAGAAAAGGCCCCAGCTCTTCGAGAAGGCGACGAGGGTGTCATGGTCCATGATGCTCTCCCGCGTGCCGTCACTCCGCCGGCCCCGGCGGCGCGTCGGTCAGGGCGGCCTCCTGGAAGGCCGCGTCGGTCAGCCGGCCGAGCACCTGCAGATAGGCGACGAGGGCGTCCATCTCCGTCACCCGGCCGACAACGCCGTCGAAGACCCGGACATTGGTGCCCTCTCCATAGCGTTCGGTCACGCCCGAGGCGGCGTCGCTGTCCGGCGAGGCCTGCCCGTAGGCGTCGCGGACGGCGTTGTCGATCATCTCGTCGGTATAGGGCACGCCGACCGCGCGCTGCGCGGCGAGGTGCTGCGGCAGGTCGTCGATGCGGAGTGCGTTCCGCATGAGCGCCCGATAGGCCGGCATGTTCGATTCCGGCACGACATCGCGCGGGTTGTTCAGGTGGGCGACGTGCCAGACGTCGGAATACTTGCCGCCGACCCGTGCGAGATCCGGTCCCGTCCGCTTCGATCCCCAGAGCATGGGGTGGTCGTAGCGTGACTCGACGGCGAGCGAATAGGGACCGTAGCGCTCGACGTCGTCGCGCAGGGTCCGGATCATCTGGCTGTGGCAGGCGTAGCAGCCTTCGCGGAGGTAGATGTTCCGCCCGGCGAGCTCGAGGGGCGTATAGACCCGCATGTCGTCCGCCTGCTCGACCGTCTCGTCGATCGTGAAGAGCGGCGCGATCTCGATGATGCCGCCGACGCTCGCCGCGGCGATGATGGCGAGCACGAAGCCGATCGTGGAGCGCTCGAGCTTGCGGTGGAACAGCTCCGGCATGCTCACTCTCCCGGGACGGCGACCGCACCCGGCTGCGGCACGTCCGCCCCTGCCGTGGCGGCGCGCGGCACGGCGCGGACGGTCATCCAGATATTGTAGCCGCCGACGATCGTGCCGAGCAGGAACAGGAGCCCGCCGAACGCCCGTGCGATGTAGTAGGGGTACATCGCAATCAGCGAGTCGACGAAGGAATAGGCGAGCGTGCCTTCCTCGGTATAGGTCCGCCACATCAGGCCCTGGATGATGCCCGAGTTCCACATCGCGAAGATGTAGACGAGCGTTCCGGCCAGGGCGAGCCAGAAGTGGACTTCGACCAGCGCCGGCGAATACATGCCGTCACGCTTCCAGATACTTGGCACCAATGTATAAAGCGCGCCGAATGTGATCAGCGCGACCCAGCCGAGCGCCCCGGCATGGACATGGCCCACGGTCCAGTCCGTATAGTGCGACAGCGAGTTGACCGGACGGATCGCGAGGAACGATCCCTCGAAGGTCGACAGGCCGTAGAAGACCACCGCCACCATCATGAAGCGTAGCGTGGCATCGTCCCTGACCCGGTGCCAGGCGCCGTTCAGGGTCAGCAGCGCGTTGCCGGCCGACGCCCAGGACGGCACCAGAAGCATCACCGAGAACGTCATTCCGAGCGTCTGCACCCAGTGGGGCAGCGCCGTGTAATGCAGGTGGTGCGATCCCGCCCACATGTAGAAGAAGGTGATGCCCCAGAAGCTGAGGATCGAGAGCCTGTAGGAAAAGATCGGCCGGTTGGCGCGGATCGGAAGGTAGTAATAGAGCATCCCCAGAAAGCCGGCAGTGAGGAAGAAGGCGACCGCGTTGTGGCCGTACCACCACTGCACCATCGCATCCTGGACGCCCGACCACACCGGATAGCTCCGGGCATGTCCGAGCGACACGGGTACGGCGATGTTGTTGACGATATGAAGGATTGCGACGACGAGGATGAACGCCAGGAAGTACCAGTTGGCAACGTAGATGTGCGGCTCTTTCCTTCGCGCCAGCGTTCGCAGGTAGAGAAGGAAGAATGTGACCCAGACGATGACGAGCCAGATGTCGGCGTACCATTCCGCTTCGGCATATTCCTTGGATTGGGTGATGCCGATGAGGTAGCCGGTGACGGCGAGCAGGCAGAACAGATTGTAGCCGACGATCACGAACCACGCCGAGAGCTGGTCGGGCATGCGGGCGCGCGACGTGCGCTGCATCACGTGGAAGGACGTGGCGATCAGCGCATTGCCGCCGAAGCCGAAGATGACGCCGGTCGTGTGCACCGGCCGCAGTCGTCCGAAACTCGCCCATTCTTGGTCGAAGGTGAGATCGGGCCAGGCGAGCAGGGCCGCCACCCAGACGCCGGTGAACATGGCAAAGACCGCCCACACCATGGCGGCGACGACGCCGGCCTTGATCGGCTCGTCATAATAGCTCGCCAGCCGCTCCGGACCGGGCTCGGGTTCGTACAATCCCCGCACGATGACCATGGCGCAGACGAGCCCGAAGGCCAGGATGATCCATCCATGCATGCCGAGGAGATCGTGACGTCCCAAGGCTGCCAGCGCGACGCCGCAGACGCAAAGGAGAGCCGCGATGGCAAGCGCGATTTGCCGTTCGGTGCTCGTCAGGGTCGCAATCATGAGACAGTCGCTCTTTCGCGAGTCATCGAAGACATCGGTAAAGGACGCATGGCCGGGCGGTCGTCGTCGACACAAACAAATACGGCAAGGATATCTTATGCGCATCGATCCCGGCAGGGTACGTTCTGTCGCGGGCGATGCCCGCCGTCAGCATGCTGAACGTTCGTCGCGGCTTGCGGGCAGCCGACCATTTGGTGTGTTTCTTCTGGTGGGCTCAGCCGGCAGCCCGGCCACACTGCCCACTTCTGGCGACTGAGCTCCGCCTTCCTCGACAC
>JBIQKL010000034.1:24642-36910 GCA_044506555.1 Hyphomicrobiales bacterium | reverse complement strand
CCGGTCTGGATATCGGCGCCGCGGCCGCCGGTGAGGTCGTCGCTTCCGTCGCCGCCGTTCATCTCGTCGTTGCCGCCGCCGCCCAGCACCACGTCGCTGCCGGCGAAGGCGAACAGAATGTCGTCGAACGGCGAACCGTTCAGCGTGTCGTCGCCCTGGAAGATCTTGGCGGGCACCGTGTCGAGCTTGCCGTTGTCGCTCGCATCCGCCCAGATATCCGTAATCTGAAGTGAAATGCCCCGAATGTCATGCATCGGGTCGTTCGGGGAGGGTGTGTTGCTGGCGTATACTTCGATGTCCGTGACCGTCATGCTCGCAGGGATGCCTGCCCCTGTGACCAAATCACCGACCTGGCTGATTAGCTCGATGTGGAGTCCCAGATAGTGGGGACTGCCACTACCGAAATAGTCCACTCCACCGACGTGGCCAGGATTGTTGGCGTTGGTCGTCCCGCCGTACTCGCTGCCGTCTCCTATCTCTGCCAATTCCGGAAGATCACGTGTATTGACGCTTTGCTGTGCCGTCAAAATCGCCATGGCATGTGCTCCGTTGTCGCCCCTTCAGCCACCCCGGAATGCAATTGCCTCGGCTGCGCATCGTGCCGCCGGTCGTGCGTCGGATACTGCCCGGCGGCGGTGGATTGCGTAGCGCCGTCGGGTAAAGGTCTTTGGCGGGCTAAGTCTATCTCAGCGGGATACTTTCGAACATCGTCATCCGGCGCCGGTGTGACCTCGGTCACTCCGCGATGCCGGCGCGCTCAGTATCGGAGCGGAGCAGCGGTCCTTACGCCAGGCGGCAGTCGACCCAGGTTCCGGTGCGCGACGACTCCACAGCCGAGGCGATGAACTTGAGCGTATGCGCGCCGTCGGTCACGCCGGGGAAGTCGAGCGCCAGCCGGTTCGCCGCCTTGCCGAGTTTCCGCGCGACGATCGCCTCCGCGGCGTCGGCATAGAGCACGGCGAACGCCTCCTGGTATCCCTCCGGATGGCCGATGGCGATCCGCTCCGCACGCCGGGCCTCGGGCTTGAGGCCCGGCCCGCCGCGCTCGTAGACCAGCATCGGCGCCTCGGGGCGCGCATGGAAAAGCTGGTTGGGCGTCTCCTGCACCCACTCGAGGCCGCCCTTCTCTCCGAAGACGCGAATGTAGAGGCCGTGCACCGCGCCGGCACCGGCCTGCGTCACCCACATCACGCCGGGCGCGTTGTTGGTGAGCCGGAAGAGCACACCCGCGTGGTCATGGGAGACCGGCGCGCGGCCGGGCACGGTGGTCGTCACGTCGGCGACCAGCCGGTCGAAATCGAGCCCGGTGACGTAGCGGACGAGATGATGGGCGTGGCTGCCGATGTCGCCGAGTACCAGTGACATCCCGGCCTTCTCCGGCACGAAGTGCCAGTTCATGCCTTCCTGGCCCTTTTCCCCGGGCGTCAGCGCGTAGTTGTACCCTTGGATGTACTCGGCCTCGACCATCCGCACCGCGCCGATGTCGCCGTCACGCACCATCGCCATCGCCTGCCGGACCAGGGGATAGCCGGTGTAATTGAAGGTCTGGCAGAAGACGATGCCGGCCGCCTCGACCCGCTTCACCAGGTCGAGCGCATCGTCGAGCCCGGTCGCGAGCGGCTTGTCGCAGATGACGTCGTAGCCGGCGTCGATCGCCATCACGCAGTACCGGTAATGGCTGTCGTTGGGCGACATGATCGCCACCGCGTCGATGCCGTCCTCCCGCGCCCGCTCCTTCGCCAGCATCTCCTCGGCCGAGCCATAGGCGCGGTCCGGCGCGACGCCGATGGCGACGCCTTCCTTCCGCGCCCGCTCCGGATCGGACGACGGCACCGAGGCGGCGATCTCGTAGTTGTCGTCCATCCGCGCCGCCGCGCGATGCACCGGGCCGATGAACGACTTCGCGCCGCCGCCGATAACGCCCAGCCTGAGCCTTCGTCCTAAGGCGCCGATGGTGCTGAACATCCTCGTCTCCTCCCCGCTCTGGACTCAGACCTCGGTGACGTCGATCCAGCGCCGCTCGTTGGCCGAGATGACGATCGCATCGACCACGCGCTGGATCTCCCAGGCCTCGCGGAAGTCGGGCATGAACTTCGGCCCTCCCGCCAGCGACTTGAGCAGCGCCATCACCTCGATGGTCTTGATGTCGTTGAAGCCGAGCTGGTGCCCCGGTGCCGGGCAGAACTCCTTGTAGAACTGGTGCTCGGGGCCGGCGAGGATCGTCCTGAAGCCTTCGCGCCCCTTCGCGCCCCCGACATTGTAGAGCTTCAATTCGTTGAAGCGTTCGTGGTCGACCGCGACGGTGCCCTTGGAGCCGGTGATCTCGAAGGCGAGCATCATTTTCCGGCCCGCCTTCACCCAGCTCGCCTCGAGCGAGCCGGTGGCGCCGTTGGCGAAGCGGACCAGCGCCCTGGCCTCGTCGTCGACCTCGACGCTCCGCATCTCGCTGGAGCCGGCGAGCGGCCGCGCCCGTGTCACCGTCTCGATCTGGCCGACCAGCGTTTCGATCGGACCCACGATGGCCCGCGCGATCGATATGATGTGGCTGCCGAGGTCGGCCACGACCCCATGCCCGCCGGTCTTGTCGAGGCGCCAGGTCCAGGGCGCCTTCGGATCGGTCATGTAGTCCTCGGCATGGATGCCGCGGAAGCTCACCACCTCGCCGATCTCGCCGCTCTCGACGATCTCCCGGGCGAGCGCCACCATCGGGTTCTTGAGATAGTTGAAGCCGACGGCGGTCTTGATGCCCTTACGCTCGGCCGCATCGACCATCCGTTTCGCGTCCGCGGCATTCGGGGCCAGCGGCTTCTCGCAATAGACCGGCTTGCCGGCCTCAATCGCGGCAAGCGCGATGGGCAGATGCAGATTGTTCGGGGTGGTGATGTCGACCAGGTCGACCGCCGGATCGGCCACCAGTTCCTTCCAGTCCCCGGTCGATCGGTCGAACCCAAGCGCTGCCGCGGCCTTCGCCGCCGCATCGGCATTCACGTCCGCCAGCATCTCGAACACCGGCTGGAGCGGCAGGTCGAACACCCCCGGCGCGGCGCGGAACGCGTGGGCGTGGCTCCGCCCCATGAAGCCGCTGCCGACGAGGCCAATCCCGATCTTCTTCATGCTCTGTCCGTTTCCCTGAGTGGTCCGTAGCTCATCCGCGGCCGGCGAGCGCCGCGCCGTTCACGACCAGCGCCGGGTCGAGCCGTTGCTCGAGCCCGGCGATCACGTTCTCCGCCGCGGCGACGCTGAGCCGCGCCATCGCCTCGCGGCTGACGCCTGCCATGTGCGGGCTGAGGATCGCGCGGTCGCATGCGAATAGCGGGTTGTCGGCCCGCGGCGGTTCCTCGTCGAAGGTATCGATCCCGGCGCCGGCGATCCGTCCCGCCTGCAGCGCCGCCGCCAGCGCCCGCTCGTCGATCAGCCCGCCGCGCGAGGTGTTGACGATGATCGCGTCCGCCTTCATCAGCGCGATCTCGGCCGCGCCGATCATGTTCTCGGTGTCCGGCAATCGCGGCACGTGCAGCGAAACGGCATCGATGCCGGGCAACGCTTCCCGCCAGTCGTCGACCTTGCCCACTCCAACCTCGGCCATCGCCTCCGCGCTCACGTTCGGGTCGTAGGCGACCACGTTCATGCCGAAGGCCTTGGCCCGCCACGCCAGCTCGCGGCCGATCCGGCCCAGCCCGACGAGCAGCAGCGTCCGCCCGCCGAGCTCGAATGTCTCGAGCCGCGCCCTCGCGCCTGCCCAGTCACCGCTCCGCACCGCGCGGTCGTAGCGGAGCCCGGCCTTGGCGACGGCGAACATCAGGTAGAGGGCGTGCTCGGCGACGGTGCCGGAATGAACGCCGCCCACGACCGCCAGCGGCACGCCCATCGCCGTCAGTGCGTCGACCGGTACGTTGTCGTAGCCGACGCCGTGGCGCGACACGATCTTGAGCTGCCGCGCATTGACCAGCGCCTCGCGCGGCAGCGTCGCCGTGCGGATGAGCAGCGCGTCGGCCGCCGGGAGCTTCGCCACGAACTCGGCCGGTTCGTCCCCCTCCATCTGCACCAGCGTCAGGTCGTCGCGCGCGCGGAGCACGGCAAGACCGTCAGGGTGCAGCTTTCCGGAAAGGACCACGGTCGGCATGGCGGGAGTTCGCCCTCTGGGTGCGGGCGAAGCTCTAGAATGTCGCTCCGGGGCTGTCCAGTTGCCCGGGCCGGGCGCCGTGATCGAAACCCATCCGTCACGCCAGCGGCGGGTTGCCGAGCGCCTCCGCGATCCTCAGGCCCTCGTTCCACTTGGCCATGCGCTCGGAGCGGGTGAAGGAGCCCACCTTCAGCATGTCCGCGCCCCAGCCGACCGCGAGATGCGCTACCGACACGTCCTCTGTCTCGCCCGAGCGCGCCGACACGATGTTCTGCCAGCCAGCGGTGCGGGCGGCGTCGAATGCCGCCTTGGTCTCGGTCAGCGTCCCCGCCTGGTTGGGCTTGATCAGCGCCGTATTGCAGGCGCCGACCTCGGCCGCGCGGCGGACCCGCCCCGCATCGGTGACGAGGTAGTCGTCGCCGACCACGCGGACGCCCGGTGCCGCCTCGGTGAAGGCGATCAGTCCGGCCTCGTCGTCCTCGGCGAGCGGGTCCTCGATCCACCGGATCGGGTAGCGCTCCAGCCAGCCGAGCAGCATCGCGATCATCCCGTCCGTGTCGAGCTCGCGGCCCTCGCGGGCGAGCGTGTACTTTCCGCCTTTGCCGAAGTCCGAGGCGGCGATGTCGAGCGAGATGGCGACGTCGTCGCCGGGCCGATATCCCGCCGCCTCGATCGCCGCGACCGCGAGCCCCAGCGCCTCCTCGTTCGTATCGAAAGCGGGCCAGTAGCCGCCTTCGTCGGCGACCCCGGCGAGCTTGCCGGCCTTGCCGAGGATCTTGCCGGCGGCCCGATAGACTTCCGCCGTCATGTCGAGCGCCTCGCCGAAGCTGCGCGCGCCGGTCGCCACGATCATGAAGTCCTGAACGTCGACCCGCCGTCCCGCATGGGCGCCCCCGCCGAAGAGCTGGATCTCCGGCCGCGGCATGGTCGCCGGCGTGCTTCCCTCGGCCAGATACCGCCACAGCGCCACCTTCCCGGCCGCCGCGGCGGCATGGGCCACCGCGAGCGAGGTCGCGATCGTCGCATTGCCGCCGAGCCGGGACTTGTTCTCCGTCCCGTCGAGTCGGATCAAGGCATCGTCGACGGCCCCCTGGTCCGTCGAGGCAAGCCCGGTTAGCGCGGAGGCGATCTCCCCGTTCACGGCCGCCACGGCACCGGTCACGTCGTAGCCGCCGAAGGCCGTACCGCCGTCACGACGGTCGACGGCCTCGCCCGAGCCGGTCGAGGCGCCCGCCGGTGCGATCGCCCGGCCGACGGCTCCGCCCGCGAGCGTCACTTCTGCTTCCACCGTCGGCCGGCCGCGCGAATCCCATACCCGCCGTCCGACGATGTTCGCGATTTCCGTATTACCCAATGCCGATCTCCCTGGCCCAGCCTTCGCGGATCGCGGCCAGTGTTGCTGGCGCATCTTCGATCATCGGCACGGCGACACGGCGCACCCGCTCGCGGTCCGCTTCCCGCGTGACGTATTCCACCGGCGACTTGCCGTCCACCCGTGCAAGGAACAGCCCCGGCAACAGCGCCGCCGTCCGCGCCTCGAGCGAGCCCGGCCGTTCCCACGCGACCTCGGCGAGATAGGCGTCGCGGAGCGCATCGAACGAGGCGAGGCAGTCCCCGGATCGCGCCGGGACGGCGAGGCACTTGAGGAGCATGTGGTTGAGGCAAAAGGCGAGATCGAAGGCCGGATCGCCATACCAGGCGCATTCGGCATCGAGGAACACCGGCCCCGCGGGCCCGTCCACGATGTTCTTGGGGCTCGCGTCCCCATGAACGAGGGCAAGCTGTGTCGCCGCCGTGTGGTCGGCAAGCGCCTCGAGACGTGGCGCGAGGTCGGGGTGCCGCCGGCCGGTGGCGCGGAGATAGGGCTCGAGGCGGAGCGCCTCGAACAGCGGGCCGGTCGGGAACATCCCGGCGACCGCCGCATCGCCCGCGGTCGCGCGATGGATGGCGGCGAGCCGCTCGCCGACCGCGCGGGCGAACCCGACATCCACGCGTCCCGCCATCAGGTCGGCCTTCCAAAGCCGGTGGTCGGCCGGGTCGAGCCACTCCATGACGAAGAACATCGCCTCGTCGTCGTAAGCGAGGACGCGCGGCGCCGCCCCCGGCACCCGCTCGGAAGCCACCTCGTACCAGCGCCGCTCGTATCGGTTCCGCTCGACCGGAGCGAACCAGTCGTCCTTGACCGCGAGCTTCGCCATCGCCCGCTTCACGCAGAAGACACGGTCTCCGGCGCTCACCCGCCATATGTCGGACGAGACGCCGCCGGTCAGCCGCTCCGCCCTGAGCGGCGCGCCGGCGGGTGCCAGACCCAATCGCTCAAGTCGCTCCGTTATGTCGCGCGGCAGCATCTTCAGTTCCGTCCCCCTACTCGGTCAGTCCGATCGGTTCCGCTTCGCAAGGTGCCGCTCCCAGGACAGGGCGTGGCGGACGATCTCATCGAGGTCGTCGTGCTGCGGCGCCCAGCCCAAGGTCGCCCGCAACTTCTCGCCGGTGGCCGTCACGTAGGCTGGATCGCCGCGCCGGCGGGGCGCCTCCACGGCCTCGAAGTCGACGCCGGACACCCTGCGCACGGTGTCGATGACCTCGCGTACCGAATAGCCGCGGCCATAGGCGCAGTTGAGCGTGAGGCTGGTTCCGCCTCCCCGGAGATGGCCGAGCAGCAGGCCGTGGGCGGCGATCAGGTCGGTGACATGGATGTAGTCGCGCACGCAGGTCCCGTCCGGCGTGTCGTAGTCGGTGCCGTAGATCTGCATGCCGGTGCGACGCCCGAGCGCGGCCTGGCAGGCGATCTTTATGAGGTGGGTGGCGGCGGCGGTCGATTCGCCGCCACGACCGCCCGGATCGGCTCCCGCGACGCAGAAGTAGCGGAGGATCCCGTAGCGCATCGGGTAGACGCGGGCGGCGTCCTCCAGCATCCATTCCGTCATCAGCTTGGACCGCCCGTAGGGCGAAATCGGGTCGAGCGCCGTTTCCTCCACGATGGGCGACGTGCCCGGCATTCCGTACACCGCCGCCGTCGAGGAGAAGACGAAGCGTTGGACGCTCTCGCTCACCGCCGCCTCGATCAAGTTGCGCGAGGCCGTCACGTTGTTCGCGTAATAGGCGAGCGGGCGGGCGACGGATTCGGAGACGACGATCGAGCCCGCGAAATGGACGATCTCGTCGATCTGGTGCTCGCGGATCAGCCGGCGGACGAGCGCGATGTCGCCGACGTCGCCCCGAACGAGGGTCGCCCGCCCGTCGACGGCCCAGTCGAAGCCGGTGGACAGGTCGTCGAGAACCACCACGGCTTCGCCGGCGTCGGCCAGGTGCAGCACCATGTGGCTGCCGATATAGCCCGCCCCGCCGGTCACCAGTACTGCCATCCGCTACGCTCCTTGCGATGCCGGAACCTCGCCACGGCCCGCGGCGGACGATGTACGCGACCGGCCGTCGTCGGGCTAGAGGGGCGACGCCGGCTAAGGGCCAACGTCCCTCCCTGCAGGCGGCCCCATGCCCTCTTGCATCGCCGCGGTGGAGTGTCTATCGCCAACGGCGGCGGGGTGTAGGCCCGTCGGCTGCAGGAGAGGCGTGCTCTGTGGAGAGTGCCTGGCATGATGTCGTCAACGGGCTCCGGTACCGCGACTACTGGTGGACCATGGCCCGGAATGACATCCACGCCCGCTACCGGCGGTCGAAGATCGGGCAGTTCTGGCTCACCTTGAGCGTCGCGCTTTTCGTGGCCGGCATCGGCATAGTCTACGCCGGGCTCTTCGGCTTGCCGGTGTCGGAATACATGCCGCGGCTCACCGTCTCCTACGTGATATGGATGTTCATATCGGCTGTCCTGACCGGCGGCTGCACGACGTTCATCGCATCGGCCTCGACCATGCAGCAGCGGCTGTTTCCGATCAGCGTGCACGCCTATCGGCTGATCGCCCGCGAGCTGCTCATCCTCGCCCACAATGCGATCGTCGTGGTCGCCGTGTGGATCATCTTCCTGGTCGGCCTCACACCGGCCGCCCTTCTGGCGATACCGGGGGTCGCGATCAATGCCTATGTCGGCTTTTGGCTGGCGATTCTCCTCGGGATCATCAGTGTCCGCTATCGGGACATCCCGCCGATCATGGGATCACTGGTCACGATCCTGTTCTTCGTGACGCCGGTGCTCTGGACGACGGATCGCCTCGGCGGGCGTGCCGATCTCATCGTTCACCTCAACCCGTTCGCCTATCTCATTGCCATCGTGCGCGATCCTCTCATGGGGGTCGTGCCGTCGCTCAGCACATGGGCGGTCGTCATCGGGATTTCGGCCGTCGTGACCCTGGTCGGCCTCTATGGCATGTCGCTGACCGAGCGTCGGCTGGCGTACTGGCTGTAGGGAGCGGCCTGCATGGCGCAGATCCTAGCGAAGAACCTGGATGTCAGGTTCGCGATCTTCGACTACAGCCACACGTCACTGAAGCAAAGGGCGCTTTCCCTGGGGCGCGGCCCGAAGACGCCGGCGCCGGTGGTTCACGCGCTGCGCGCGATCTCGTTCGAGATCAAGGATGGCGAACGGGTCGGGCTGATCGGCCACAACGGCTCGGGAAAATCGACGCTGCTCAGGACGGTCGCCGGCATCTACCGGCCCCGGGACGGCCATCTGCTGACGGAAGGAAGCAGGGCCAGCCTGTTCAACGTTTCGGCGGGCATGGACGCCGATGCGACCGGATACGAGAACATCAAGCTGCTCGGCGTATCCGCAGGCCTCAGCCTCAAGCAGATCGAGCTCTATCGCGACGACATCGTCGCCTTTGCCGAGCTTGGCGACGCGATGAGGCGCCCGGTGCGTACCTATTCCGCCGGCATGCAGCTCCGGCTTGCCTTCGGCGTTTCGACCGCCGCACCCGCCGACATCCTGCTGATCGACGAGGTGATCGGCGCCGGCGACGCGAGCTTCCAAAGCCGTGCGACCGAACGGCTCACGCGCCTGATGGGCCAGGCAAAGATCCTGATGATGGCTTCGCACTCCGACAGCGTCCTCGCCCGCAATTGCAATCGCGGCATCGTGCTCGACCACGGGGCGATTGCCTTCGACGGCCCGATCGCGGATGCCCTCGCCTTTGCCAGGGCCGCGTCCGGCCGCGAGCAGAAGGGTGCCGGGCGCAGGGCTCCGCCATCGACCCGACGCGGCGCCGGCTCCCCGGATCGCGCCGGACGGAACGCGCCGACCCTGTTTCCCGTCCGCCTCGCCGGCCGATGAGCGGCGCGGGCGCGACCGCAAGGATCGTTACCCGCTCGACGGCGCTCATCATCATCGCCGGCTGCGCCGTCGCCGCGTTGAATTTCGGCCCGCGTTCGACGATGGGGTTCTTCCTCACGCCGATCGCCGAGCGCCGGGTCGAGAGACCCGGATCCGTGCAGGCCTTCGCGGGGTGACGGCGGCGGCGGCTTGGCGTAGCCTCGCCGGCAGATATGTTCGGAGGAAGCCCGCCGGTGAACCGCTTCAAAGCCCTGCTCATCACTCGGGACGACGCAACGCGGCAGCAGTCCGTCGCCGAAGCGGAACTGACCCCCGCCGATCTCATGGACGGCGACGTGGACGTCGCCGTCGCCCACTCGACGGTCAACTACAAGGACGGGCTCGCCATCACCGGCAAGCTCCCGGTGGTTCGCCGGTTTCCGATGATCCCCGGCATCGACCTCGCCGGCACGGTCGTCGCATCGCGCCACGACGGTATCCGTGAGGGCGACAACGTCCTCGTCAACGGCTGGGGATTGGGCGAGACCCATTACGGCGCCTACAGCCAGATGGCCCGCGTCCAAGGCGGCTGGATCACGCCGCTGCCGCCCCAGTTCACCACCGCCGAGGCGATGGCGATCGGCACCGCCGGCTATACCGCGATGCTGTCGGTGCTGGCGCTCGAGGCGCACGGCGTTCGTCCCGACAGCGGGCCCGTGGTGGTGACCGGAGCCTCGGGCGGGGTCGGGTCGATGGCGATCTCGATCCTCTCGCGCCTGGGGCATCCGGTGATTGCCGTGACCGGCCGCGATCACGAGCGCGACTACCTCCTGTCCCTGGGGGCCGACGAGATCATGCCCCGGTCCGAACTGGAGGCGGCGCCGAAGCTCCTCGGCAAGGAGCGGTTCGCCGGTGCCATCGACGTCGTCGGCGGACCGGTCCTCGCGAATGTCCTGTCGATGACCGATACCGGCGGCGCCGTGGCTGCCTGCGGCAATGTCGCCGGCTTCGAACTGGCGACGTCGGTCGCCCCGTTCATCCTCCGCGGCGTCTCGCTGGTCGGGATCGAATCGTCGCACGCGGCGCCGGAACGTCGCGTCGAGGCGTGGATGCGGCTGGCTCGCGATCTCGATCGTCAGAAGCTCGCGGAAATGACCACGACGATGCCCTGGAGCGGCATCGTCAACGCCGCCCACGACATCGTTGCCGGAAAGGTACGCGGCCGACTCGTGGTGGAGATCGGCTGATAGCGCCGGTTATCCGAGCAGGTTCGGCCAGATGCCGAGAACGCCGTAGATGATCAGCCAGACCGCCACGATATAGGCGAGAATCCGCGGCGCGATCAGGATCACGATGCCTCCGATGAGCGCCAGGATCGGCGTGATGTGGGCAACGGTGATGGTCATCGGCTTCCTCCAGCTCGCGTTCGCCACATGGCGAATCGGCAGCGCAGATCATGCCCTTTCTTCGCAGCAAAAGCTTTGCGCAGCGTTACCGCGGAACCATCGATCATCGGGGTCGTTGTCCGGGCACAAGGGACGTGATGGAGATCAGAGATGAATACCACGACCGGCACTGTAGCGTCTGCAGACGTCGCGACGCGCGAGACCCATGAGCTGATTGCCAGCGACAAGGTAGAGGGCACCAGCGTCTATCGTTCGAACGGCGACAAGGTCGGCTACGTCGAGCGCATCATGATCGACAAGCGTTCGGGCAAGGCGGCCTATGCGGTCATGAATTTCGGCGGCTTCCTCGGCATCGGCGAGGAATCCTATCCCCTGCCCTGGTCGGTGCTGACCTACAACACGAGCCTCGGCGGCTACGAGGTCAACGTCACCGACGAGCAGTTGAAGGGCGCCCCGAAATACCGTCGCGACGAGTTGTGGTGGGAGAAGCCCGACGCCAATCGGGACAGCGCGATCTACGGCTACTGGGGCGCACCGCCTTACTGGATCTGACCGGGTCTGCGAGCTCGAGGCGAAAGCCTCGAGGCGGAACCGCTCCCTTCCGGCTCCCCAGCCCAAGGTCGGGGGCGGTTCTCGCTCATTCCTCGGCGCGGATGACGAAAAATACCGAAGCGATCGCGACCAGCACGAAGAAGATCACCAGCGCCATGTTCCCGCGATCGCCGTACCAGGCGATGGCGTGGATGATCGCGATCAGCAGCATGCCGTTGGCGAGCAGGAAGGCCCGCTCCGACCAGCGCTTCCCGGTCACCAGCCCCCATCCCGAATAGATCAGGAACAGCGCCGTCACCACTTCGCCAACGATGTGAAGCGTGGTGCCGAGGCCGGTGGCCTCGAGGCTGGCGGTCTGTCCGGTGGCCAGGAAGTAGACCCATATCGCCAGCATGATGACGCCGATGGCGATCGCAAAGTATGCGGATTGCTTCGCATAGGGATGGCGGAAGGTCGTCGGCGGTGCCATGGCGATCAGCCCTCGATCTTGGAGAAATCGGCAACGGCGAGCGTCGCCGTCCGGATCTGGTTCAGGAGGCGGAGGCGGTTCTCGCGGACGGCCGGGTCGTCGTCGTTGACGCGAACCTTGTCGAAAAACACGTCGACCGGGCCGCGGAGCGCCGCCAGCGCCCGCATCGCACCGTCATAGTCCTCGATCGCGGCGGCCGCCTGCGCCGCGCCCGTGGCGGCGCCGACCGCCTCGAACAGCGCCCGTTCTTCCGGCTCCCGGAGCAGCGCCGGATCGACGGCGCCGGTGAACGCCGCACCGGACTTCTTCTCTTCCTCGCGGAGGATGTTGGTCGCCCGCTTGGTTCCGGCCAGCAGCGACTTGCCGTCCTCGGTGTCGAGCAGCCGCCCCAGCGCCTCGACCCGCCGCACGACGAGGAGCAGGTCGTCCGCGGCACCCTGCCCCTGCCCCTCCGCGTTCGGGTCGTGGGAGGATGCAGACGGCAGCGACAGCACCGCATCGACGAGGTCGTGCCT
>JBIQKL010000034.1:20663-24542 GCA_044506555.1 Hyphomicrobiales bacterium | reverse complement strand
TAGCGAGTAGTCGCCAGGCGGCGCCGTCTCGTCACTATTCGCTATTCGCAATTCGCTATTCGCTCTTTGAAGCACAAAGCATTTCTGGTTGGCGCGGATCGTCGCGCGGATCACCTCGGGCGGTATGGTGAGGAATGCCTCATCGAAGGAGCCGACCAGCACCACCGGCCATTCGACCAACCCGCCCACCTCCTCCAGCAAGCCCTCGTCCTCGACCAGCTCGAGCCCTTGCGCCAGCGCCCGGTCGCGGGCATCGGCAAGGATGATCTGCTTCCGCCGGTCGGCATCGAGCACGACCTTCGCCTTCTCGAGCTTGGCCACGTAGTCGTCGAAACGCCTCACCGTGATCTTATCCGGCGCCATGAAGCGATGGCCGCGGGTGACGTCGCCCGAAGCGATGCCGTCGATGTCGAAGCGTACGATCTCGGTGTCGCTGGTCTCGGGGCCGAAGACGCAAAGGATCGAGTGCAGCGGCCGGACCCAGGAGAGGCTTCCCGGCTTTGCCGAACGCGGCCCCCAGCGCATCGATTTCGGCCAGGGGAAGCTCCGGACGATCGGCGGCACGACCTCGGCGATCACCTCTTCGGCCGGCCGCCCCGGCTTCTCGACCACGGCGAGGTAGAAATCGCCTTTCTTGTCCGGCTGAATCTTGGCGTCGTCGATCGAAGCGAGCCCCGCCGCCTTGAGGAAGCCCTCAACGGCCTTCTCCGGCGCGCCGACCCGCGGGCCCTTCCGCTCCTCGCGCCGGTCCGGCGAACGGGCCGGAACGCCGTGCACGGTCAGCGCCAGCCGCCGCGGCGTGGCGAAGGCCTTGGCGCCGTCATAAGCCAGGCCCGCCTCGACCAGCGCATCGGTGACCAGCTTTCGCAGGTCGTCGGCAGCTTTCCGCTGCATTCTTGCAGGAATCTCTTCGGAAAACAGTTCGAGCAGCAGGTCGGGCATGGGAGAACGGCCAGTTTGAGGGACGCCGTTTGTTAGTGGAACCGGCGCGCGAAGTCACGCGCCGCGACAGCGCGGCGCGCCGGGGTGGTGCTCTCGCCACGACTCCGCTGCAATAGCCTGCAACAATTCGTGATTCGGAAGTCCGCCGACCCGGAGTCGTGCCATGAAGAAAATCCTGATCGGCCTCGGCATAGTCGTCGTCCTGATCGTCGGGGCGCTGTTCGCGCTGCCGCTCTTCATCCCGTCCGAGACGGTCCGGGCGGAGCTGGTCGCCCGCCTCGAGGAGGCGACGGGTCGCGATGTCCGGATCGACGGGCCGATCGCGATCAGCGTCCTGCCCACCGCCCGGCTTTCGGCCGGCGGCGTCGGACTCGGCGGCCTCACCGGCGAGGGCGAGGCCTTCGCCGTCGATTCCGTCTCCTTCGGCCTGAGCCTCCTCCCGCTGATCGGCGGCAACGTCGAGATCAACGCGCTGACCATCGAGCGGCCGCGGATCGTCCTGGAATACGACGAGAACGGCGTCAGCAACTGGTCGGGCCCCGCTCCGGCAACCGCGCAGCAGAGCATCGAGGACCTGATCGCCGCACAGCCCGAGGTGCCCGAGGCCACCGCCGAGGTGATTACCGGCCTCGACAAGCTCTCCATCGGCCGCGTCACCATCGTCGACGGCACCTTCGTCTATCGCGACCGCCGGAGCGGCACCGAGGAGACTATCGACGGCGTCAATCTCACCATGGACATGCCGCGCATCACCGGACCGGGATCGGTGAACGGCACGTTCCGATATCTCGGCGTCGATCATAAGATCGCGCTGAAGGTCGGGGAGCGCGCGCAGGCTGACCGTTTCGAGCAAATTCCAGTCGACCTCACGCTGTCGACCGGGGGCGGCAACGCCAATCTCGCCGGCATCGCCTTCGACGGCGACAACCTCTTTGCCGGAACCTGGACCGCCGAGGGCGACTCGCTCCGGACGTTCCTCGCCGCTTTCGCTCCCCTCCCCGACGCGCCGGGCTTCGGCAAGTTCGCCCTCGACGGCAAGCTGGTCGCGACCGGCTCCGATGTCCTCATGGAATCCTTCGCCGGCACGCTCGGCGATATGTCGGTCCAGGGCGGGCTGCGCGCCGCCTACGACCGTGAGCGCCCCGGGATCGGCATGAAGCTGGCGCTCGGCAAGGTCGATCTGGCGCAGTTCACGGCGCCTGCCGCCGAAGGCGGAAGCAGCGCCGGCGGCGGCAGCGATCCGATCGACTTCTCGATGCTCGGCCTTCTCGATGCCAATGTCGACTTCACGGCGGAGGAGATCGTCTCGGGCGAGATGAGCGCCCGCAACCTCGGCATGGACATCGCCCTCGCCGACCGCGTGCTCCAGGCCGGCATCCGCTCCATCGAGATCAACGGTGCGCCGGGCTCGGGCAACGTCGTCGTCGACGCGCGCGCCGCCGAGCCGACCGTCTCCGGCGCGGTCAAGATGAACGGCGTCGACCTGCCCGCGGTGCTAGCCCTTGCCGGCCAGTCCGCTCCCGTCACGGGTACCGCCGGCTTCGACGTCAAGTTCGCCACGCAGGGCGGCAACAGCAATGCGCTGGCCTCGAACCTCCAGGCGAGCGGCGCGGTGACCCTCACCGACGCCCGCGTCACCGGCCTCGACCTTGCCGACATGGTGGGCGGCGACAAATCGGCGAACACGATCGAGGACATCGACATCACCACCAGCTTCCAGTCGCTGACCTCGCCGATGACGGCGGAGGGCAGCGTCACCTGGCGCGGCACCCGTTTCGCCGTCGCAGCGACAGTCGACGGGCGTCCGCTGCTGCTCGGCCGCGACGTGCCGATCACCTTCAATGCGAAGTCGGACCGGGTGAATGTCGGCTTCGACGGCGCCGCGGGTCTCGACGGCCTCGGCGCGGGACGGATCTCGCTCTCGACCGGGTCGCTCCGCGACCTGCTCGCCTGGATCGGCCAGCCGATGGAGGCCGGGCGCGGCCTCCGCCAGTTCTCGATCGCCGGCGACGTGAAGCTGACGGCTGACAGCTTCTCCTTCGACAAGGCCAACTTCACGCTCGACAAGACCAGCGGCGTCGGCACCGGCAAGTTCAGCTTCGGCGCCAAGCCGACGCTCGCCGCCGGCCTTGCCGTCGAAACCCTCGACGTCTCGCCCTACCTCGCCGCGGCGAAGGGCGGTGGCGGTGGTGGTGGCGGTGCCGCGGCGGACGCCGGCGGGGGCGGCGGTGGAGGCTCCGGCGGGGGCGGCGCCGGTGGCGGCGATACCCCGATCGACTTCTCCGGCCTCAAGGCGATGGACGCCAACCTCAACCTCAAGGCCAACGCGATCGTCGCCAACGACATCAAGATCGGCCCGTCGGCGCTGACGGTGAAGATCGAGAACGGCCGGCTCGATGCGAACCTCACCGAGATGGCGCTCTATTCCGGCTCCGGCACCGGCGCGATCGCCGTCGACGGCGCCTCGAAGACGCCGGCGGTCGGGGCGAGCTTCCGTCTCGCCGGCGTCGACGCCCTCGCCTTTCTCAACGATGCCATGGGCTTCAACCGCATCGAGGGCAGCGGCAACTTCGCGTTCGACCTGCAGGCGTCCGGCAACAGCACGTCGGCCCTCACCCGCTCGCTCTCCGGAAAGGGCAGCATGGACGTCCAGAACGGCGCCATCCGGGGCGTCGACATCCCGAAGATGCTGCAGTCGCTGTCGGTGAACACGCTGCTCGGCTGGCAGCCGTCGAACGACAAGACACAGTTCACCCAGGTCGGCGCCACCTTCAACATCGACAAGGGCATCGTCACCAACAACGACCTGGTGATGGCCGGTCCCCAGTTCCAGCTCGCCGGCGCCGGCACCATCGACCTCTCGGCGCAGACCATCAACTACCGGCTCAGTGCCAAGATCGCGAACAAGAACGGCAAGCTGCAGGACTTCGCGGCGCC
>JBIQKL010000034.1:4026-20563 GCA_044506555.1 Hyphomicrobiales bacterium | reverse complement strand
GCCCTCACCGGCGGCGGCAAGGGCCAGGGCGGCCAGAAGTCTCAGCAGCAGCCCGCCGACGCTCCGGTGGCCCAGCAGCCCGAGAACGACGGCAAGGGCGGCGGCAAGAAGAAAAATAACAAGAAGAACAACAAGAACAACAAAAGCCAGGAGCAGCAGGCGGTCGAGGACCTCCTCAACGGCATTCTGGGCGGCCAGAATCAATGAGATGGAGACTTGATTTGCGCGGGCGCCGCGAGGCCGGCTATGGTCGCCGTATGAACCGGATCGAACGTCACGGACGCGGCGGATTGGCGCGGCTTCGCTATCTCGACGGCGACTTCCAGGTGATCACGCCTGGCAGCTTCGTGCGCTGCGCGGTCACCGGGATCGACATCCCGCTCGACGAGCTCAAATACTGGAGCGTCGAGCGGCAGGAAGCCTATGTCGATGCCGCCACCTCCGTGAGCCGTCACCGCGCGCCCAGGGACGAATAAGGCGCGCGACCGCGCCTGGATCGGCGCAGCTCGGACCGCGCGACACGAGGACGGGCCGATGGCCGCTCCCGAGGACAGCGTCGAGTACGTGGACGAGACCGGCGCCGGCCAGGTCCTCCTCCGTCACAGGGTCTCCCCGACGCTTGCCGGCCTCGTGACGCGGATCACGGGATATCGCGAGACCCTCCGGCGCCCGATCCGCATGACCGAGACCGCATCGCTGGTGGTGCCGATCATCGTCAGCTTCGGCGAGCCATTTGCCATCGCGCTTGCCCGCGACCCCGGCCCTGACGACCGCATCGAGAGCTTCACCGCCGGGCTCACCTCCGGGCCGGTCCGCGTGACCTCCAGCGGTGCCGCGCATTGCCTCCAGATCGACCTCACCCCGCTTGGCGCCTATCGTCTTTTCGGCCGGCCGATGCACGAGCTCGCCGAACGGATGGTGTGTCTCGACGATCTCGGCGACACCGGCCTCGCCGGGCTCCGCGAGCGGCTCGGCCAGGAGCGGAGCTGGCGCCGGCGTTTCGCGCTCGCCGAAGCCGCGATCGGCGCCCGGCTCGCTGAACGGAGCGGCCCGAGCCCGGCCGTCGCCTGGGCCTATGACCGCATCGTCGAGACCGGCGGCGCCCTGCCGATCGGGACGATTGCGACAGGGCTCGAATGGAGCCGGAAGCATCTGGTCTCGCGCTTCCGGGAGGAAGTGGGGCTCGCGCCGAAGATGATCGCGCGCATCGCTCGTTTCGGTCGCGCACAGGCGATGGCCGCGAGCGGCAGCGGGGCGGGCTGGGCCGATGTCGCCGCCGCCTGCGGCTACGCCGACCAGGCGCATCTCATCCGTGAGTTCACCGCGCTCGCCGGCAGTACGCCGTCCGCCTGGCGCGCGGGATCGTAGCGGGCACCGGGACACGGGATAGCCAGGTAACATTTGTTCAATCCAGGGCGCCGGAACGTCTGGCATGGAGGGCGCGTTGGCCCCCGAGACGAAGGAGATCCGCCATGTCTGCTCCGAACGAAGCGCCCCGCATCTATCCGACCTTCCGCTACCGCGATGCCGACGCGATGATCGGCTGGCTGACCGGCATCTCCGGCTTCACCCTTCATGCCAACTACAAGGACGAGAAAGGCGTCGTTCAACACGCCGAGCTCGCCTTCGGCACGTCGATGATCATGCTGGGGACGCTTGCCGAGGATGGCTACGGCGCGATGGTCGGCAACGACGTCGTCCCCGGCGCCAAGTCGACCTACGTCGCCGTCGACGACCCGGACGCCCTGTTCGCCAAGGCGAAGGCGGCCGGCGTCACCGTCCTCGAAGGGCTCACCGACCGCGACTACGGCAGCCGCGAGTTCATCGTCCGCGACCCCGAGGGCAACGTCTGGAGCTTCGGGACCTACCGGCCGAACGCCGGCAACACGGCGTAGCGCTACAAGGCAAGTCGCGCTAGAAGGCGCGACGCGGCGCGGGCGATGCGAGCCGTGCTGCTGCCATCGTCTGACCGTCCCGTCCGTCATGCTTGCCGTCCCCCGTGCCGAGGAAACACCCGCCTTGAACGACACGTCCGCCCACGCGATCGAGACGATGGGCCTCGTCAAGACCTTCGGCGAGAATCGCGCCGTCGACGGGATCGACCTGCTCGTTCGCCGCGGGTCGATCTACGGCGTGCTCGGACCCAATGGTGCCGGCAAGACGACCACCGTCCGCGTGCTCTCGACGCTCCTCAAGCCCGACGGCGGCAGCGCCCGCGTGCTCGGCCTCGACGTCGTCGCCGAAGCCGACGCGGTCCGCCGCCGGATCAGCCTGACCGGGCAGTTCGCCTCGGTCGACGAGGATCTGACCGGCCACGAGAATCTCGTGCTCCTCGGGCGCCTGCTCGGCTATCCGCGGCGGCAGGCGATCGAACGCGCCGGCGAGCTGCTCCCAGCCTTCGGCCTCGCCGAGGCGGCACAGCGCCAGGTGAAGAACTTCTCCGGCGGCATGCGGCGACGCCTCGACATCGCCGCGAGCCTCGTCGTCACGCCGGAACTGCTCTTCCTCGACGAGCCGACCACCGGCCTCGACCCGCGGAGCCGCAACCAGGTCTGGGACATCATCCGGATGCTCACCCGGAACGGCACGACGGTACTCCTCACCACGCAATATCTCGAGGAGGCCGACCAGCTCGCCGACCGCATCGCCGTCATCGACCATGGCAGGGTGATCGCCGAGGGGCCGAGTGCCGAGCTGAAGGCGTCGGTGGGCACCGGCGTGCTCCACGTCCGTCTCGCCGAGGCGGCGGACCGGGAGCGCGCCGCCCCGATCCTGGTCGCCCGCTACGGCGACGGGGTCCAGCACGACAACGACCCGCGGAGCCTCACCGTCCAACTTGCCGACCCGAACCGCGCCGCGGCGGGCATCTCGGACCTCGCCGCCGCCGGCATATCCGTATCGGAGTTCTCACTCGGCCAACCGAGCCTCGACGAGGTGTTCTTCGCCCTCACCGGCCACCCGGCGGAGGAGACGAACGGCTCGCAGCCGGACGAAACGGCATGAGCGAGGTGCTCCTCCGAGTCCGCGTGCTCGTGGCGAAGGGCGAGGTCGAGGTCACGCAGCACGGGTTTCGCGAGTTGTCGGCGGACGATGACGCGGTAGTCGTGGAGGATTATCCTCAGGCCAACCGAGGCCCCTTGGTGCTTGTCCTCCAGCGCGACGGGGACGATAATCCCGTCCACATTGTCTGGGACATTCCGCGGGGGCGCGCAGTCGCCGGCCGTCCTCATCACCGCATATCGGCCAGACCCGCTTCGATGGTCGTCCGATTTCACCAGGCGCAGATCGCAATGAGAAGGCAGTCCGTAGAGTTCGTCCAGGCCGGCGACTATGCCGCCGAGGTTCCCATCGTCCTGATCGAGGATGAAGGTGCGTGGTCGCCGCGGATGTCGCTCGACGACGCGCGGAGGCTCGAGACCGTTCGCTTGGCCTTGAAGCGCAACGACCTTGCCACCGCCTCGAAGCACGGCAGGATCTTTGCCCTGATGGACGCGCCCGCCTGACATGACCGACGCGAGCGAAAGCCTGATCGTCGGCGAGGATCTCGCCCGGGTGCTGGCGCCGGACAGGCGGCCCGAGCCGCCTGGCGCGATCGCCAATGTGCTTACCTTCGGCTGGCGGGCACTGCTCAAGGTCAAGCACATGCCGGAGCAGCTCTTCGACGTGATCGTCACGCCGGTGATGTTCACGGTGATGTTCACCTACCTGTTCGGCGGGGCGCTGGCCGGCTCGCCCGACGCCTATATCCAGTTCCTCCTGCCCGGCATCCTGGTCCAGACCGTCACCTTCACCACGATCTACACCGGCTTCACGCTCAATTCGGACATCTCGAAGGGGGTTTTCGACCGCTTCCGCTCGATCCCGATCTGGCGCGCCTCCCCGATCGTCGGGGCGATGGCCGGCGACACCGTCCGCTACACGATCTCGTCGCTGATCGTGATCGTCATCGGCTTCATCCTCGGCTTCCGCCCGGAGGCCGGTTTCGCCGGCATTCTCGCCTCCCTCGTCCTCCTCAACGTCTTCGGCTTCGGGATGAGCTGGATCTTCGTCGTGCTCGCGATGGTCGTGCGCACGCCGTCGGTGGTGATGACGATGAGCTGGCTGGTGCTGATGCCGCTCACTTTCGCCTCGAACATCTTCGTCGACCCCGCGACGATGCCGTGGTGGCTCCAGGAATTCATCCACGTCAACCCGGTCGCGATCCTGGTCACCGCCGTCCGCGACCTGATGGGCGGCACCGCGACGCTCGGGATCATCGGCCTGTCGCTGATCGGCCCCGCCGTGGTGACCGCGATCTGCGCACCCGTCGCGATGGCACTCTACGCGCGGCGGCGATAGCGGAAGCCTGCCGCGGCCCCGCTAGTGCCGACCCGCGCCCAGTCCTTCCTCCTTCTGTTCGAGGATGGTCTTGGCGACGAGCGTGAAGAGCGCGATCACCGTCAGCACCGAGGCGGCGGCGAAGGCGCCGACCGCGTTGTAGTCATGGTAGAGCAGCTCGATGTGGAGCGGCAGCGTGTTGGTCTGGCCGCGGATGTTGCCCGAGACCACCGACACCGCGCCGAATTCGCCCATCACCCGCGCGTTGCAGAGGACGATGCCGTAGAGCAGCGCCCAGCGGATGTTGGGGAGCGTGACCTTGAGGAACGTGGTCAGCCCGCCGGCGCCGAGCGAGACGGCGACCGTCTCCTCCTCGGTGCCCTGCGACTGCATCAGCGGGATCAGCTCGCGCGCGACGAACGGCGCGGTGACGAACATGCTCGCGAGCACGATGCCGGGGATCGCAAACAGGATCTTGATGTCGTGGGCGACCAGGAACGGGCCTAACAGCCCCTGCGTCCCATAGACGAACAGGTAGGCGGCGCCGGCGATCACCGGAGAGACCGAGAACGGGATCTCAATGATGGCGATGAGCAGCTTCCTGCCGGGGAAGGTGAATTTGGTCACCGCCCAGGCCGCGGCGACGCCGAACGCCGTGTTGATCGGCACCACGATCAACGCCACCAGCACAGTCAGCCAGATCGCGTGGAGCGTGTCGGGCGTCATGATGTTCGACACGTAGGCGCCGATCCCGGCCGAGAATGCCTTGACCACAATGACCAGGATCGGCGTCACGATGATCAGCGCCGTGAGCACCAGCGCGATGCCGATGAACAGGCCGCGCCACAGCGGCCGGTCGCCGATCCGGTTGGCGGCGCGCGCGACCATCAACCGACCATCCGACGGAGGAACAGGGCCTGCAGCGCATTGGTCAGCGCCAGCATCAGGAACGCCGCGATCAACATCACCGAGGCGATCGCGGCGGCGGATTCGTAGGAGAATTCCTCGAGCCGGATGAAGGCCAAGAGCGCCGTGATCTCGGTCGAGTTGGGCTGGTTGCCGGCGATGAAGATGACCGCCCCGAACTCCCCGAGGCTCCGGGCGAAGGCGAGCGAGGCGCCGGCGAGCAGCGCCGGCGTGACCAGCGGCAGCAGCACCTTCCTGAATGTCCGGATCTCGCTCGCGCCCAGGGTCTGTGCGGCTTCCTCGGCGCTCGGTTCGAGGTCATGGAGCACCGGCTGCACGCTCCGGACGACGAAGGGAAGGCTGGTGAAGGCCATGGCGATCATGATGCCGAGCGGCGTGTAGACCACCTGGATGCCGAGAATTTCCAGGGGCGCTCCGAACCAGCCTTCGGCGGCGAACAGCGTAGTGAGCGCGATGCCGGCCACCGCCGTGGGCAGCGCGAAGGGCAGATCGACGAGGGCGTCGAGAAATCGCCGGCCGGGAAACCGGTAGCGGACCAGCACCCAGGCCAGCAGGAACCCGAACAGCGTGTTGAAGACGGTCGCGCCGAAAGCGGACAGGAGCGTGACGCGGTAGCTCGCCAGCGCCCGCGGCGCCGTGACAATCCGCCAATATTGCTCGAAGCCGAGGCTACCGGCCTTGAACAGGAGCACCCCGATCGGCAGGCAGATGATCAGCGAGACGTAGAGCACCGTCACGCCCAGCGCCAGCGGCATGCCCGGGATCACGCGATACCGCATCTCGCCGTCTTCATCCCCTTCCAAACGCCGCGACGGGAGCCGCGATGCGGCCCCCGCCGGTCAATCCCGCCGTCCCTCTAGCAGAGGTCAGCGCTCGCCATAAAGCCGGTCGAGGATGCCGCCTTCGGCGAAGTGCTCCTCCGAGATCTTCGCCCAACCGCCGAACACGTCCTCGGCGGTCACCAGGCGCACCTCGGGGAACTGATCCTTGAACTCCGCCGCGACGGCGGGATCGCGGACCCGGCTGCCGTACTCGGCCATGATCCGCTGCGCCTCGGGAGTGTAGAGATAGTCGAGATATGCCTTGGCGAGATCGCGCGAGCCGCGCTTGTCGACCACCGAATCGACAAGGGCCACCGGGAACTCGGCCAGCAGGCTCATCGAGGGAATGACGATCTCGACGTTGTCAGCGCCGTATTCCTTCTGGATGCCCCGCACCTCGGTCTCGAAAGTGATCAGCACGTCGCCGGTCTTGGCCTCGATGAAGGTGGTGGTCGAGGCGCGGCCGCCGGTGTCGAACACCGGGACGTTGTCGAACAGCTTGGCGATGAATTCCTGCGCCTTCTCCTGGTCGCCGCCGTTCTGCTCGAGGGCGAAGGCGTAGGCCGCGAGGTAGGTGTAGCGGGCGTTGCCGGAGGTCTTCGGATTGGGGAACACGACCTTGACGTCGTCACGGGCGAGGTCGCTCCAGTCCTTGACGTTCTTCGGGTTGCCGGCCCGGACGAGGAACGCCGGCAGGGAATAGAAGGGCGACGAGTTGTCCGGGAACTCCGCCTGCCAGTCGGCCGAGACGAGGTTGCCCCGGTCATGAAGGATCTGAATGTCGGTCACCTGGTTGAAGGTGACGACGTCCGCCTCGAGCCCCTCTAGGATGGCGCGCGCCTGGCGCGAGGTGCCGCCGTGCGACTGATCGACGGTGACGGTCACACCGGTCTTGGCGGCGTAGTCGGCGACGAACGATTCGTTGATCGCGGCGAACAGCTCGCGGCCGACGTCATAGGACGCGTTGAGAATGGTGGTCGGCGCCTCGGCGCGCACCTGCGACGTGGCGGCCGCGACGGACAGCGCCAGCGCCGCGCCGGCGAGGAAACGGAACTTCATCTATTCGCTCCACGAAGGAAACGGCCGGGCTCGCCCCGCCGGAGGGCGCCAAAGCTAGTGGCCGCCATGCGCCGCGCCGAGGCAAACGGTTTCGATTGCGGGCACGCACGCGGATTTTAGCTGCCGCATGAGGTGGCTTGAAGGAATGATCTTCCCGCCCGGTCGAGCCGCTTGCGGCGCGAGCACGACGACACGGCCTCTTCGCGAACGGGCACGGCGGACGACCGTCCGTGATTCGAGATCGAGCCGAGCGAGGCCGGCGCGCCGACGGCGTGTCCTTTTGCCACCCCTTGCACCCGGGCGCCCCAATCCCTTAATGAACGCCGCCGATCCCTTTCCCACCCACGACGCGAGCCGGCTACGCCTGACGGCGGCCCGGCGGAGATCATCATGGCGCGCCAGTTCATCTACCACATGCAGGGCCTGACCAAGGCCTATTCCGGGGGCAAGAAGGTCCTCGAGAACATCAACCTCTCGTTCTATCCGGACGCCAAGATCGGCGTGCTCGGCCCGAACGGCTCGGGCAAGTCGACGCTGCTCCGGATCATGGCGGGCATGGACAAGGAGTTCGGCGGCGAGGCGTGGCTGGCGGAGGGCGCGACCGTCGGCTACCTGCCGCAGGAGCCGCAGCTCGACCCGACCAAGGACGTGCTCGGCAACGTGATGGAAGGCGTGGCGGCGAAGAAGGCGATCCTCGACCGCTACAACGAGCTGATGATGGAGTACTCGGACGAGACCGCCGACGAGGCGGCCAAGCTCCAGGACCAGATCGACAGCCAGAACCTGTGGGATCTCGACAGCCAGGTCGAGATGGCGATGGATGCCCTCCGCTGCCCGCCGGGCGACGCCGACGTCACCCGGCTCTCCGGCGGCGAGAAGCGCCGCGTGGCGCTCTGCAAGCTGCTCCTTTCCGCGCCGGACCTGATCCTCCTCGACGAGCCGACCAACCACCTCGACGCCGAGTCGGTGGCGTGGCTCGAGAAGCATCTCCGCGAGTTCCCGGGCTCGGTGCTGATCGTCACCCACGATCGCTACTTCCTCGACAATGTCACCGGGTGGATCCTCGAGCTCGATCGCGGCCGTGGCATTCCCTATGAGGGCAACTACTCGGCCTATCTTGAGAAGAAGGCCAAGCGCATGGCGCAGGAAGGCCGCGAGGAAGCCGCCCGCCAGCGCGCGCTGGAGCGCGAGCGCGAGTGGATCGCGGCGAGCCCCCGCGCCCGTCAGGCCAAGTCGAAGGCGCGCCTGCGTGCCTATGACGAGCTGCTTCAGCGGAACGAGGAGCGCGCGCCGGGCACCGCCCAGATCATCATCCCGCCGGGCGAGCGACTCGGCGACAACGTCATCGACGTCGAGAATGTCTCCAAGGGCTACGGCGATCGCCTGCTGATCGACGATCTCACCTTCAAGCTGCCGCCGGGCGGCATCGTCGGCGTGATCGGCCCGAACGGCGTCGGCAAGACCACGCTGTTCCGGATGCTGACGGGGCAAGAGAAGCCCGATTCCGGCTCCATCACGCTCGGCGAGACCGTGCATCTCGGCTATGTCGACCAGAGCCGCGACGACCTCGATCCCAACAAGACGGTGTGGGAGGAGATCTCCGGCGGCAACGACGTCATCCGCCTCGGCAAGCGCGAGATGAACAGCCGCGCCTATGTCGGCGCCTTCAACTTCAAGGGCGGCGACCAGCAGCAGAAGGTCGGATCGCTGTCAGGCGGGCAGCGCAACCGCGTCCACCTCGCCAAGCTCCTCAAGGAGGGCTCCAACGTCCTCCTCCTCGACGAGCCGACCAACGACCTCGACACCGAGACGCTGGCCGCGCTCGAGGACGCGCTCGAGGATTACGCCGGTTGCGCCGTGGTGATCAGCCACGACCGCATGTTCCTCGACCGGCTCGCGACCCACATCCTCGCCTTCGAGGGCGACAGCCACGTCGAGTGGTTCGAGGGCAACTTCGAGGAATACGAAGCCGACAAGGTGCGCCGCCTCGGGGCCGACGCCGCCAACCCGCACCGGGTCAAGTACAAGCGCCTCGTCCGCGCCTGAGCGGGAAGGGACGGGCCGCCGGCGGGTCACGTCGGCGGCCGCGCGAGCCTAGCTGCTGCCGAACGGACCGCCTCCGCTGCCGCCCTTGCCGCCGGTGATGCCGCCGAGCACCTGGTTGAGGAAGTTCTCGTCCTTGCCGGCGGTCGGCGTGGTGCGGCTGACGAAATCGAACGCCTTGCCGTCCTTGAGGCCGTAATCGGCGATGCGCGTGACCCGGTCTTCGCTGTCGAAATAGACCGCGAGCACGCGCTGGCTCACCACCTTCTCCGGCATGAAGGCCGCGGCCTGCTTGCGGGTCTGGCTGATGTAGTAGAATGCCTCGCCGCCGAAATTCTCGGTCGTCGACGGCGAGCCGAGCGCGATGAGCACCTGGTCCTTGCTGGAACCGACCGGCACCTGCTCAATGGCATATTCCGGCACGACGTAGCCGTGCTGTGATTCCGTGCTGATGCAGCCGGCCGCGCCGATCGAGAGGACGACCGCCATCATCACGGCGCGGGGCCGTCGTCCGGTCGCGCGAATCATACTCAACCCATTGCCCATCTTGGCATTTCCCCTAGCGTGCGCTACCTCGGCCTGCAAGACTTGCCAACTCGGACGAGGAACGCTCGCTCCCCATGTTTTCCAGCTTCCGGCGCACGCGCCCCGAACGCGATATTTCAGCCGCGCTTTACGGCGCCATCGTGGCGCAGGCGCGAACCCCCGCCCTCTACACCGAACTGGGCGTCGCCGATACCGTCGAGGGCCGATTCGAAATGGTGGTGGTCCATCTGGCTCTGGTGCTCCGCCGCGTCTGGCAGGGCGACGAGGCCGACCGGACCGTCGGCCAGGCCACCTTCGACGTCTTCTGCCGGGAGATGGACGACGCGCTTCGCGCCCTCGGCGTCAAGGACACCTCGGTCGGCAAGCGCATGCGGAAGCTCGCCGAGGCCTATTACGGGCGCGCCGGCGCCTATGACGCGGCGCTGGACTCGGGCGACGCGCGGGCGCTCACGGAGGTTCTCGGCCGGACCGTGTTCGGCGGCGGCGACGCGCCAGTGGCGGCGGAAGCGCTCGCCGCCTATATGGCTGCTGCGAACCGCAATCTCGCAGCGACGCCCGTCGAGCGGGTGATCGCCGGGGACCTCGCGTGGCCGGTGCCGCAAGGGGCGGCCCCCGTGGAGAACGATACGTGAGGCAAGGTCCGATCCTGTCCCGTCCGCTCGAAATCGGCGCCGTCGGCGACGATGGCCGCAAGGAACGCGTGGTCGCGAGCGAGGCCGAGCGTGCGGCGATCGCCGCCGAGCTGAAGCTGATCGCCGTCGACCTGCTCGAGGCCGATCTCGACATCCGCCGCTCCGGCAACGCGCTCGTGGTGGTCGACGGCCGGCTCCGCGCCGAGGTCGTCCATACATGCGTGGTCAGCCTCGAGCGTGCGCCGCAGTCGATCGACGAGGCCTTCCACGTGACCTTCGTAACCGCCGGCTCGCGCGAGGTGCCGCCCGAACCGAAGCCCGGCGCCGAGATCATGGTCGATCCGGAGATCGACCAGCCGGAGGTCATCGCCGGCACGACGCTGGACCTCGGGGCGATCGTCCTCGAACACTTCAGCCTCGCCCTCGATCCCTATCCGCGCGCGCCCGGCGCCGCACTGCCGGCCGCGCCGACCGACCCCGACGATGCCCCGGAATCGCCGTTTGCCGCGCTCGCCTCCCTCAAGAACCGGAAATCATGAGGGCGCGGTCTCGTCTCCAGGCTCTTGTTGTGCGCTTCGAAGCGGCTATGGTCGCGGTTCGGTCGCGCCGTATAGCCGGCCCTGAGTCTCCACGTTGCGCGGTGTGAATGGCGACAAATATCACCGTATCCCTTGATGCGATGGGCGGCGACGAGGGCGTCGATCTCGTCGTACCCGGTGCAGCCAAGGCGCTCGTCCGCCGCCCGGACATGCGCTTTCGCATCTTCGGCGACCGGGCTTCCGTCGAGCCCGTCCTTGCCCGCTACCCGGCGGTAGCAGCGGTCTCGACCTTCGAGCATTGCGACTACACCGTCGCCATGGACGAGAAGCCGAGCCAGGCGCTTCGCCACGGCCGCCGCCGCTCCAGCATGTGGCGGGCGATCGAGGCGGTGAAGAAAGGCGAGGCCGATTTCGCGGTCTCCGCCGGCAACACCGGCGCGCTGATGGCGATGGCCCGGTTCTGCCTCAAGACCACGGCCGAGATCGACCGGCCGGCGATCGCCGCGCTGTGGCCGACGCTCCGCGGCGAGAGCGTGGTCCTCGATTGCGGCGCCACCATCGGCGCCGACGCCCAGCAGCTCTTCGACTTCGCGGTGATGGGCAGCGCCATGGCGCGGGCACTGTTCGACATCCCCAGGCCCACGGTCGGCCTCCTCAACATCGGCGTCGAGGAGATGAAGGGCCTGGAGCCCGTCCGCGAGGCGGGACAGCTGCTCAAGGAAGCGAACCTGCCCAACCTCGCCTATTACGGGTTCGTCGAAGGCGACGACATCGGCAGGGGCACCGTCGACGTCGTCGTGACCGAAGGCTTCTCCGGCAACATCGCGCTGAAGACCGCCGAGGGGACGGCCAAGCAGATCGCCGGCTATCTCCGCGCCGCGATGAACCGCACCTTCTTCGCCCGCCTCGGCTATTTCCTCGCCAAGGGCGCGTTCGACCGGCTGCGGGAGAAGATGGACCCGCGGCGCGGCAATGGCGGCGTCTTCCTCGGCCTCACCGGCATCGTCATCAAGAGCCACGGCGGCACCGATCCGGAAGGATTCGCGACCGCCGTCGAACTCGGCTACAGCATGGCTCGCAACCGGCTCCTCGAAACGATCAATCAGGACGTGACCGAATATTATCGCGCGCATCCCGTGAAGCGGGAGAATCAGCCGGTGCCGGCGGAGGTTCTGTGAGCACGACCCGGTCCGTAATCCTCGGGGCGGGCGGCTACCTTCCCGAGAAGATCCTTTCCAACGACGACCTCTCGAAGATCGTCGATACCAACGACGAGTGGATCCGGCAGCGGACCGGCATCCGCGAACGCCGGATCGCGGCGGACGGCGAGTTCACCTCCGACCTCGGCTTCGAGGCGGCTAAGGCGGCGCTCGACAATGCCGGCCTGACTCCCAACGACATCGACCTCATCGTTCTGGCGACCGCCACGCCCGACCACACCTTCCCCGCCGCGGCGGTGGCGGTGCAGAAGAAGCTCGGCATGCGCCACGGCGCGGCCTTCGACCTGCAGGCCGTCTGCTCCGGATTCCTCTTCGCGCTCACCTCGGCCGACGCCATGATCCGCGCCGGCCAGTCGAAGCGGGCCCTGGTGATCGGGGCGGAGACCTTCTCGCGGATTCTCGACTGGACCGACCGTACGACCTGCGTACTGTTCGGAGACGGCGCCGGGGCGGTGGTGCTCTCGGCCGAGTCGCAGCCGGGATGGCGGAGCGACCGTGGGCTTCTCTCCGCCCACCTCCGCTCCGACGGCCGCTACCAGGAGATGCTCTATGTCGACGGCGGGCCGTCGGCGACGGGCACCGTCGGCCACCTCCGGATGGAGGGACGCGAGGTCTTCAAGTACGCGGTCGGCATGGTGTCGGACGTGATCGACGAGGTGTTCGCCGCGACCGGCTTCACGGCGGCCGACATCGACTGGTTCGTGCCGCACCAGGCCAACGTCCGCATCATCGACGCGACGGCGCGGAAGCTCGGCATCCCGATCGAGAAGGTGATCCGCACCGTCGACCGTCACGGCAACACCTCCGCCGCGTCGATCCCGCTCGCGCTGTGGGAGGCGTCGCGCGACGGACGGATCAAGAAGGGCGATCTCCTGTTGCTCGAATCGCTCGGCGGCGGCTTCACCTGGGGCGCGGTGCTGTTGCGCTGGTAGCCGGCGAAGGCGGCGGCATGCCATGGCGGTTGATTCCGCGAGTGCGGGGCAATACGCTATGGCCTTGGATTGATTAGCGAGATTTCGACAACACACCTCCGAGGCAGGGCGGCAAAGTTCGATGGGCGGCAAGACGGTGACCCGCGCCGACCTCTGTGAGGCGGTTTACAAGACGGTTGGGCTTTCCCGTACGGAATCGGCACAGCTCGTCGAACTCGTGATCGAGGAGATCTGCGCGACGGTCGAGCGCGGCGAGGCGGTGAAGCTCTCCTCCTTCGGCTCCTTCCAGGTACGCAGCAAGAGCGAGCGGATCGGCCGCAATCCGAAGACCGGCGAGGAAGTACCCATATCGCCGCGCCGGGTGATGGTGTTCAAGCCGAGCAACGTTCTGAAGCAGAAGATCAATACGGCGCTCCTGAAGCTGGAAGCACCGGCGCCGTCGGACGAATGAGGGCGCTGGGGGCGCACTCAGGCTTCGGGGTAGAATGGTCGCGAAGAGTCCTGACGCATTCCGCACCATCAGCGAAGTCGCGGATGATCTCGATCTGCCGCAGCACGTCCTGCGTTTCTGGGAGACGCGCTTCACGCAGATCAAGCCGCTGAAGCGCGGCGGCGGCCGGCGCTACTACCGGCCGGACGATGTCGACCTTCTCCGCGGTATCCGCTTCTTCCTCTACAGCGAGGGCTACACGATCCGCGGCGTGCAGCGGATCCTCAAGGAGCAGGGAGCCAGGTTCGTCATCTCCGCCGGGCGCAACCGGCTCGAGGGCGCGCCGGGACATCGGAACGGGTCGGAGACCGACACAGCCGACGACGGGACAGACGAACACCCGATCGCCGACCCGCAACGCCGTCGCGCGCCGGCGTCTGCCGCCCCCCCTTCGGTGACCGCGCGGCAAGAGCCGTCGTTCGACGTCGAGCCGGAGTATCACGATCCCGACGAGCAGCCCGAGCACGTTCCCGACTACATGCCCGACGTTGCCGACGACGAGGAAGAGGACGAGGAAAAGATCGGCAGCGATGCGCGGAGGCTCGCGATGCGCTTCGCACCGGTGCCGCCCGAGCCGGCGAAGATGCGCCCGGAGCCCGCCCCGCGTACACCGGTCCCGGAACGCTCCCGCGATGCCCTCGCAGGGGCGCAGCCGGCCCCTGCCCGCCTCGACCATCCGCCGCCGGCCGGCCTTGCCCCCGAGGATGCGGCGTGCCTTCAATCGACGCTGGTCGAGCTGCTCGAGCTCAAGCGCATCCTGGACCAGGCGCGCTAAGGCGCCGCAGAAGTTCGCAGCGCTTCGCGCATTGCAGGAGCAGGCCAGTGTCACTATAGTCCGCGCCGCGTCGGAGCGTGGCGCAGTCTGGTAGCGCACCTGACTGGGGGTCAGGGGGTCGCTGGTTCGAGTCCAGTCGCTCCGACCACTAATTTCGGCCGAAAATTCCTCCCCCAACGGCTGAGGCGATTTGGTGGCAGCTAGCCACCCGTCGGCGCTTGCAGCGCCGGTTCCGGAACGACAGCTTCGCATAGCGGCCAAAACATCGGCGGTACGGCCGTTACCGCTGATCCCAGCCGCCCATCTGCGGCGAGCCGTCCGCGCTCCGCGCCGGGCGTGGAGGCGGCTTCTGTCCCGACAGCGCCAGCGTGCGTTCGAGGAGCACCTCGTAGATCGGGCGCCCGCCGAGCCAATCGGCGACGAGATTGGCAAAGAGGCAGGTCAGGATCGTCGGAACCAGGATCGTATAGGCGCCGGTGAGCTCGGCGATGAGGACGATACCGACCAGCGGCGCGCGGACGGTGGCGGCGAACAGGCCGCCCATCGCGGCCACGGCGAAGGCCGCCTCGCCGCCCGCGGGGAGCGGCAGCACCGACGACACGAGAAGGCCGTAGAGCAGCCCGGCGGCGGTTGCGAGCGACAGGATCGGCGCGAAGATGCCGCCGGGCACGCCGGTCGCGTAGCTCGCCATCGTCATCGCGAAGCGGACGATCACGATGAACGCCAGCGTCGCCAGCGGCAGGTTCTCACCGATCAGTTGCATCGCGAGGTTCTCGCCGCCCATCGTCGCCTCCGGCCGAACGATGAGCAGCACGCCGACCGCGAATCCGACGATGGCGGGCACGATGTAGAACGTGCTCCGCCGGCCGATCGCAAGCGCAAGGTCGAGCGACCAGACCAGCGCGCGGTTGAACGCCACGCCCAGCACGCCGAGGACGATTCCGAGCCCGACGAAGGCGGGCAGCCAGACCAGCGGCACGTCCGGCACGGTCACCGCCATGAACGCCCGGCGTCCGGCGATCGCCTCGGTGACGATGCCGCTGGTGACCGAGGCGAGCATCAGGGCGGTATAGGTCTTGAGCGAATACGGGAACTGCCGGCGCGTCTCCTCGATCACGAAGAGGATCGAGGCGAGCGGCGCGCTGAACGCCGCGGCGAGCCCCGCCGCGCCGCCGGCTGCGAGCAGGCCGCGCCCGTCCCTGACGGGCAGTCGCAGCCATTCGCAGAACGCCTGCGAGACCGAGGCTCCGATGTGGATGGTCGGCCCCTCCCGGCCGATCACGAGGCCGGAACCGAGCGAGAGGAAGCCGCCGAAGAACTTGACCAGCAGCACGCGTAGCCACCGCACCTGGCGGAGCCCGACCATCGCGCCTTCGATCTCCTGCACGCCCGAGCCGCCGGCCTCCGGCGCGAAACGGCGCACCAGCCAGACCGAGACGAGGACCATGACGGCTGCGATCGCCCCGGTGACGAGGACGAAGCCATGGCCCTCCATGCCGACGTGGGAACGCAACACTTCGGGCCAGGTCAGGAGACGGTCGACGCCGAGATGGAGGACGGTGCCCAGAAGACCGGTTATGGCGCCGACGGCGACGGCGGCGACATAGAAGACGATCTCGGCGCGGCGTCCCTGCACGGGGCCGCCCGAACCCTTGTCCGCCGGCACGCTCACTCCTTCCACCCCCTGCCTGTCGTCTGGCGGCAGATGCTAGACGGGCCGCAGACCCGCCGGCAACCGTCCGCCGCAACGCCGTGGCCTTGCCTCGCCGCAGGAAGCGGCTTAGTCAGGCGCGTTCGCAATATCGTAAGTCCCTCAAGGGAGTGTAACCGGAATGCCGCGCGGCGATCGGGCGAAAGACGGCAGGGTGCGGAAGAAGAACAAGGTCCGGCCGGCCGGCCATCCCGACCGGCCCAAGATCTTCTGCGTCGGCTTTCACAAGACCGGCACGACGTCGCTGAAGATGGCCCTGATGGAACTCGGCTACCGGGTGACCGGGCCGTTCGGGCGCCGCGACAGGGACATCGGCGAGACCGTGGAAGCCAAGGCCCGCGAGATCATCGAGACCTACGACGCGTTCCAGGACAACCCCTGGCCGATCATCTACAAGTTCCTCGATCGCGAATATCCCGGCTCCAAGTTCATCCTGACGATGCGTCCGACCGAGAAGTGGATCGCGAGCGTCGTCGACCATTTCGGCCAGAGCGCGCCGCCGATGCGCGAATGGATCTACGGTCC